>QIAN01000213.1 GCA_003225005.1 Acidobacteriota bacterium | reverse complement strand
TGCGCATCAAGCTCTGAATCTTTCTGGAGTAGTCATGGCACAGCAGTGTGATATCTGCGGCAAGAAGCCGCAAGCGGGAAACCGCATCAGCCACGCCCATAACGTGACTAAGCGGCGTTGGAACGTCAATCTGCGCCCGGTTCATGCGCGGGTTGGGGCCACTACGAAACGCATGCGCGTGTGCACTTCCTGCCTGCGCAGCGGCAAAGTGGTTAAGGCCTAAGGGACACACCGCCGAGTCGCTGAGCACGCCGAGGGTTCATTTCAATTGCCAATTTTCTATTGCCGATTGGAGGGGCAGTTCTGCGCTTGAATTGGCAAGTGTTCGATAGCAAGGCCTAAGCCAACGCAATCACATCAATTTCCACGAGCACATCCTTGGGCAGCCGCGCCACTTCCACGGTGGAGCGGGCTGGCGGTGCAGATCTGAAGTATTTTCCATACACCTCGTTCATGGCGGCGAAGTCGCCCATGTTCTTGAGAAAGACGGTGGAGCGCACAACCTTCCCGAGGCCGCTGTCCGCGGCCTCCAGAATTTCCGATAAATTGCGCAACACACGGTCGGTCTGGGCGGCGACGTCGCCCGCAATCACCTGCTGGGTCTCCGGATCGATAGCAACCTGTCCAGAGACAAAGACGAATCCATTGGCTCTAATGGCCTGAGAATAGGGGCCGATAGCCTGGGGAGCGTCTTTGGTGGAAACAACTTCGCGCATGAAAGCGGTTCTCAGTTCTCGGTTCTCACTCCCCAGCAAAACAAAATCACAGAGGGCACAGAGTAACACAGAGGCGTTTTTGCTGAACTGACCCGCCCTCAGATTTTCTGCAGCCTTTGAACTTCGTGCACGCCCGGTATTTTGCGCAGCCCGGCAATGATCTGCTCGAGATGCTTGAGATCGGAGATGTCGAGCACCACTTCGACGCTGGCCTGGCTGTTGGATGTGTGCGCCGCAATGTTGCGGATGTTGCTTTGCGCGTCACCGATCACGCCAGTGATGTTCTTGAGCATGCCGAACCGGTCGTCGCAAAAAACGGTGAGCTTGACAGGATACGCAGTAGGAGTGCTTTCGTCGCGGGCCCATTCCACCTCGATACGGCGTTCCGGCTCGTATAGAAGGTTGGTGACGTTCGGACAGTTGGCCGAGTGGACGGCAACGCCTTTACCTCGCGTAATGTAACCGACGATGCTCTCGCCGCGAATGGGGTTACAACATCGCGCGCGGTAAACCAACATGTCGCCCTGACCCTTGACGGTGATGGCGTTGTGATCGCCAAAGACGCGGCGCACCACGCTGGCGATGCCGCCCGGTTTTCCTTGTTCCCAACTATCGCCGGCATGATCGCGCTCGCCCCCGCTCTCGGCGACGGCGGCAGGACCGGCCGGAAGAAGGCGCGCTAATACCTGCCGGGCGGAATATTTTCCGTAGCCTATTCCTGACATCAGATCGTCCACTTTGCCCAGGCCGTAAGCCGAAGCCACCTTGAGGAGATCTTCGTCTTTGATTTCTTTTAGTGGGATCCGGTACTTGCGGGCCTCTTTGTCGATCAGCTTGCGGCCGATTTCGATGGCGCGCTCGCGCTGATGCAGGTTGAGCCAGTGTTTGATCTTGTTGCGTGAGCGCGAGGATTTGACCAGCGCCAGCCAGTCACGGCTGGGCTTATGGCCGGGCTGGGTCATGATTTCCACAATGTCGCCGGAGTGCAGTTTGTGGCGCAGCGGCACCATGCGGCCGTTAACTTTGGCACCCACGCAAGTGTGACCAACCTCAGTGTGGATGGTGTAGGCGAAATCGATGGGCGTGGCATCACGGGGAAGAACCACAACTTTTCCTTTGGGCGTGAAGGTGTAGACCTCTTCCGGGTAGAGATCCACCTTGAGCGCAGAAAGGAATTCAGCGGGATCACTGACGTCGCGCTGCCACTCCACCACCTGACGCAGCCATGCAAGCCGCTGCTCGTCCTGCGCGGAGACAGGGCCGTCTTTGTATTTCCAGTGCGCGGCGATGCCCTCCTCGGCCATCTTGTGCATTTCCTCGGTACGGATCTGGATTTCAAACGGGGTGCCGTCTTCCGTGATCACTGAGGTATGCAGCGACTGGTAAAAGTTGGGACGCGGCATGGCAATGAAGTCCTTGATGCGCCCCGGCACCGGACGCCATAGATTGTGAATGATGCCGAGCACGGCGTAGCAGTCCTGCAGCGAACGCGTAACCACGCGCAATGCGCACAGGTCGTAGACCTGGTCCACAGCGATGCGTTGGCGCTGCAGCTTCTTGTGAATGCTGTAGAGTCGCTTGATACGACTGTCGACTTGAGCCTGGATGCCGGCCTCTTTGAGCTTGTCTTTGATGGTTTGCTGGACTTTGGCAAGAAACGCCTCGCCCTGTTTGCGGCGGGCATTGACAGCCTTTTCCACCTGTTCGTAGCCGACTGGATCGATGAAACGAAAGCCGAGGTCTTCCAATTCACCGCGAATTTTGCCCATGCCCAGCCGATGGGCGATGGGTGCATAGATTTCCAGGGTTTCCTGAGCGATCTTGTTTTGACGCTCGGGCGGTAGATGTTCCAAGGTACGCATATTGTGCAGGCGATCGGCGAGCTTGATGAGCACCACGCGGATGTCATCCACCATAGCCAGCATCATCTTTCGCAGGTTCTCTGCTTGCTGCTCTTCGCGGGTGGCGAAGTCGATCTTGCTGATCTTGGTGACGCCTTCGACAATGTGAGCCACCTGCTCGCCAAATTCCTTGCCAATGTCGCCGATGGTGACGGAAGTATCTTCGACAGAGTCGTGGAGCAAACCCGCCACAACCGCGACGGGATCCATCTTCATTTCGGCGAGAACCAGCGCGACCTCAAGAGGATGCACGAGGTACGGATCGCCCGAAGCACGGCTTTGGCCTTCGTGATATTTGAGGGAAAAGTCGTAGGCTTTCTTGATGATGGACAGATCGTCCTGCGGGCGGTTTTCCTGCATCCGCCGCATCAGTTCGCGGAACTTGGTGAGGGTCAGAGCAGTGGTCGCGATCTGTTGGCGCAAGCTCGCCATGCCGGATTATAGCCTGCAAACTGCCTAAGCAATATCTGCGGGGAAGCACTGCTAGCGCGGGATCCCTGGCCTCAAATTATAGCGTCCCGATGGGTCGACACGCGGCAGTCTTAGGCTCTGATTGACTCGCCGCAGTCTTTGTACCGAGTTGGACAACCACGGCTGGTGGTCATCTGCTACATTGTTGCAGCATGTACGCCCTCAAGTCATCGCGGATATTGGTAAGCGGTGCATCCGGTCCGATCGGTGCAACTCTGCTGCCTTCGCTCAAATCGAATGGTGCAAGAATAACGCGGCTGACTCGCAACGGCGCAACTTCGAATTCGACAGCCGATGAAGAGCACATCTCGTGGGATCCAGAGCAGACCATCGCTCCGCAAGCGGTTTCCGGCTTCGATGCCGTGATTCATCTTGCGGGTGAAACGATTGCCGGTCGCTGGACCGAGGCGAAGAAGGCAAAAATCCTTAATAGCCGGGTCGTGGGAACGCGCAACCTGGCGCAAGCCTTAGCCCAAACCAGAGAGAAACCCGGAGTATTCGTTTGCGCGTCGGCTATTGGCTACTATGGCCACCGTGGAGACGAACTGTTATGGGAGCAGAGCCCTTCGGGCACCGGCTTTCTTGCCCGAGTGTGCCGGGAGTGGGAGGCCGCCACGGCCCCGGCAGAGCAAGCTGGCATTCGCACAGCAAGGACTCGATTTGGAGTAGTCCTGAGCCCCCAAGGCGGCGCACTGCAGAAAATGCAGTTGCCGTTTAAGCTGGGCCTTGGCGGCAACATCGGCGACGGCCGCCAATGGTGGAGTTGGATTGACGTGCAAGATCTTGTCGGCGCGATCCATCACATCCTGAAGACCGATCTGCTGCAGGGGCCGGTGAACGTGGTCGCGCCCCGTCCTGTGACCAACGCGGAATTTACCCAGACGCTCGCCAGGGCGCTCTCCCGTCCGGCGATTCTCCCTGTGCCCGCTTTCGCCGTCAAACTCCTGCTGGGACAGATGGGCGAAGAGGTCTTACTCGGGAGCCAAAGAGTGGAACCTAGCAAGCTGATTTCGAGTGGATATCCCTTCCGCTTTCGCGAGCTCAGGGCTTCGCTAGACGCAATATTGAACCCCTGAGCAAGACCCCATTCCAGGCACCACGGCAAAGCAAGATTTTCTCCAGGAAGGGCGGTTCGCAATCGCAGTGGAGGATCAAGACTATGGTTTTCGGGCGCGCATGACGCGAGGGATGGATTGCAGATCGCGCGTGACACAAACGTCATCCCATGAATGCAACAGCGCCTGGACGTTGTCGGCGATGGTGCCGCTGATTTCCATGACTAACCAGCCATCAGGCCGGAGGGCGGCCTGCGCCTGGGGGATCAAGCTCTCTATCACCTCGACGCCCGTGGGCCCAGCGAAAACAGCGTTGCGGGGCTCGAACTTACGGACTTCAAGTTGGACCTGATCAGCTTCCGATTCGCCGACATAGGGCGGGTTAGAAACAACGATATCGAAACCTGAAGAGGGAAAGCCCCTGAGCAAATCCGTGCAGTGAAACTGGACGCGCTCTTCGAGCTGATGGCGTGCGGCGTTGGCGCGAGCGATTTCAAGAGCAGCGGAGGAAATGTCGGTGGCATGCATTTCCGCCTGCGGCAATTCTTTGGCTAGCGCCAGCACGATCGAACCCGAACCTGTACCGACGTCTACGATGCGGACAGAGCTGACGGGCGCGAGCGTGCCGCCCATACTGGTGAGTTCGAGCACGGTTTCAACCACGTGTTCGGTCTCCGGGCGCGGAATCAGGACAGCGGGGGTGACGAGAAAATCCATGCCCCAGAATTCCTGGTGGCCTGTAATGTACTGTGCGGGAATTCCGCGGGAGCGTTCGCCGAGCGCCCGGACGTAACGCTCACCTTCTGCAAAGGTCAGTTCACGTTCGGGGTGGGCGTGCAGGTAGGCGCGATCGCAGCCCAGCGTGAACATGAGGAGCAACTCGGCATTCATGCGCGGGGAAGGAGTTTGGTCCGCAGTTAAGCGGTTGATGGCGGAAGTGAGTGCTTGCTTGAGGAGCACCCATCTATTTCACCACAGAGGCAACCCGTCGAGGTTGCTCAGGAAGGATTGCGCCCCCCAAAAAACCAGGATGGGCAGCGCATGGGCGCAACCTACGCCACGCTGGCGCTTTCCTGTTTCAGCTTCTCAGCCTGGTAGTGGGTTATCAGAGCGTCGACCAAAGGCTGGAGTTTGCCATCCATCACGGACTCTAACTGGTGAACGGTAAAACCGATGCGGTGATCAGTGAGGCGGTTTTGGGGAAAGTTATAGGTGCGGATCTTTTCGCTGCGGTCGCCAGAGCCGACCATAGCCTTGCGCTCCTTGGCCAAGGCCTGCTGCTGCTTCTCCATCTGGATTTCGTAGAGCCGCGAACGCAACACGCGCATACCTTTTTCGCGGTTTTTGATCTGCGATTTTTCATCCTGGCAGCTCACGACCGTATTGGTGGGAAGGTGCGTGATGCGGACAGCAGAGTAAGTAGTATTCACAGACTGGCCACCGGGTCCGGACGAACAGAAGGTGTCGATGCGGAGGTCTTTGGCTTCAATCTTGATGTCGACGTCTTCAGCTTCGGGTAAGACCGCAACCGTGACCGCGGAGGTGTGGATGCGCCCCTGCTGTTCGGTGGCTGGCACGCGTTGTACACGGTGCACACCGCTTTCATACTTGAGCTGCGAATAGACGCGTTTGCCTTCGATAATGGCGATGACTTCTTTCAGTCCACCCGCGGACGACTCCGAAGTCGAGAGCACTTCGACTTTCCAACGCTGCATTTCAGCATAGCGCGTGTACATTCGGAAGATTTCAGCGGCAAAGAGCGTGGCTTCGTCTCCGCCGGTGCCAGCGCGGATTTCGAGGATGATGTTTTTCTCGTCGTTAGGATCTTTCGGCAGGAGCAGAGCTTTGAGTTCTTCTTCAATCGCGCTGACACGCGATTGCAGCTGATCCAGTTCTTCTTGAGCATATGCACGCATGTCAGGATCTTTTTCTTCAGCAAGCACCACCTTGCTTTCAACAATGCCTCGGGTCAGGTCTTTGTACTCGCGATACTTTTCGACGACCGGTGCAATTTCACTGTGTGCTTTGGCGGTTTTCTGGTATTTCGCCGAGTCGGTGACAATCTCCGGCGATGCGAGAGCTTGGGTGAGCTCTTCGTAGCGGGCTTCTATTTGATCCAATCTTTCAAGCATCGGAATCTTTGGTAGAAACGTAAGCTTGCTACGTCTCGGTTTCGGCCGCCAGGTTCGTGCCCGGGATGAGACGTAACCACTCACGTCTCTACGGCTCATTCTAGCGATGTCGGGGATGGAAACAGGAAAGTATTCGCGGCGGAACCGCTAGGCAATCACCAATTCGCCACCGCGTTCCTTCTCAAGAGCCATGGCATGGTCGAGAGCCACGATGGCGCACTGCGCCTGTTCATCAGACGGAGGCTTGGTGGTGATGCGCTGGAGCCAAAGGCCGGGGGCGGTCATAAGGGCGAACAGAGAACCGCGATGCTTGGCGGCGAAACGGATGATCTCGTACGACACTCCGGCAATCAAGGGCAGGAACGCAACGCGCACAGCAAATCGCGCCCAGAAGGTTGTGACCGGAATCAGCATATAGAAGCCGATCGAGATGAGCATCACCGTCATCAGGAAACTGGTGCCGCAGCGAGGGTGGAATGTCGAATACTTCTGCACTGCCGCGGTCTCAAGCGGATCGCCGTTCTCGAAGGCGAAAACTGTTTTGTGCTCGGCGCCGTGGTATTCGTAGACGCGACGAATGTCTGGCCAGAGAGAGACTCCCCAGATGAAAAGCAGGAAGAGCGCAATGCGCACAATGCCATCTACCAGATTGAACATGATGTGGCCGCCGAGAGCAGGGTCCCATTTCTTAAGCTGAGTGGCAGCCAGCAACGGCAGATACTTGTACATGAAAATGAAGAATGCCACTGAGATGATGATGTTCGCAGTTGCCAACCAGCTGCCGACCGTGGCAGCTTTTCCCTGGCTCGGCGACGATCTCGCAACCGCTGAACTCCGCCCGGGCTCGGCAGTCTTGGCCCCGCCCTCAGCAGGACGGGCATCGTTCTGCATCATGTCTTCGAGGGCGACGTTAGCCGAAAAGCGCAGGGCACGGTAGCCCAGGCTCATGGCATAACCCAGCGTCATCACCCCCCGAATAACAGGCCAAGCCATCCATTTATGCTTTTCCGAAGGACGGTCCAGCGGCTCACTGAGGGTCGCCATTTCACCTGATGGCTTGCGGCAAGCGATGGACCAGGCATGCGGAGAACGCATCATTACGCCTTCGAGCACGGCCTGTCCGCCGACCAGAGTTTCTTCGCCACTCTCGAGTGCGGGAAGAAGCTGCACGGCCACCAGAAACCGCACGAAATTTCGTACGAAGCGCATGGTATTTGGATGCTCCCAAAGGCGGTAAAGCGCCAAGTAATAGGGTATCACAGGGAGCCGAGCGGCCTGGGTGTTGGTCGCTCTCCCGGGCTCTCCCGGCTCTCCCGGCTGACAGGCCAGCTGTAAGTAGTGCCTCTCGAACAGGAGAACCCGAGCGGAATCCGGCTCGGACGACGGGAGTTTCCTGAGCTGTCTTCACTTCTTGACAGTCTGGATCGACTGCGACCGTGACCTCAACGGGCGCACCCGGTTGGAGCGCGACCTCTTGACTGTTCGCGTCGTTCAGGGTGTTATCGATGCGAATTTCACGATATAGACGGTCTGCTCCATCCACGACGACCTGGGCTTTTTCAGGGTCTCGCGGATCGCGCGGCTTCATCACTTTCTCGACGATACCGGGGTAGAGTAGTGCTCGGCTTTTCATCCGGAACGATTGAATTTAGCCTCATCGTGAGGGCCTGGGAGACGCCTAAAAAGACTGTAAAATCGCCACTCCAAATCGACGACAAATCCATGAGGCTTGTCAACCGCCTTCCGTGGGGACAAACCTCATCTGTTCTGTTTTCGGTGTAGCCTCTGGCTGTGCGGACCTCTTCGCTACTTTTGCAGGCGACAAGCGGCGGAGTCGCGGGAGAAAGCATGGATAAGGGTGTGAGATGAGACATCTGGCATCCGCCTGCGAAGCGATCGCGGGCACCTCCAAGAAATTGCACAAGATCGCCATTGTCGCCGACTATCTGAAGTCGCGTACGCACCGGGAGGCTGAAATCTCGGCGATATTTTTGTCAGGTCGGCCGTTTCCGGTTTGGGAGGAAGCAACGCTGCAGGTCGGCGGATCGCTTCTGTGGCGACTGCTGGGGGAGCTGGCCGAAAAAAAAGATGACGCCACGCTAACTGCCGTGTACCGTCGGCTAGGCGACCTGGGAGCCGCGGCGGGGGAGGTACTTCCAGAAAAAGATGGCCAGGGCCTCAGCGTCTTGGAGGTGGATGCTGCCTTCCGCCAGATCGCGGGGACGCGAGGAGCGTCGGCAAAGTCTGCGCTGTTGCGCGATTTGCTTAGGCGCGCAACGCCATTGGAAGCCAAGTACATAGTGAAGATCATGACTGGCGATCTGCGCATTGGTCTGAAGGAAAGCCTGGTCGAAGAGGCAATGGCCAAAGCTTACGGCGTCACGCTCAAGCAAGTGCAGCGTGCGAACATGCTGCTGGGGGACATTGGCGAGACTCTAAAATTGGCGGCAGCGGGGCGGCTTGCCAACGCGAAGATGCGACTGTTCCATCCTTTGGGCTTCATGCTGGCGAGCCCAGTTGAGTCTGCGGGGGAAGGGCTGAGTTATTTTCCCGCGGCGGCGGTGGAGGATAAGTACGACGGCATCCGGGCACAGGCGCACGTTTCAGAGGGCGAGGTGAAATTCTTTTCCCGCACACGCGATGAGATCACGGAATCGTTTCCGGAATTGCCCAGCGCGCTGGCGGGGTTGCCGCCGGATGCGATTCTGGACGGCGAAATTGTGGCCTGGGAATATCCTGCCGAACTGGATCAGACGCAGGAAATAGTGGACGGCCCAAGCACTGATGCCGGCGAGTCCAAGGCCATGAATCTGGGACGGGCGCGACCGTTCAGCGCCTTGCAGCAACGGTTAGGTCGGAAGAAAGTTAGCGCGAAAATGCTGCGGGAGACTCCGGTCGCTTATCTGGCATTCGATGTTCTATACGCCGGCGGCGAACTATTGATTGATCGCCCTCTCGAGGAGCGAGCCGGGATTCTGGATGAATTGCTGGCGGGGAATACGGGAATTTACCACAGAGCCACAGAGTCGCCGAGAAAATCCGAAACCGCAGAAGGACAAGGCAACCTAAGCTTTGAGCTCGAGACCCAGGCAGAAGAGGTCAAGGTGGCCAGTGTCATTCGCGCGCCGGCATTTCGCACGTCTTCACCGGAACAGCTCGAAGAGCTTTTCACGGCTGCACAGGCGCGGGGTAATGAAGGACTGATGATCAAAGATCTGACCTCGCCTTACACCCCGGGTAAGCGTGGCAAATCTTGGTTGAAGATGAAGCGTGAACTGGCGACGCTCGACGTGGTCGTGACTGCTGTCGAGTACGGACACGGAAAACGCATCGGTGTGCTCAGCGACTACACGTTTGGCGTCTGGGATGGGGAGCGCCTGGTCAACATCGGCAAGGCTTATTCGGGACTAACCGACGCCGAGATTTCCGAGATGACGCAGTGGTTTCTCGAGCACACGACTGAAGATCAAGGCTTTCACCGCCTGGTCGAACCGAAGATTGTGCTGCAGGTGGCATTCAACAACATGATGCAGTCGGACCGGCATGACAGTGGTTTCGCGTTGCGGTTTCCGCGCATCGTGCGCCTGCGGCCGGACAAGTCTGCGGAGGACGCGGATACGATTGAGCGAGTGCGGGAAATTTATGCGTCGCAACCTACGGACAAGAAAGCTTGAAACAGGTAAAGAACGGTTCAGCGACCTTGCTGGTGGTGTTCCTGTTCGCTCTCCCCCACTGGGATAACACATCCGTGGGCCACTTCACACACCGCATGTTCAAACTGAATCGTGGTGTGGTCGATGCGGAAGTCTCGATGCAAGCATTCCTTTACATCCCGCAGGATGCGCTCGCTCACCGAGGGGGGAATGTCGGCAATCGAGATGTGGCACGAGAGGGCGCGAGTTTCAGAGCCGATGCTCCAACAGTGAAGGTCGTGCACGTCGTTGACGCCGTCGATGGAGCGCATGGCGGTCTCGACCAGTTCAAGCTTCACGCCGCGGGGCGTGCCCTCGAGCAAGATATTAAGAGTTTCGCGAACGATGCCGAAACCTGACCACAAAATCAGCGCGCCAATTCCGAACGACAGCGCGGAGTCGATCCAGTAATGGCCCGTGCTCATAATGGCCCAGCCTCCGGCGATTACCGCGGCGGTCGAAATCGTGTCGCCCACTTCGTGCAACAGGGCGCTGCGAATGTTGATATCGCCTCCGGAACGATAGAGCAGCAGGGCAATCACTCCGTTTATGACCACGCCTGCCGCAGCAACTGCCACCATGATGCCCGCGCGAACCTGCTCCGGATGCTGAATCCGCCGGAAAGCCTCGTAGAAGACAAGGGACGAAACCGCTACCAGCGAGACGGCATTGACCAGGGCGACCAGCACTCCGGCGCGATGGTATCCGTAAGTCTTGGTAGCGCTGGGCGGCCGCGATTGCAAATAGACTGCAACCAGCGAAAGCAGGAGAGCCAGAAAATCCGACAGGTTGTGCCCGGCTTCGGAGAGTAGCGCCAATGAGTGGGCGCGCATGCCGGCAACTACGAGCAGCACAATATAGGCCAGGGTGACGGCCAGCGATACTTTCAGGACCCTGCCCGGACCACGCTCGCCATGGGAGTGAACGTGCACTCCCTCAAGTGTAAGGCCCAAAGAACTGGCCTTCAAGAGCGCGTCGGCAAGGTGTCGGCAAGGTTGTGTCGACTTCTGCAACGATTTAGCCACCGGGGCGCGAGCTGGACCGGAAATCTTGGCGGAATTCTGTGGCTGGTGGGTCAGCGTTTGAGCAGGTTTTCGAAGTAGCGATTGTTGTAAAACGTATTCGTCTTCTGGACGTGCTCCAGAATTCGGTACATCTTTTCCTTGGCCTCGCGATTCAGTTCTTTGAACTGCACAGCTATGCCCGATCCGGGGTCCATTCTGGCGACGTATCCCTCGGCATCCAGATTGCCATCCTCAAGCGAAAAAACTAGCTTGATTTTAGTGCCCGGGGTGAGGATCGCAGTGGTTTCCACATAGCAGCCACCCATGCTGAGATCGGTCAAGTTGCCTAACATCTGTCCGCCACCGGTCTCGGGATGCAATTCGATCGTGACCCGGCATTTCATGCGGGCGTGCAGCCGGCGATCTTTTCGGGAGGGGTGTTTCTGCTTCTCGATGTACATGCGGCGGTCGGCTTGCGCCAGGAGCTGTTCCGCATCTGTCCCGTCGTCGGGATACATGGCCTGGCCGACGCTAAGGGAGAGAATGTCTTCCGCGCAGATTTCGAAGCCCGCCTGCTTAGCCAATGCTCGCATCTGTTCGCCCTTCTTGGCAGCCGCGTCTGGGGCCAGTCCCGGGGCAACGACCACGAATTCATCTCCGCCCATGCGCGCCACGTAGTCGTACTGGCGGCAACTTTCTTTTAGCGCCTGGGCATAAAGCCGTAAAACCCGATTCCCCTCGAGATGGCCAAAACGATCGTTCACCTGCTTGAAACCATCGAGATCGGAAACCATCACGATCAATGAGGACTGATCGCGCTTGCAGCGAGCCAGTTCACGATCCAGCTCGAGGAACAAAGACCGTGCGTTGGGCAGCCCGGTCAGATAATCCGTGGTCGCCGAGCTTTCGGCTTGCTGATATTTGAGTGCGTTCTCGATGGACAGCGCCATCTTGCTGCTCACGGCTAAAAGGATGCGCAGATGATCGGTGGTAAATGCATCACGTTCCCCGCGGTAAAGAGCAAGCACTCCGATGATCCCGGCCACTCCTTCAAGAGGCACTGCCAGAGCCGAGCTCAGAGTGCTAAATTTCGTGGGATCATTCAAATATCCCGGCTCAACCGATGGGTTCCCGTTCACAATCGGCTTTCGGTTTTGTGCTACCCATCCAGAGAGCCCTTGTCCGAGTGGGATGCGCAAAGAAGAAAACAGGCGGTAGTTGTCGCCATTTACGTACTCGGGGATCAACTCGTCGTTGCGGAGAATGTAGATTGCAATCGCATCGTAAGGCACCATGGGCTTTAGCTTCACGGAGAACACGGACAGTGTCTCCCCCAAGCTGAGCGATGCGCCCAAATCCTGGCTTAGTTCAAACAGTGATTGCGCTTCC
This sequence comes from Acidobacteriota bacterium, assembly GCA_003225005.1. Lineage (GTDB taxonomy): Bacteria > Acidobacteriota > Terriglobia > Terriglobales > Acidobacteriaceae > Sulfotelmatobacter. The sequence continues at coordinate 39,378 of QIAN01000213.1, read as the reverse complement.
TGCCGGGCTGCGGCAATGGAAGAAAGAAATGTGGTTTCCTGCCCGGTAGAATCCTGCGCCACCTTTTCGAATCCGGCGTCGGGAGCAGGCCCCCGCTCAATTCTGATCTCCGTCGAGAGGGGCGAGTTCACGTCGTTACTGGACCTGGCCAGAGCTAAGTTTTCCAGATGCCGGTAGCGTTTCTCAAGAACCTGAACCACTTTCGGGTCAAACGCCTTGCCTGACTCCGCTGAGAGCTGCTGCATTACTTCCTGCAGGGGCAGCGCCCGCCGGTACTGGCGGTCCGAAGCTAGAGCATCCAGGTAGTCCACTGCGGAGAGAATGCGCGCGCCCAACGGAATCTCCGTGGCTTTCAGTCCCATTGGGTATCCGGTTCCATCCCACTTTTCGTGGTGAGCCCGCACGATAGGCACAACCGGATAGGGAAAACGAACCCGCTCCAGGATTTCCGCGCCCACCAGGGTATGAATCTTCATCTTCTCGAACTCTTCCGGGGTAAGTCGGCCGGGCTTCGAGATAATGTGCTCCGGTACGGCGAGCTTGCCAATGTCGTGCAACAGGGCTGCGGCATGCAGAGCTTCCAGCTCCGAACCTTCCATGCCTAATTCTTTCGCGACTTCAATGGCATAAACGCGGACGCGTTGCAGGTGATCATGTGTGGTCTGGTCCTTCGCTTCAATGGCGAGGGCCAAGGCCTCGATGGTTCGAAGATGTAGGTTTGCCATCTCCTCGACGTGCCGCTTTTCGTCTTCCAGTTTGCCCAAATACAAACGGTAGGATCGATAGATGAGATAGACAACCGGAACCAGGAGCAGAGAGGTTTCCCAGTTGAAAGTGTGATTGAACCAGGCGATGGCTCCGGCCACCCCGGCGCCCACCAAATAGTAAGGGAAGGACCAGAAATAGCAATCCACCAGGATCTTTTTGAGTGCCCTTCGTTCCGTAAGCGAAATGACAGCGGCAATGGAGCCCGCATTGGCTATGAAGTAGGTCGAAGCTGCCACCAACAGCAACAGCGCGTGGTTGTCGAGGAGAATGTTAGACAGAGGATCGTGATAAACCACATACGCTAACGCGGTGGACACAGAACCCGCGCAGATATTAAAGGTTACCTGGATCGCCTTAGGGCGGTCGGGATACAGGCACTGCGCCAGCATAGAGACCGCTCCCAGGATCAGGGTTTCGGAAAAGCTGAGTTCCAGGATACCGACCAAGATAAAGAGGAAACTCACCGAGAGGGTGCCCGTAATGCCGGGCAGAGTGACCTTGAGCCTGGAGGCCAGGATTGCAATGCCGAGGTAACAAATGAACTCCGCGATATTTTTGCTGCTTTGGTGGATTGCCCCGTAAAGAAGCGTTGCCGTGCCCGCGAAAACGACCAGGCCAATGAAAGCTTTCGCCCCTGCGGACAGAGGTTTCCACGAGTGTGAATGGGCAGACATTTTAGCTGCTAATCAGATTCCGGCCAGCCTCTGTTGCGAAGCCGCCTAAATATCAATAAGTAGCAGCTAATACATTTAGAAACAATGATTTGGAGACTTTCGTGGAAACTTCGGTAACCCTCGGGGGCTTACGAACGGACTAACAGTTCGCGTTTTCCTTTCCTCCGGGCGGCGGGGCTCTCCCTACGCCGCACCCTGGCAAGGAATCCCACCGAGGAGGTGGAACCTCCACCGGAAAAGGAACTTCCTTTATCACGCCGAGCTCAGCTCTTGATGCTCTTGGAAGCCTGGTCCCAAGATACGGCGGTCTTGCGAAAATATGACTCATTAGCCATGTGGCAAGCCAAGGCCGCGTGATGGCCGAACACCGCGTCTTCGACGACGGGTTTGCGCGAACGTACGGCCTCGAAAAAATTCCACAGGTGCGGTTTCATGTCATCGAAGTCCGGTCCATGGAATGTCATCGCTTCCAACATCGGCTCCTGGCCCAGCTTCGGATCGTTCTCTTCATGCCACTTTTTTTCATAGGCGGCACGCATCTCGTGGGGGAATCCGCTGTCGTAATAGCTCGGCCCTGAATCTTTGCCGGTTTGCGGAGTGTAGCTGAGACCGAACTCGGTTACTTCCAGAATTCCCTTGGAGCCCTGGAAGCGGTAGGTCTCAGGCATGTCGGTGCCCAGATTGAGCCGCATGTAGACGGGAATTTCGCCATACTTGAATAACGTGGCATGGACGTCAGGCATGTTCCGTCCGTCTTTGAACCGCAAAATACCGCCCAGGGACATAGCCTGCTGCGGAGCGTCATTCATGTTCAGTATGAACATCATGCCGCTGACCAAGTGGACCAGGAGATCGCCAGCAACGCCCGTACCGTATTCCTTCCAGCAGCGCCAGCGGGCAAAAATGTAGGGATCGAATGGCCTCTTAGCAACGTTGCCTTGCCATGTATCCCAATCAAGAGTCTGGGGGGAAAGATCGGTCGGCGGAGGATATTCCCATGCGCCGGTGGGGTCGTTGCGCCCCAGCCAGCCTTCCACCATCATCAGGTCGCCCAACATCCCTTGCGCGACCATCTCTTTCGCCTTTTTACAGACGAGCGAACTGACGCGTTGCGAACCGATCTGCACAATGCGTCCAGTCCTTTTCGCGGCTTCGACCATGGCTACACCGTCAGCGGCACTGTGGGACATGGGCTTCTCGCAGTAAATATCTTTCCCCGCGGAAACTGCGTCTACGACGACTTGCTTGTGCCAGTGATCGGGAACTGCAGCCACGATGCAGTCGATATTCTTGTCCGCCAGCAGTTCCTGGTATCGACGAGTGACCGGAAGATCGGGCCTCACAATTTCTTTCGCCAACGTGTGCCGACCGTCATATAGATCGCATGCAGCGGCACACTCGACGCCGGGTAACGTGATGGACTCGGTGAGCAGACCAGAACCCTGCATGCCGATTCCGATCATTCCGAAGCGAAGCCGGTCACTGGCGGGCGCCGGACGCGCCGAGGCCAGAAGCGGCTCCGGAGTGAGTAGGATAGACTTGGGGGCAAGAGATGCGCCCGCGGCGGCGGCGCTGATTCCCAGAAACTTGCGTCGCGAATATGTGCTTTTCTTCATAGGATCTCCTGGCGCTTGGGACGCTATTTGTTCAGTTTTTTGATCGCAACTTCTTTGAAGAAAACAACGTCATTGTCGCTGTGATTCTGCAGTCCAAAATAGCCTTCGAGGGGCCGTGGCCCACGCTGTGGTTCAAAATCAAATTTCCTCTCTGGTACCGGATCGCCTTCGGTATAGTCCGTAACTTTCACTCCGTTGAGAACCACGACCGTGTGCGGACCGTCCAAGGTGATCTCCATCGTGTTCCACTCAGGTCCTGGCTTGCCGGGCTTGGCCAAGGGCTTCGTCAAAGAATAGAGGGTGCCGGTGATGTGGTAGTCGTCCTCGTTCGAGGTTTCGGGATGATTGTCAATCTGTACCTCGTAACCGTAGTGGACGGGCATCCATTCCTCGCGGGGCTCGATCGGAATGCGGATGAACACGCCTGAGTTGTCATTGTTGTCGCGCATCTTATAGACCACACGGATTACACAATTGCTCAGCCTTCCGCCGGTCCAGTAGAGCAGTCCCATGCCGCCATGCGTTCGGATCAGTCCGTCTTCCACGGTATCTCCGCCGGGGCCAACGTGCTTCCATCCCGCGAGATCTTTTCCGTTGAACAGTTGTTGCCATTGTTCGGATTGGGCTTTCAGCATAATGGACGACAACGCGACGAGCAGGAACACCCAAAGCCAATGTTTGTCCATAGCTCCTCTCAACTCGAAGACGGAAGATCACTGAAACCGAGCGCAGGTGCGGCTCGCGCGCTGACAAGTTCAAATCAAGATCACTCGCCCGGCCCATGGCATAGTATCGCTGTAAGCCCGCTTCGCACAACCTTATGATTGATACCAACAACTTCCCTAGCCTTCAGAACGTCACATGCGCCCAACGTCCGCCAGCCCGAGTCGAATTTCCTCAGTGGGAGTGCTACGATTACGTTGTTCACGAACTCCTTGGCAAGCGTGCGGCCACCGCTCTTCGATGACTGTCGAATGCGATTTCTCACTACCATGGCGCTTGTGAGCTGCGCGCTTTTCGCTCCGTGCTTCGCCACTGCTCAGTTACGTTGTCCTCCGGTTGCGCCGCCTTCAAAAAGCGAGTCGACCATTTGTGCCGTTCGACAGGAGAAAGAGGGCCCCATCTTCAAACTGCATGTCCGGGGACGAATTGAGTATGGCACCTTCACCCTCTGGGCAGACGAAGCCACCTACAACTCCGATACTGGCGACGTTACGCTGAATGGCCACGTTGTACTTGACGATAGCACCAACAACGAACACGTTGAAGCGAGTCACGGACAATACAATGTTCGCACTGAAGTGGGACGATTTTATGATGCGACCGGTAGCATTGGATCTCGGCAGCGAGTGCGGCCGTTGCTTCTGACCTCCCCGCTCCCATTTGAGTTTACCGGCAAGGTTGTGGTGAAAACTGGACCGGATCATTACGTCGTATATAACGGCACTATAACCAACTGCGAGTTGCCGCATCCCAAGTGGCAATTTAGCATGCGCCATGCCAATGTGACCGCCGGTGGCAACGCGACGATTTATCTGAGCACTTTTCGCATCGAAAGCATACCCGTGCTCTATTTCCCATTCGCAACCCATCCCGTAGATCACAAGGTTCGGCAATCCGGCCTGTTGATGCCAAATCTAGGCACTTCATCGATCAAAGGCCAAACCGTGGGTGAGGCTTTCTACTGGGCCATCAACCGCAGCATGGATGCGGTGGTCGGGGCGGAGTTATTCTCCCGGCGCGGGTGGGCGCAGCACGGCGAATTTCGAGCTCGCCCCAGCGAGAGCTCCTACGTGGACATGACTTATTTCGGCGTCCTGGACAGGGGCATCGGCACGCCTAAAGTGAGCCAAGGGGGCGAGGACATTCGGCTTACCGCTGAAGATCATTTTGGTCACAACATTCGAGGGGTGGCCAATGTCGATTACTTGAGTTCTTTCCTGTTTCGGTTGGCATTTGACCCAATTTTCAGTCAACCTCTACAGTCGGAAGTGAAGTCTCAAGGTTTTCTGTCAAACAGCACTAATGGATTTTCCTACAACGCACTGATCGAGCACTACCAAAGCTTTCAAAGCTCCACCCCTGGAAACGTCATCACCATCGTGCACGCTCCGAGTTTTGACTTTTCCAGCGTCGATCGCGAGCTCGGCCATTCGCCTTTCTACTGGGCTGTCGATACCGCGGTGGAGGGTCTTTCGCGCAGCGAGCCATCTTTCCACAGCGCACCTATTGTGGGTCGATTCGATGTCGATCCCAACGTCTCTCTGCCCCTGCGCCTTGGCGGATGGTCGCTGCGCCCGGAGGTCGGAATTCGTTACACCTTATACACCCAGCAGCTCGTGCCTTCCAGCGGTTTGGGTACGGCCTCCAGTGATCCGATCAATCGAAGAGCTCTCGACACCTCGGTTGAATTACGGCCACCAACGCTGGAACGGCTCTTCAATCATAAGTTTCTCGGCCTCAAGCTGAAGCATGTCATCGAGCCCAGTGTGGTCTACCGTTACGTAACCGGGGTCAACGATTTTTCTAAGATCCTGCGCTTCGACGAACGCGACATCCTCAGCAACACCAACGAGGTCGAGTATCGCGTGATCAACCGTCTCTATGCTAAGAAAAATGCTCCTCAGAGCGGGAACTGCAACACACCCGCTTTGCCATCATTGAATCCCCCGAGTGGATCGCCACCCGGTCCGCCGTCTTGGGAACACGACGGTGAACCTCAGGTGACGCGGGGCGACTCACAGGAGCCAAGTCGGGACACTTGTCCCGGCGCGCCATCGACGGCCCGCGAACTCATCAGTTGGGAACTGGCGCAGAAGTACTTCCTCGATACCAGCTTCGGGGGAGCGCTAGTAAGTGGGCAACGCAACGTCTTCACGACTACCGTGGATTTAACGGCTTTCGCATTCCTGACGAATCCTCGGCATCTTTCGCCGCTCGTTTCCCGGCTTCGCATCCAACCAAGCTCGAATGTCGATGCGGAATGGGACTTGGACTACGACTTTACCGCCGGACGCATCAACGCCAGCACAACGTCCTTGACCTACCATATTGGGCAATTCGGTTTCAGCGGTATCGGCTTATATGCGAACTTCCCAGGACAGATTCTGGCGACCAATAACGTTATTGGCCCTTCGCGTTTTAACCAGTTCAGGACCCAGGTGCAGTACGGACACTCGGACAAACGCGGATTCAGCGGAGCCGCGAGCTTCGGCGTCGACGCCCAGTTTGCGTTGGTACAGTATGACTTCGTCGAATCTACTTATAATTGGGACTGCTGCGGCATAACCGTGGAATACCGTCGCATCAGATTGGGCACGATCCGCAATGAGAACGAATACCGCTTCAACTACACCCTGGCCAACATCGGGTCGTTCGGAAACCTGCTGAGGAAGGAGCGGCTGTATTGAGGGAATCGGTGCACTCGGAGTCTAGACAGATTGGGATCCCACGAGGCACTGAGGAATCAACGGAGAGGAAAAGTAAACACGAGGACGGCCGTCTCTTGCATCCAATGCGAAACGCAAGTAGCAACGTGAGCGACTTTATTGGTGCGAATTCCTGACCCATGCGACCGGAACTGGACTGTCCGAAGCGATGGGTTTGCTATCATTGCGGGTCAACGAGCGAAAAATTTTGAATCCTTCTGTTTCGGCAGATCCATCGACGCGGAATTCGATATCGCGGCCAGGCGGACTCTTGCGTACGGCCTACGGTAGCAAGCTACTCCCGCCACTGTTTGTAATAGCCTTAATCGCTATTTTTTATTGGCCGCTGCTTTCTGGCATCTATTCCATCTTTGACGTGGGGCCTGACATTACCGTCATGGCCGTACCGGACCTGAACCTACGCGCCAATGCGCTCCGATCCGGGATCGTTCCGGTCTGGGACCCCTACGAGATGGGTGGGCAATCGCCCCTGGGAGAGATGACCCCTGCGCTTCTTGATCCTTTCAGTTATCCACTCTTATTAATGCCTTTGAAAAACGGGCATGTACGCCTGGGCTACATACAAATCTACTATGTGCTGCTGCACTGCTTGGCCGGTCTCGCCGCCTACTTGCTGATAATGGACCTGAACGTAAGATCGCATTTGGCAGCAGTCGTAGCTGGCGTCTTCTATGCCATCGGCAGTGTTCCAGGAAACGCTATCTGGTTTCAGGTTGTTACCGAAGCGATTTATGCGCCTCTGGTATTGATCTTCCTTTTTCGAAGCCTCCGGGGCATGCGCCCGATTGGAAATGCGGCAGTGGCTGGGCTGGTGCTTGGGTTTTCGTGGTTCAGCGGAACTCATCACATCCCTGTCATCATGTCGCTGAGTTGCGCGACGCTGTTTCTGGTCATTGCACTATTAGGGGACCTGCGGCTAGGTCTTTCGCGCCTTGCCGTTTTCTCCGGCACCATGCTTTTGGTTAGCGCTCCGCAGGTTATTCCGGCCTTGCAATGGGGCCAAATGTCGATGCGGTGGGTTCTTCTTGATCAGCCGATTCCAGGCGCTGCTAAGGTCCCGTTTTTGGCTCACCTCATCGAAAATATCCACCCCTCGTCTCTGTTGAGCATTCTGGTCCCCACGCAAGGTAGTTGGCAACAGATGTTGTTCGCGGGGGTCGTGGCCATAGTGTTTGCAGTTCTGGCACTGGTTACGACTCTTGGCAGGGCGCGGTTGGCTCGGTTGTGCTTGGCCTTCGTCATCGCCGGGACCTTGATGACGCTTTCCCAGTACAACATGCTGTACGGCGTGGCCTACATTTTAGTTCCTATGTTCGACAAGCTGCGCGAAGCCGTCTTTTGGATCTTCCTGTCACATCTCGCTCTGACCTGTTTAATCGGGCTGGGACTCGATGCATTCATTGCCAGGGATCAGATCCTGTTAGAAAGGCGAATCGCCAAGGTCTTAGCTATCGCCGGAGGTGCCCTTCTAACATTTTCATATCTTGTTGAGTCTCTGGGAAAACAAGGATTTCAGGACGCTGGCGACCGGTTCGCGATCTCAGGAATTGCCGCGCTTCTGTTAGCTTGCTTGTTTTATTTGGTCAATCGCAGTCTGCTGAAGCCGGCCCTGGCCGCCGCGCTGGCCCTGGGCCTGCTGATGATCGAACACGGTAATGTAGCTGGGAGGCTCAATTATCCCCGCGGGCATGGCTACAATTCTCAGTTTGAAAAGCCTCTGTTGGCCTCAGATTCGCTTGCACAGTTTCTGCGCACCCGCACTGACCTGGAGCGTATTGATGTAGACCAGAAGGACTTGCCGATGAACTTCGGCGATTTTCACATGATCGAAGAGATGAGCAGCCACGGCGGTTCCATGCTTGCCTCAGTGTTTGAGACCAAGTTCTGGGCGCCGAGAGCACGACAGTTGTACGGAGTGAATTATTACCTCGCGCGAAAGCCTTCTCAGTCCAATCAAGTGGAACTGTTTACTGCCCCCACTGGTATTAAGGTTTTTCGCAATCCGGATGCGCGTCCTCGCGTTTGGTCTGTCCACAAGATTGTTTCGGTCCCCGATTACGCCCGAGCCAACGACTTGCTCTCCAGTCCGTCTTTTGAAATGGCGACCACTTCCTTTGTGACGGGAGAGCCACCGCAGGTGGGAGACTGTGGCTCAGGCGACCAGATCGAGCTACTCCACCGGAGTTGGTTCTCGGTGGCGATTCGCGCGAGAATGCAGTGCGCCGGGATGGTCGTGCTGAACGATAACTGGTATCCAGGATGGCGGGCCAGTGTCGATGGGAAGAGCGCGCCGATTTACTCTGCTTACATGACCATCCGTGGCATCGTTGTCGGGCCAGGCGATCACGTGGTCGAGATGCAATACAGACCACGAGCGCTTTTTCTCGGTTGTCTTCTTTTCGCGATTGGCTTGGGCGCAACCATTTGGCTGTATCGGCGAACGGAAGGCCAAGGGCCTGACTTACTCGCCTGAGAAGGCGCTGGCCGTGCCAAGACGCTAGGCCGTAAGTTCCCTATTCTGTCCCGCCCTCTGGCAGCAGCCAGCTAAATGAATCTCGCCCGCGACCGTCGCAGAATCCTGAGAGGTGGCGTCAGTAGAACAGTGGCCACCGTGCCCCAACTAGAGAGCAGCAATACGAAATACAGCGTCTGACCGTAGTCGAACTGAATCTCGTTTTCGCCGGCTCGAACGGGAACAGCGCGAAAGATAAAATTGCCCCCGAAAACTTCGACTGGGAGGCCATTTACTGTGGCGTGCCATCCAGAAGCCCATCGATCGGTAACGACCAGCCATCCATTCTCAGGACAGAAGACTCTTAGCGCCAAGTGGTTGGGGGTGTAGCGTAGAACCTGGACAGGAAGTCTTCGCGCCGGACGTAACTGAGAAATCGCACTCCGTTGGGCTGGATCGAAGGCTTCCGCCAAGCCGGGATCGCTGACCTTGAGCATCTCTCTGCGCGGATGGACAACCAGAACCGGAGCACCTTGGCTCTCACTTCTGCTCACCAGAGCCATAAAGGCCGAATTGGAGGGAGCGGCTATTGCCGCTTCTTTCGCGAACCAGATTCTTTCATCGCCGATAGCCATATGCAACAGTACAGGATGCTCCGCGAAACCTGCATGGAACCGGTTTTTCATCGTGGAGTCGTTGTAGAACGTGGCAATCCGCAGGGGCATATTGCTGTTACTGTGTTCGCCGCCGAGCGCATACGGAGACGACAACTCCCTCTGCAGTCCATGCACCATCAAGCTCGGATCGTGCCTGGCATCGACCTGCCTGAGAACAGATTTCGTCCAGCCTCTGTCGGACACGAAATCTCGGGAAAGGCGGAGCGTGAGCGATGCGTCCACGATGGCAAGGACGACGAAGAGGGCCGGAAGCCATTTTCTAGCTGCGGGCAGAAGGAATGCGAGTAAGCAAACTCCCACCGCGCTGAACCAGATTCCTACAAGGTGCCAGTTTCCACGTTGAAGTTGTGATCCCGCATTCTTCACGTGAGAGATGACCTCCACATAGGTGCACACCGCCGCGATGCTGGCTAATATTGCCACTATCAACAGTTGTTTCCAGATTCGAGATTCTGGTTTTTTAATGGCTGATTCAAGATCGCTTGTGGCCAGCAGCGCTAGCACTACTGCAGAAAATATGGCATAGGCGCGAAACATTCCCGGATGGGTGAAAAACCGGGTTGGTGGACAATAGTCATACAGCCAGCCACGAAACGGTAATCGATCGCCTACAGCGCAGGCCAGCGATAAGACAATGATTCCCGCCAGCCACCATCGCCAGGCTGACCTCGGACGCTGCCACAATGCCAACAATGCCAAGAGCAGGGGAAGAACCCCAATATAGACACTTGCCACCGAAACATCACTCCCCGGCCACAGCCCTGGATTGAGAAGTGGAAACTTGAGCGCAGTGAGGTAAGGACTGGAAAAAGTCGCGAGTGCTCCCGGATTCAGAGCGTTCTGACTCGCGGCGATTGCGACTTGGCGGGCCATGGCCCCGGCCCTTTCGCTATAACCGAGGCCTTCTCTAAAAAATGCCACATACGTGGGCGCGAGGACCAGCACCCCCACGCAGAAAACGACCAGCAGAGCGAGGAAAGCGAATCTGAATCGAGATCCAAGCCGTTCCTCCATCATGGCCGGTTCGGCACTCGAGGCAGAGCAACAGCGGCCCAGCCCCCAGAGAAACAACATCCCACCGCTCAGAATAACGATCGCCGGGTAGCCACCCAGGGCCGAGAGCCCCCAGAGGGCTCCCGCCTCCGCCGCGGGCCGGAGACGATGCGAAGTCAGCGCCACATCAAATCGCCATACGAATAGCGGCAAGAACGAGAAGGAGTAGAGCACACTCGTGTGCTCAGCGTGTGCCGTATAGAATCCGCAATAGGCATACCCTAAAGCAACTATGAAAGCAGCCCACGCCGGCGAACCGAGGTGGCGAGCTAGCAGTACGATCCCTAGCGGCCCCAGAAACCAGATCAGAAGCCAATAGGCCCGAAAGCTTGCGGCCGTGCCGCCGCCGATAGCGCCGATGAGAATGACGATCGGCGAAGCCGCACCCACTTGCGGGTCAGCGAACTCTGGAGTTCCCGCCGCCAGCCAGGGATCCCAAAGGAGTAGGCGGCCGGCGCGCGCGTGGTCCGCGACCGATGAAAACGCCGGAGTGTAGAATGCCCACGCATCCCATATCTGGACCCTATGACCGCTGACAATCTGCCAATTGATGGTCGAAAACAGGATGGCCAGGAGCACCGCGGCTGAGCAGAAAGGCCACGCCCCAATGCTTGTCGTCGACCGCAGCAGAATAGTCTCGGTTGCAACAGAAATGCCGCTACTACCGCGCGGCACCGACGCTCCCGTGATCTCGTGAGGCCAGTCGTTCATGATTTAGGACGGAATCCGCTCGCAAGCACCCGTAGCTAAACATAGGTGGAGGCAAGCTCTAGTTCAAATGCTTGACTCACTGCTCTGATAATTTGAGCAAATGGTTTATGCCATGCTACCGGCCAGCGGAACCAGAGCGCTGCACTTCTGTAGAATGTCTGCCCATCGGATTGATTTCGCGCTCCACAACTGTCAGCGGACGACGCTTGACTTGGCGGTATATCCTTCCCAAGTATTCGCCGATGATCCCCAAGAACAGAGCGTTCAGGCTCAGCGAACCCATCAGCAAGATGATGACGCTCGCGAAGCCAGGAGGCCAGTTCTTAGCTAAGAAAAGGCGTCCGACGAGATACCCAATCGTGCCCAGTAGGGTGGTTAATGAAACCCCCAACCCCAGGTAAGTTGCAATGCGCAGAGGCACAACCGAATGATTAAGGATTCCATCGAGTGCTAAACCGATCAACTCGCCGAAAGAAAACTTGCTTTCACCATGCTGGCGCTCCGAGCGATCGTAGGAGATGCCAATCTGGTCAAAGCCCAGCGCAGCAATCGTTCCGCGCAGATAAGGCTGGTAGTCATCGATCTGTCGCAGTTCATCCAGAACACAGCGGTCCACTAAACGAAAGTCTCCAGCGTCCAAGGGCAGCTCATCCTCGCTGAGAGAATCAATAATCCTGTAAAACAACTTGCGGATCGAGTTCATCCACCAGTGTTCCTGGCGAGAGCTTCGAACTCCATACACAACCCGATAGCCATCCTCCCACTTCCGAATGAATTCCAGGATCAATGCCGGAGGATCCTGCAAATCGCAATCGATCTGAACGGCGGCATCCCCCACCGCATTCAGGTACGCAGTGAGGATCGAGCGTTGGAATCCGAAATTGCGAGAAAACCGGAGTGCGCGAATGCGACTGTCAGTGGCTGCAAGTCTCTCGATGATCTCGAAGGTGCGATCATTCGAGTGATTGTCCGCAAACAGAAGCTCAAAGTCATACCGATCAGAGACCTGCGCCATGATCGGCAGTAGAGCTCGATATAGAGGCTCTATGTTCTGCTCTTCATTGAATACAGGAACGCAGATGCTGATCAGCCGTTTCATGTCAGGCGCACTTCCCCGCCAGAATTGCGTATTGAGCCCCCAACGGAAGCCACGCCAACCATGGTTCAAGTGGACGTAGCCAGGCCAGGAAGCGCGGCATGAACACGATGTAGTCGCGGCGCATTACGCGCAGCTTAGCATGGTGAAGATATGCACTGGCTTCGGCGGCAGGAAGCAATATGGCATCCTCGTCGAATGGGCAATGGTTCACGACCCAGCGCGTAACGGGGTTGCTGGAATTGTGCTCAAAGATCGCCAAGATACCCCCGGGCATCAACCGCTCTGCCAACTCCTGTACCACTTGTTGTCGCTCTCGGGGCAGGATGTGATGCATCACATTTGCAACTACAATCAGCCGGTAGTCGTCACCGAGATCTGCGGCCGTAGACGTGAAATGACCCTGGCTTTTGAGATTGTCGTCTATTCTGCTGATGCTGTCATGGGAAACGTCAAAGCCGTCAACCCGCAAGCCTGGAAGGCATTTGTTCAAGAAGCGTGAGAGCAGCCCAACTCCGCAGCCAAAATCCAGTGCTTTTCCCGAGAATGCCGGAGAAAGAACTCTACTCAGATAACGTGCCTTATATTCGGCGAAATAGGCCGAGTTCTCGCCGGAAGCCGCGACCGTGCGATCAAGGACCTGCTCATAATTGCCCGCGAATTGGTCAAATTGCATGTTGATGTCCAATTCTTGCCTGCGAGAACCGGCCACTCGAGATAATGCGTCGGATTCCATCCTCTAAAGACACGGCTGGACGCCACGATGTTGCCCTGACGAACCGACGATTGTCGCCGACAAGCCACATCGGTTCATCAGTTCGATACTGCCGCCTGCCCCACTGCAGCAGATCGCGCGGTTTCTGAAGAGTATCGGCCACCACCTCGCCCACCTCACGTATGCGGGTAGGCCGCGAGGAGCACACGTTGTAAGCCTCGTACAAATCCAGCTCGGCTTCCGCGGCTTTGAGAAAGGCTTCGACCACATCCTCCTCGAATAACAAGTCCCTGACCTGCTCTCCAGGCGTCAGATCCACCGCCTGGTCCTGGTCCAAGCGGCGGATCATATATGGGATCAATCGCTGCGCCGCCTCACGCGTCCCGAAAACGCCGAATAGCCGAAGGGTTACAAATGGTATGTTCAATTGCGATGCGTATGTGGTCCCCAGGAGCCCCGTCGCTGCTTTTGCGGCGCCGTAAAGCGATAGCGGATGCAACCGCTGTGATTCCGAGATAGGTAAACCTTCGCTCTCAGGCAGCCCGTACTCGGAGCAACTGCCGGTGTGGATGAATCTCTTGAGTGGCCACTTCGCCACCACGTCAAGGAGGCGGGTGAGCAGACGAACATTCCCTTCGATGAGTTCGTCCGGATCGCGGTCCTCCTGCTGAACACCGTAAGACGCCAAATTGAACACTACGTCGGCCGATATATTCGACAGGTGTTCCTTGAGACAGGACGTCTGGAATGACGGAACCTCGATCACACGGACATTCTTCAAATTGTCGAAAGCCTGAAATCCTTTACTGTGGCGAACGAGGCAGGTGACATTCACCTGCTCGGCGGCAAGGCGAGCCACCAAAGCTGATCCTATAAAACCAGTGGCGCCGGTTACGAGAGCCGATCCGAAGGATCTCATAAGTTAGCTGCTCTCATGTAATCCTCAATCTGTTTTGTAGTATTCGACTTTGCCGAACTACGATTCTGGTAGAAGCGGCGATACCAATCAACCGTCCATGCAACAGTTTGGTCCTGGCTCAAAGCTGGATCCCAGCCAAGCTGCCGGCTCGCTTTCTCGCAATTCAGCCGCAAGAACTGCGCCTCGTGTGGCGCGGCGGGGTCAGTCTCAATCTTCAATTCTCCTTTGCCCCAAGCTGAAACCACACGCTGCGCGAATTCAGCTACGGGAAGGGCATCCTGCTCGGGAGGGCCGAAATTCCAGGCGCCAGCATATGCAGAAGATTCCTCGAAAAGCCTTTGCGCAAGTAGCAGGTATCCCCGAAGTGGTTCGAGCACATGCTGCCAGGGCCGAACGGAGTCAGGTCGACGAATGACAATAGGGCCGCCGGAGCAGATACCACGTACGATGTCTGGGACCAGGCGATCCTCCGCCCAGTCGCCTCCTCCGATAACATTGCCGGCTCGAGCTGATGCGATGGCTGCGCTTCCATTATTGGCGAAGAATGAGCGCCGGTATGCCGCTGTGATAAGTTCCGCTGCTCCTTTGCTCGAACTGTATGGATCGGCGCCTCCCATGGCGTCTTCTTCGCGGTATCCCTGAGACCACTCACGGTTTTCGTAGCACTTATCGCTAGTGACAACGACCACTGCACGCACCGACGGAGTCTGTCGTGTAACATCCAGCACGTGCACGGTTCCCATTACGTTGGTGGCGTAAGTCTGTATTGGCTCTCGATAGGAGCGACGTACCAGCGCCTGGGCCGCACTGTGAATGACGATTTGCGGGCGGTGTCGTTCGAAAGCGGCTGAAACCGCGGATACGTCTGTTACATCGCCGAGAAGCGAGGCCACATCGTCGGCAACTCCCGCAGCCGCGAAAAGATTCGGTTCCGTATCCGGGGGAAGCGCAAAACCGACTACATCGGCTCCCAGCAGTTTCAACCAAATTGTCAGCCAGCTGCCTTTGAACCCCGTGTGTCCGGTTACAAGGACTCTCTTGCCGGCATAGAAGTTCGCGAAGGAGACCTTACTCATGCCGCTGCCCATGGCGCCGTCCCCGCCAACCAGAGCGACTCCAGGAATTGCTTGTCGCGCAGAGTATCCATCGGGTGCCAGAAACCTTCATGTCGGTAGGCGAGTAACTCTCCATCGGACGCGAGACGTTCTAGCGGCTCACCTTCAAGAGCCGTCTGGTCGCCCGTAATGTATTCAAGAACGTGGGGTTCAAAGACGAAAAAGCCTCCGTTAATCCAAGCTTCGCCAGTTCGGGGCTTCTCCGCAAACTGGGTGACGCTTTGCCCTTCAATTCGAAGACTGCCGAATCGCGCGACCGGGGAAACGGCGGTCACAGTCGCCAATTTCCCATGAGAGCGATGGAAACGGACAAGCGCATTGATGTCAATGTCGGCCAGACCATCACCATACGTAATCATGAACGTCTCATCCCGAATCAAATTCTTGAGCCGGCGCAGACGTCCGCCGGTCAGAGTGTGGAGCCCGGTGTCTATCAGTCCTATTTGCCAATCCGGAGCGGAAGAGTTCGCGACCGTGCACGATCCGTCGCGCAGGTTGATGAAAATATCGCCGTGGTGAACCAAGAAATTGCGGAAATACTCTTTGATGACCTCGCCTTTGTACCCACACGCAATCAGAAAATCACTGTAACCATGCTTTGCATAGATATTCATAATATGCCACAGCATGGGCTTGCCGCCGATTTCAACCATCGGCTTGGGCCGGGAGGCAGTCTCCTCAGATAAACGAGTCCCCAAACCTCCTGCCAGGATAATCACTTTCATGATTCGGTCTGCCGCCTGATGGTCATGTTGAACTTCATTCAATCTGGGTGTATCTTGCAAGCAATCTTAGTGGAAATCAATGTTCGAAACAATTCGCTCAGTTCTTGCATTACCACAAGCCTACCAATTGTTTTTTAATGTGATCGGTGCTCCCGAACGCAGCCGGATCCTTGTGCGCGAATACATCCGCCCCAAGCCGGGCGACCGGATTCTGGAGATTGGATGCGGTCCTGGGACTATTATTCCCTACTTGCCGGCCGCCGAGTATGTAGGATTCGATGCCAGTTCGGAATACATCGAGCAAGCCCGCAAGCGCTTTCCCGAGGCAAAGTTCGTCTGCGATCGGGTCAGCCAGTTCACGCTCCCGCAAGGGGATCCCTTTGACATTGTTCTCGCCCTGGGCATTTTGCATCATCTGGACAATGAGGAGGCGCTGCAACTGTTTCGGATCGCACACCAGGCGCTTAAGCCGGGTGGAAAGCTCGTAACGCTGGACGGGGTTTGGACGCCGGACCAATCATCCACAGCTCGCTACATCCAAGGTCATGACCGGGGACAGTTCATACGAGAAGAACAGGCTTACACAACATTGGGCGAGAAGGTTTTCCCGAGGATCAAATCCAGCATTCGGCACGATCTGCTTCGGATCCCTTACACACATATCATCTTAGAGTGCATCCGCTAGCCATCGGAGGCCCGGTTCGCTTTAGGTCTGACGGCGGAATCGTAGCCCAATCACAGAATCCGGCGCAGCCGATTTCTTAACTCCATCCATTGTTCGCTCCATATTCCCAGGTTGTCCAGGCTCAGAGCAAACGGCGCGGTATGCGCTGCCAGAGGCAATGACCACGTCTTCTGATTCAGAATGCCGAAGTCACGACAATCTTCGGTATATATCTTGACGGACGAGAATCCCGCCGTCGCGATCAGCTGTTTGAGCCCATCCTCCGAGAAGAGTCGCATCTCCAGCGTCGAGCCACGCCCTCCATGGAAGACCAGATTGTCACGCACGCTGTAGGATCCGTCACTCTCTCGTCGTACCAAAACTGTCCGGTCTCCTACCCGCGCGATCCCAAAGTCAGACATTGGACCAAAGTGCTCCTGAATCGCTCCCTCCGGTCGGTATGGCACAGTCATCAGTAGCACTCCATTCGGCTTCAACAGTCTAAAAAGATTCCGAAATGCGATGTCAACCGGCGCCACGACGTGCTCCAAGATCTCGCTGCAAACTATGAAATCATACAGTCCAAACTCGCGCTCATCCGGATGCAGGACGTCGAATCGCGGCGCTCGTTCGTATTCTGTATTGCGGTAATCAAATTTTTCGTTCAGCCTGCCTGCATAGTCGACCGAATCGCTCATCCCAAGGCCGCGAATCCCTTTGAGAACGGGGAATTCAGGCAGCCTAAGATCGGCACCCAGAAGTTCTCGCGCCAGCATACGCATCAGCGCCCGAGTGCGCACGGTCGATCGACAACCGGTGCAACTTGGGACTTCACGGGCGAACTCGCGTGGTGGCAGTTCGTTCTGTACACCACAAATGTTGCAGCGAAACCGAATTCGTGGTTCAGGCTTGCCATCTGGAGCCATCGGACCGAGGGACCTCCTGCGCTCATGGTGAAGAAACTTGCACTGACTTCAGCAACTACGTATCAAGGGCCGTCGTTTGCGAGCGCGCGAAACCAGCCAAAGGGTGCGACCCAAAAGATATAACAATCCAAAAGGGAAGAATAGAAGAGAGCCGGGGTAATACATCTTTGTGCGCCGGACAACCAGCCTCCGAAGAGCGTTCCATCGTCTTCGATCTACGATCAGAACATCTGCATTCTCAGTAAGAATAATAAATCTGTTCGGCTTTAGTACGAGACTCGCCAGCTTCAGCTTTCGGAACGTCGGAGTGCCGGTGAGCAGCAGTATTACAACATCAAACTTTCGTTGCCGTAATCCGAGCAGAGTCCGCACGGGTTCTGCCTTGACCTCTTCCAACCAAACCGTTTCAGCGGCAGGAGAAAACAAGTGCGCATAGGCCATTGATGCTAAATACGTGAATGTGATGTCGGGCATTTCCTCTTGAATCAAAGGGAGAACCCTTTTCACCAACTCTGGTGCAGAACTGGCGAGAAAGATACCCGATCGATATCCTTTCAAGTTGGTTTCGTTCGTCAGAAGGGTAAGCAGCCCTCGCATGATTAATGCCGCTCCACATTCTCGGCTGCAGGAAAGTTCGTTACGCGGGCCTCCGAGCGCTGAAGGTCGGATCCTCCGTGATCGTCCGGGCGCAGGATCTGCTCGTACATATTGGCATAGAACGTGGCGAAGGCTTCCCAGGAAAACGAAGCCGTGGCAAAATCGCGTGCCCGACGCCCCATCGCGCTAGCCAGGTTCTCGTCGTGCAGAAGCTCAAGGATCCGCCTAGCGAAACTGTCAATATCTTCGGCTATGAAGGCGTACTCACCGTCTTTGCTGGTTAGACCCTCGAAGGCAAGCGGGGTGCCGACAACCGCTTTCGCCATTGCCCACGCTTCCAGGACTTTTGTACGCATGCCCGCTCCCTCGAATACGGGCGCCACTACCACGGACCCGCGTTGCAGATAAGGCCGCACATCGTCTACCCAGCCAGTCACGGCAACGTTATTTTTACCGTGTTTCTGTAGCATTCCCGGAGTCGGATGATTTCCTACCAGATAAAGTTGAGCCGAAGGATAGCGTTCAACGACCCGCGGCCAGACCCACTCCAGCAGCCACATCGCTCCATTCGCGTTAGGCGAGTGCCGAAAGCTGCCGACAAAGACCACAGAATGTGGATCAGTTTCTTCCGGCCCAGGAGAGAAGAAGTCGCAATCCACTCCCATCGCATGACAACGCACCTGGGTGGAAGGAGCATATCGCGCAAGAAAATCTGCTTCAGTCTGAGTCAGCACAACTACCGCCGAAAACCTTCCCAACATCTTCTCTTCGTAGTTCAACATTCGCATCGCTGAGATCAGCGCTTTGAGCTTGCCGGCAGTCCAAGACAAATGCTTGAAATGATTGATGCGTGAGAGTGAAAGCACTTCGTGGTTGGTCAATACGGTAGGGATCGATGGTTCGATATGGGCGAAGTGCGCAGTTTGGAGATATTCGCACTGCATCAAGTCAAAATGCTGCGTCGCCAAGTAGCTTTTTACCAGTCGTTCCATCCCCTCGTGATAGAACTCACGGACAATCTCCGGCGGCTTCAAGCCAAAGAGGTTCGAGGTATGGAAGCTCTGCCCCCGATAAAGTACTTCCACTCTCTCGCAATACATTGCGAGCTGAGGCACGTGACTAAGTTCCGATTCCTCCTCGTAGAACGATAGGACCGTTAAGCGGTGGCTCTTTGACAAATTTCGAATAAGATTGAACATCATGTTGCCGCCGCCATGCGTGCCACGACAGGGCAAGTAGGCGCAAATCATCAAGACGCGTCTTTGCTGGGAGTTTCCCGCCTCGCCTAACCTTGCGCCATTGATTGAAATCGAGGAATGACGACGTCCGCGTTTTTTGGATACAAATTCGCTATGCTTGACCAGCCCGATGCTGTGAAGGGCAATGCCAAGCTTTCTCTGATCTGTATCTGAACTCAGCGTTCGATTCACCCAGAGTTCAACCTCAACCGGCAGCCGGGCGGGAAGATCCCGAACAGGCCAGCGGTATTCGAACCCACCTTCTTTCATGGTGAAGTGTTTCTGCTGTCCGCAACAGCGCACGTTCAAACTAACGCCCGCGCCCTCGTACGACGATAGCGAAGGAACATACCCTTGCACGAGAAGCTCAGCTTCTCCCCGCGGAGCCAGCAAGAATACAGAGGCCTGTTCAGTCATCCAACGATACGGCCGACCTTCCCCTACCTCGAGGTCGTGCCAACCGCTACCCAGCTGATCTGAGAACGGACCTAGTGCAAAATCAATGTGATTGGACTTGATGGTTGCGTCTGGCGGAGTATTGGTCACTTCCAGAATTTCTTGATCACTTCGCACAACCGAGCGGGCGAGCCGTAGTTTTTGGCGTAGTACGGCGGGGAGACGTTCCGCTGCCCCGAGAAATGCAAGTATCTCGACCCGGATTCCAATTCCCGGAGTGCCCGCACGGCGGAAGAGGGCACGTGGTGTACGGGCAAAATGCGCCATCAGTTTGCCAAAGTCGCTGAAATTCTTCCAGAGGAAGAGATACTGATTCCTGCGGACGATTTGCGAAATAAATTGTTTACCGAAGCGGCTGGTGCTGCTGCGGTGTTTATGAATGACCTTGCTTTGAACTGCCATCAAGCACTGCCATCCAACCTTCCATGCGCAGTACGAGAGATCGGCATCCTCGACATAAAAGGGGTCGTATATCCGATCAAAGCCTCCCAACCACAAGAATTTGTGGCGATCCACGGCAACCGCCCCTCCGTGCCCCCAAAATACCGGGACGTATTGTTGTTCCTCATCACTCGGCAGGACGGTTTCGTGTCTCCAGTCCAAATCGCAACCGTTAAAACTCGCCCGTGCTTTGCCCGTCTCTTCCCGCCTCTTGGAGGGGTCTGCCAGGAAAACCTGGCTGGCAACGGCGAAAACATCGGGAGAACGGAATCCGGCACGGAGCGGCGCCAGGAAGTCTTCATGGACGATCATGTCGTTATTAAGCAGAACGATCAGATCATTCCTCGCTTTCTGCACTCCGAGATTGTTGCCACCACCGAAATACTCATTCTGCTCGTTGCGAATCACCCGAACTTCAGGGAAGTGATTGCGAAGGTATTCCTGCGTGCCGTCCGTGCTCCCGTTGTCCACTACCACAATCTCGTGCTCGCCCCCGTCGAAACGGACGGCTTTTAGCAATGCCGGCAGCGATTCGGCCAATAAATCTTTTCCCTCCCATGTCACGATCACGATGCTACATCGGGCTGGATTCGTGGGCGCAACCAAGGGTGCCTGTCGCTTGCTGATCCTGCGAAGCACCCGGGCAACTAATTCGGAGGCAACGAGGGTGGCGCCGACTGCCCATTCGAGGGGAGCCAGAAAGCCGAAGACGAAAGCTCTTCTCCAACGTGTGGCTTTGGCCCAAAGAGCGCGAAGCTCTTGCACCTCTTGCACGCGTTGGGTTAGTTCTGCGTTGAGCTTGTCGGCCCAGGCCGCCATTTCGTCAAACTCGGGCTGCAAATACTTGCGGAGTCTGCGGACTTCGGTAGTGAACGCCCCAAACGAATTCTTAAGCCCTACATTCTCCATCTGCAGAGGCTCTCTGCATTCATCGGCTCGAAAGGCCCTGAAGACGAACTGGTAGCTGTTTGCATGAGGCAGAGACCTGACTCCCAAAAGCAACTCTGGAGGCACCGCGCTCAGATCGGGGCTCACCTCCGTGCACCCAACATCGACCCTGACCGTTCGCAAATCGCAGATCTGGTAACCAGCGGAGTCGAAGAGTTTGACCACATCTTCCAGCCCGAAGAACCTCAAATGTGTGATGTCCAAAAGCCCAGAATCATGGTAGGGAAATTTTCCCGCCAAGAGGTTCAAGATAACGTCGCCGTGGGCCACATTCGGCAAAGAGACCACGAGATAGCCGTTTGGTCTGAGATGTGATTTCAGTTGCTCAATGACCTTGTCCGGCCACTTTAAGTGTTCCAGAACGTCGCCGAGAATCACGACGTCAAAGAAGTTCTTCTCCAATGCGTCGCCCACCAGTAACGACTCAATGTCGGCGTTCAGCAAGCGATCACAGTGTTGTTTGGCGATTGACGCGGCTTCCGGATCGACCTCAACCCCAATGACCGTGTTTCCCCGCTCCCTCAATACCCTACTCATGTACCCAGTTGAAGTGCCAATCTCCAAGACGGATTTGCCCGTTCCAGTGAGTTCGATCATCATTGTCCGTGAGTTGTTGCTGTCACCGAGGTCCAGATGCGGGGGCTCATAACGTCTAGCGTCCACGACTCTGCCAAAGATATTTTCTGATTGATTAGATTGGGTCATCGGATGTGTGATGTTTCTCTTATAACAAGAGGCCGCTCGAATGAGAAGCTGGCTCGTCACAGAGACTGCCCCGGTGTGATTATAGTCAGGGTTGAATCACATTTGGCGCGATTGCAAGGCTACGTTGCAAGTTTCTCATTGGCCTGGCGCATTGAGTTCCTCAAGACGGAGCTCTAGCACCTTGAATTCATTAAAGAATGAGGAAAGCAGTCGTAGATCACATTTCGCCCGGAGTCTGAAACAATCTAGGCATCGCGCTCAGTTACCGGGTCAATCTTCATGGAAGATCGCCCTAAGCAGCTCGGTGGGACTTGAGTCTGCAATCTAATCGTTGCGCCTCATGTCCTCATCGGCCCGGTCCATCAACCTCCGCAGCCCTGCGGCTGACGGCAGTCTGGTAAATCCGTTCGTAAAGATAAGCTTCTTCCTCCTCCAGTGGCAAAACCACGGTTTCCATCGCCCGCTTGATTTCATTGAGAATCGCGGGGTCAGCCGCTATGGAGGCCAACTTGCTTTCGAGGTCTTCCTGATCCTCCATACGGAATGTAAACCCGGCGCCGGCTTCAGCAATCTTTTCGTTCAGACCTCCTACGTCGGAGGCAATTATAGGCACGTTCGACGCGAGCGCTTCATGCAGTGTAAAGGAATAGCTCTCATAACACAGCGATGGAATAATCACCACATCGATTGACTGAAAGATCTCATTGATCTCACTTTCGTCGTACCTTCCGTAAAACCTTATCCGCTCATCTTTCTCCGCAATGTCACGCAGCTGGCACTCGTAATCTCTTTGATGTTCGCTAGTGGCCCCGTACACTCGTAGTTCTACGTTGGCAGATGGCAGTGAACGAAACGCTTCGAGCAGGATGTGGACACCTTTGTGTGGGGCAAGTCCGCCGCAATAAGCGAAAATGAGTCTCGAAGTCTGATCGTACGTCCTGCGGTTGGAACTGAAGGCTCCCAATCGCAGTCCATGGGGAATTATGGAAACGTTCAGATCAGGAAGCTCCCTTTTAAATATAGCCGCGAGGAATCGGGAGGGCGCAACCACGTATCGGGCGCCAGCTAGCAACTTGCGACTGCATTCCAGTCGGGACTTTACGAAGTCGGACTGCAGTTCCGGACATGAACGTGCGCACCTTGCTCCCCCCTCGGGTCCAACGCAAAGAGTATCGAAACTGGTGCGTAGATTTACCTTCGGACAGATCGTCCAGAAGTCCGTAAGCGTCACTCCATAGGGGATCGACCGTTCCGCGGCGGCAGCGGCAACCGGAGCCAGCCGCATGGGGTGTGCGATGTGCAATAAATCACACTTGTTTCTGTCGAGATATTCACGCGCAAACGACAAAATGGACGGGGCTTGAAGTGATGTATTGACGTCGATAGGAACCTTCTTGTGCCGCACCGCGGTGACGGCAATGCCGTGGTAGTCATACTCTTTGACTAGCAACTCGCCCACCATACGGGCTGCCTGAATGTCACCTAAGCTATACGTCAGCACACGGGGATGGTGTCCACTTCGCCGAATTGAAGATGCCAACTGAAGGAGGAAGCGTTCGGTTCCGGAGAAGGAGTCGGGATAAAACTGATGAATAGCGTAAATTATGTCCATCGTACTCTAGACGCCCGAGAGCAGGGTGCGGTCCAGACGGGCCACGGATTGCCCGACCTCGCCGCGACTCGCCAGCGTCATATATAAGTATGCCAGATGCGTCCCGCTGTATAGGGCGAAGGCTCTGTGGACCGCCTGGACTATATCGCGCGCTAGATTGCTATCCACCACGTCGTAGACACCAGAAATCCACATCCCCAGTCGATCCAGGTAGTCGAGAACATGGGACAAAATCATATTCGTCCTTGCATCCGCTATCGAGAAGGAAACGTCATCCTCTTTTAATAGACATTCCATCAATCCATGCAAGTCCGTATCGAACGCTTGGTCTGCAACAACTGTGTCCGTTGCGTGTGCCTGCAATGCAGAGCGGAGTTCGTCCACGAATCCGCCGACCGGCAAGGGGAATTGCAGCACCGTAAAGACGCGCCCGAGCTTGGCCACCTTGGCGTACATCTTGATAATGTCAGAGTACAGCCGCGCTTTATCATCCACCGCCGGATAAAGAAAAGACGAAAACAACTCCACCAAAAACCTGGCGTCGACGTAACCGCGCTTGAGAAAATAGTAAGCGGGCCTGTTATGGGAATGTAAAACCCTCGTGCTCTGAAGATAACCGAGTTTCTGACCATCGCGGATCAATCGGAATCCAAGGTCCAAGTCTTCCGCGTAATTCCTCTGAAAGCGATACGTTTCAAACACGTCACGGCGGATTAGCGTCGCGACATCGCTCAGTTGGGCATTCCACCTCATTCCCGTGTAGGTAGAACATGATTCATCCCAGGAGAGAATTCTGTCTTCATTACTGTCGCCCGATCCGCGATGGTTGTGAATCAAAAATTGGTAAAACAGATCGGAATCGGCGCGGGGATACTCTGCACAGCTCACCGCCGCGAGGCTGTTGGTTTCCAGCGCAGTCGCCATTTCCCAAAGCCACAAATTCGTCAGCGGTAAGGCGTCCTGCACCATGAACAGCAGGTAGTCGCCGGTGGCGCGTTCCGCTCCCGTATTTCGCGCGAAGGAATGGGAGAATTGCTCAGGCGCTATTTGTACAAGCTTCGTTGCGCATCGTTCGGCGACGGTCAAAGTGCCATCTGTCGAGCCGGAGTCCACAACGATGATTTCCAGATCCTTCACACCCTCTTGGGATTTAAGTCTCCTGAAAAGTTGATCGACATTGGATCCAGCATTCCTCGTCGGAATCACCACGGAAATGATCTTCTCAATTCGAGGAGGTGCATGTTCAGCCACACTTAGTGCAGGCGAGGGCAGCACGGTTACAGAGGCGGGAGGAGAACCCTTAGGCGTTCGAAAACGACGAAGCGCCAAACGCGTCGCATTATTTACGCCGTAGAGGTGACAGTACCGCCAGTATTTGGCAACGTTTTCAAAGGAGAAGGCAGCCAGCTTGCTGCGATAAGATCTTGTCCAACCCATTCACATGATTCCTAATGCATCGAGATCATACACTGATAGGGACAAACACTACGACATCCCTTTACTTCCTCCTAAGCGTGAAATTGGGATATTTGTGATATTTTTTCACTTCGCCGCCTCCGCCTCGAACTGACCAGAAAGGATGTTGCTTCCCTGCTGGCGCTGCGTTACCAAGGCAAATATTTCCCGGTCGGTACGGATGGCCGACCGGGCCGCGAACAGCCGTCTCCTCAGGATCACGGGCAAGCGCTTGAGGGCTGCAAGAAGGCTCCGCATTTCAACTGGCTCGCCGATGCCTGAGGCCCTCGCGCGGCGCATCCGTCTGGACACAGAGGTTAAGCAGTGTTTCATCAACATCGGGACGTCGTCGATGTTCTTCCAAAAGAAGACGTAGGCGTTGCGCCGGACGATGAGATGTATGAACTCTTCCCCCCCACGTGGGACCTTGAATTGATGCTCATGCGATACCCGACTGTTCAGTGCCAGAAGACACTTCCAGCCCACTTTCCAGGCTCGATGCGACAGGTCAGCATTCTCAAAGTAGCCCGGGTCATACAGATCATCCAGGCCGAGCAGCCAAAGATATTTCCGACGATCTAGCGCCATTGCGCCGCGATGGAGCCAGGAGACAGGGCAGTAGTCCTGGCTGTCCTCCACGGTCAATATGCCTTCCTGTGCCCAAACGATATCGCCACCTTTGAAATACGCGCGCGTCTTACCCGTTTCGCGAGCCTGAGCGGAAGAAGCTCGCACTTGGCTAGCCGCTCCAAACACTGCGGGATCCTCAAACGCCTTAAGCAGTGGAGCAAGAAAATCCTCATCGACAATGGTGTCGTTATTGATCAGGACCACAATGTCACGCGTCGCTTTTTGAATTCCCAAACGAGTGGCTGCGCCAAAATAAAGACTCGTCTGCGCCTGGAGGAGAGTGACCTCGGGAAAACTCTTCTGAAGTAAGTCTCTGGTTCCGTCATTGCTCTCGTGATCGAGCACAACGATCACTTCGTGGTCTCCTCCATGAACCCGGGCAGCTTGTAGCAAGGCGGGCAACGACTGTGCAAGACTGCTTTTTCCATGCCAACTGACGATGACAAAGCTGCAATCATGCCGGCACAGCGGAAAAGAGGGTACTTGGAGGGGAGAAATCAGCTTCCAAAGTCGGCCGACTAGCTCGGCGCAAACCAGGACAGACATCACGATCCAATCAACTGGAGCCAGCAATAAGAGAAGTAGCATGGATCTCCCGAGAGTGCTCTTACCCGATTCGCGCGCCAATTCAGGCAGAGCCCAGGCTCGCGAGCGAAGCGAAATCGGTGGGATGATTCGAAGCAATGATAATCCGCGACGCCGCTTTCTCTCGAGCTACGCACCTGGATCGCAGAGCCTTTAAGCGTCTGTCGTGATGTGGCACGAGATGGAACCGGCGGAGAACCTCTTCATGCGCTACCTTCACCAAGGCCAGGTCAAGTTGATTCAAGGTGATGATGCGATTGAAGATCTCCGTTCCACAATGCTGTTGGAATCTCTCGAGTTGCGCGTCCAAGCTCATGGGACGGCCGGCACTAACGTTTTGTGCCACGTAGCTGAAGTCGAGACCACGGAACGCTCGACCAAGACAACTTTCCGCCACAACAGTGCTCTCGTCGAAAAGTTCTGCTACACCGAGCGCGGTAGCCTGCCTGATCACCTCCGCCGCACGGGGTACGTCCGAATCGGACGGAAGCTTCCCACCGGCGCTGGCGAGCAAATTGACCTGCGCATTGTTGGAGTGGAAGGGATAGTCATCGATGAGCAATTGGAAGAATTCCTGGGCGCTTCTGGCTTTGGCCGCGCCAGCGAGTGGGTCAGTTTCCAGATCGCTTCGCCGATAGAACTCGTAGGTCGACCACAAGCGAGCAACGGGGTGCCTGAGAAACAATATGTCATGAAAAACGAAGCGGTCATCCACCGGCTTAGGAGGGCGCAGATGGTGACTGGTCACAGCCACAACCTCAGGATGCACTGCGAGGAATTCTAAGAGGGCCTCATACGAGAGAGTAGAATTGTAATCATCACTGTCAAAACGGGCAAAGCGAGCACGAAAATTGTTCTTAAGAATGGACTCCACCGTGGTGCCCGCATTCTTGAAAATGTGGTAATGGAGAATTACCTGCCTTCTCGAATCTTCCGTCTTTCTCGGAAACATGATTGACTCGTTCTGTTGGTGACCTGCCATGGCCGCCCGGGGACAATCGAGCGAATTCTACTTGCGTGCTGACAGTGGTGCACGCTGTCTGATAAGCGCTTCGTATCGATCGATAACGTGATCAGCAGGCCCATCTTCAAGTATCGCGCCGTTGTGAATCAGTAACAACCGGCTGCAGAACTTGCGCATATTGTCCATCGCGTGCGAAACAAGAATGATGGTCTTCCCGGCGTCTCGAAAACGCTGAATTCGATCGAAGCACTTCTGCTGAAATCCCGCATCCCCTACGCCAAGAATTTCGTCGATGATTAAAATATCAGGGTCGACCTCGATCGCGACCGAAAAAGCTAACCTCATGTACATTCCCGACGAGTACTGCTTAATCGGGGAATCAATAAAATCGCCGAGCTCGGCGAATGCAATCATTTGAGCCTCACGCTCACCTACCTGGCGCTTGGTGAGACCCAACAACAAGCCGTTTAAGAGAATATTTTCGCGGCCTGTCAGCTCGTGATGAAAGCCAGCGCCCAACTCGATCAACGGCGCAATACTTCCGTGCACTCGCACGCTGCCTGAAGTGGGCGTGTAAACTCCCGCAACTATCTTAAGAATCGTACTCTTACCGGACCCGTTACGCCCGATGAGTCCGACCACTTCACCTTTCGAAATACGGAATGAGACGTGCTTGACCGCCTCAAAGTCCTGATAATTTATCCGATGTCGTCTTACCTTGGCAAAGACTTCCCGGAGCGTGTCGGGGCGTTCCGTGATCCGGCGGAACTGTTGCACAACGTCGTCAAACTCGATGCTGTACTGATTCTCTACCATCCGCTAAACATAATAAACAAACGAGTTCTCATATCGACGGAACACGGTGAAGCCGATAACGACGGATAATACTCCGCAAAGCAGGCACATCGCGGTTGACTGAAGTGATGGCAGCTGTCCGTAGTAAATTCCGAGCCGGAATCCATTCAGCACGTAGAGCATGGGGTTCAAGTGAAAGAGCCACTGGTACTTGGCGGGCATGAAATCCACTGAGTAGATCACCGGAGAGAAATAGAACCAGGCCGACAATAGCACTTGGATAATGTGGCTTACATCCCGGTAGTAAACATTGACAGCAGCGAAAAAAAAGGCCGCTCCAAGCGTGAAAAGAAATAATCCCATCATCGGAATGGGCAGATAAAGCCACGTCCAATGAAACGGAAATCGAGTAACGAGGATCAGTAAAGCCAGTGGAATCATGGAGAGAAGAAAATTGATGATATTGGACACCACTGCCGCGATCGGAAACACCAGCCGGGCAACGCGAACCTTCTTCAGTAATTCTCCATTCCCAACGATCGATTCAACCGAATACGCCAGGCTCTGCGAGAAGAATGTCCACGGAAGCAATACACTGAGAAGAAAAATCGAATAATGGGGAGCCGAAAACCGCATGATGGTACCGAACACCAGCGTGAGCACCAGCATGAGCAAAGCCGGGTTGAGCAGTGCCCACAGGAAACCCAGAACCGAGCGTTTGTAACGAACGCGCAGCTCTTTCAGGGCGAGGGCCCAGATCAGCTCACGATAACGATATGTGTCTCGAAAAAGCGCGCCCATCTGCGGTGACGGCCTCATTTGCAAAGGTATTGTGTATTTGTAGCAGTGTCAAACGGCCTGTGCTGTTTGAACCTTCAACATCGCCGCCATTTTAATTTTCGGACGCAATTAGAGAGCCCCTGCCTAAAAGCTATAATCCGATGCCAGAATGGTCCTCGGCACCGTTATCATAGTGACTCACAATTCGCGCAGCTGCATCCGCGCGTGCCTGCAATCGCTCGTGGCGTTCCCCCAGTGGGAAGTTGTAATGGTCGATAACAATTCGACCGACGACACCATTCAGGAAGCCGGCGCTTGTGCGCTCGAGGTACTGACCTTGAGCAATTCTCATAACGTAGGTTTTGCCAGCGCGGTGAATCAGGCCGCTAAGGTTGCCGAGGGCGACGTGCTGATGATCCTGAACCCTGACGCCATCGCTGCGGCGGGTGCGCTGGACAAACTGGCCGACGCACTCCGCGCGGATACGGTGGGAGCAGCTGGCGGACTCCTACAGGGCGCAGACGGCCTGCTACAGAAGGGCTTCACCGTTCGCAAACTCCCTACCGTCGGAAGCATGCTGGCAGAAGTGTTGCTCGTGAACCGCATTTGGCCTCGCAATCCCTGGAATGTGCGCTACCGCTGCCTTGACCTTGACTACGAGAAGCCTCAAGAGGTTGAACAGCCGGCAGGAGCTTGTCTTGCGGTGAAGCGTCAGGCATGGGACGCGATTAACGGCTTCGATGAAGGATTTTTCCCGGTATGGTTTGAAGATGTAGACTTCTGTCGCCGCCTTCGGGATAGAGGATGGAAAATTGTTTATCGTCCCGATGCGATCTTCTCTCACTCAGGGGGACATAGTGTAAGCAGACTCGCATTCCGTGATCGGCAATCCTATTGGTACAAGAATCTCGTTCGTTATTTTGTCAAGCATCACAGCCGCGCACAACTTGCCATCTTGCGCGTGGGCATCACGGCAGGGCTGTTGTTTCGCGCACTGTTATCATTAACAGGATTCGGCCCCTCCGGAATTTCGGTTGCCGAGGCCCTGGAAGGCTACGGGCATGCAGCCTGGCACTACGGTGTGAAAAGCATGGATCTCTAGGACTTTGCGGCGCGTCTGTTGTGCTGCCCTGTTCTTGATGCATCACATATCTAACGTTTTTCCATGAACATCGCTATCGTCGGTACTCGCGGTATTCCCGCCCGCTACGGCGGGTTTGAGACGCTTGCAGACCAACTTTCCAAACGTCTTGTGGAGCGCGGCCATACAGTAACGGTTTACTGCAGAAAGCCTTTCACTTCGCCTGACGATGTTTTCGATAGCCGCATCCGCCGGGTGATCTTGCCCAGTATTCCTAGCATGCATTTCGACACCCTGTTTCACACATTTCTGTCGACCGTGCATGTTCTCTTCGGCGATGCAGAGACTGTGCTCATCTGTAACGTCGCTAACAGTCCGTTCGCCTGGATGCCACGAGTGGTCGGAAAACCTACTGTGCTCAATGTCGACGGACTCGATCGAAAGCGCCGGAAATGGAATTTCACGGGGCAGTGGTTTTTGCATTTGTGCGAGCTGCTTTCCACTTACACCCCTACGCGAGTTGTGACGGACGCTCGCGCGATTCAGGATTATTATTGGCACCGTTACGGCAAGAAATCAGAAATGATTGGCTACGGGGCCGAGCCGCCCAGCCCCAGCAACCATTTTGCCAGCTTCGGATTGTCCCGCAGGCGGTACATCCTCTACATCGCTAGGCTCGAACCGGAAAATAACCCGGAACTGGTGCTTCGGGCTTATCGGGATTTGCGAACCGACTGGCCACTGGTTATTGTGGGCGGCAATCCTTACCAACCGGGGTATGTGCGCCAGCTCAAATCACTTGCCGATCGGCGTGTCATTTTCACGGGGCCCGTCTACGGGGACGCCTATTGGAGCTTACAGAAAAATGCTGGGGTATTCGTGTTTGCAGGGGAGATCGGAGGGATTCATCCGGCACTGGTTGAAGCGATGGCGGCTGGAAATGCAATTCTTTATCTCGACACCGCGGCCAACCGCGAGACCGCCAGAGATTGCGGCATTCCATTTCATCCCGAGGAAAGAGACTTGGCGAAAAAGCTGGAACAATTGATTGCCGCTCCCGGTCGCATTGAAGAATTAGCCCAGCAGGCACAGGCTGTCGCGCGCACCGTCTACGGCTGGGATAAGGTGGTTGATCAGTACGAGGCGCTGTTCGTGCATATGCTACGCGGTGGCCAGAAGAGCGACCCCGAACCTAATAGCGAATGAGAACGACCATTCTAGCCAGGAAGATTCAACGGGACGCTAGCCGGTCGAGTTGAGAACCAAATTGAAAGGTCCTCGTCTGATACGCTCCTGCGCGATTGCACAACTTTACGTTTTCTTCTGAGTTCATGCCGGGATTTCCAAACTGCGGTCAACGCAGAAGCGAGTCTGCGGTCGGCAAGCAAACAATATCCAATTACCTGCAGATCCCGGAAAGTAACCGGCAGGAAGTACCTGACGTAAAGCGGAAGCGAGATGTTCTTCGCACGCATCAAGAAGCGATTCTTGACGGAATGCCAGTTGATTTCGGTCGGAAGCTGGCCGCGACGCTCCGGTGTGACTCGCCTCACATGCCATGCAACTGCCTCAGGGGTATACACGCACCGCCAGCCCATTAACTGGGCCCGCCAGGCCAAGTCCGCGTCCTCGCGGTAGGCAAAGAACTGCTCGTCGAAAAATTCTCCGTTCACCGAGACATCGTCGACCATGCTCCGACGGTAAAGGGCAGCTGCACCGGTTGCGCCAAAGACGTACTCCATTTGTTCAAATTGCCCATGGTCCGGCTCACCGGCCCCGCGATCAAGATGACGCAGGTTGGGCAAGAAATAAATCCCAGTTGAGTCGATAACTTGGGTAAATTCTGGATTTCGGCCAGGGTTCCACCGTAAAAGCTTGCCGCAAACCGCGCCGGTTTTTGGATCCAGGTTCCCGCACTCAACCGCCTTGGCGACAAAATCTCGACTGACGACAACGTCCGGATTAAGAGAGAGCAGCCAGTTTCCCTTTGCCAGTCGTGCGGCCTGATTCTGGGCTGCGGCAAAGCCAATGTTGTTATCGTTATAGATGACGGTGAGTCCAGGTCCGACGTTTGCCAGGACATCTCGCGTGCCGTCGCTAGACGCATTGTCGACAACGATCACCTCAAGTGGCTTGTAGACTTGCTGTAGCAGCGATTCCAGACATGTTTTCAAGAAGCGCGCTGAGTTGTAGGTTGTGATCAGAACGGAGACCATGGCACGGCCAGCTGAAACTAAGAAATGAAGATCTCATTTTGCCGCATAGCACAGCGACAGTCTGCTCATCTTAGCATCCGAGATGAAGGAGCAGCGGATGAGCGACGATTCTCCATCACGCAACTTCCAGAACGATGAACAAATTATTTTCCTACCTTCACACAAAATCGCGCGAGGAAAAGTTCCGCCTTTTCGTCAAGTTACTGAAACCGACGCCGGCGATGCACATTCTCAATGTGGGAGCTTCAGGGCCCAATTTCGCATTCGCTGAGCAATTCGAGTCCCTGTACGAGCATCGCGACCAAGTTACCGGAGGCGGCATTTCATTGTCCGAAGTGCGGGATTACCGGCGTAGTTTTCCTGGCGTGAAGGCGCTGGTCTTCGATGGGTTGTGCACTCCCCTTTCGCGACAAGAGCTTCGACGTGATCTATTCCAATGCAGTCATCGAGCACTTGGTAGATCACGATGCACAGCAGCACTTTGCTGCAGAAGTAGCCCGCGTCGGCAGAGGATGGTTTGTGACCACGCCGAATTTGTACTACCCAGTCGAGCCACATTACCGTCTGCCGATGGTTCAATTTCTCCCGCAGAGATGGCAACGTAGTCTCATTAGGAGTTTGGGCAGGACGCCATACGGCAACTTGAATCTACTGACCAAGCGCCAGCTTCAACGCTTGTTGCCCGATGGCGGTGTGATTGGATGTCGGGTAACATTTTATTCCGAGACCCTGATCGCCTATCGCCCGCCAAAGCGTGGAAGCTAGAACTCTACGATAGAGGCTAGTGTGCTCCCTTACCGGAGAGCACCGCAGGAATGGTCTTTAAGAGAATCTTGCAGTCCAGCCAGATGGACCATCGGTCGATGTAGAGAAGATCGAGCTTGACCCAGCGATCGAAGCGCAGTTGACTACGTCCCTCCAGAGCCCACAAGCAGGTCAACCCAGGGCGCATGCGCAGGCGTCGCCGCTGCCAAGATTCGTATTGCTCCACTTCCGATGGTAAAGGTGGCCTCGGTCCGACCAACGACATGTCGCCGCGCAGGACATTCCAGAGCTGTGGAAGCTCATCCAGACTAAACGCCCGCATCCAACGCCCGACATTCGTGCACCGCGGATCATCGCGCATCTTGAAGGCAGGACCGTCGGCCTCATTCAAGTCCTCCAGATGGGGCAAACTGTCTTCAGCATTGTCAACCATCGAGCGAAACTTGAGGAGGCTGAACTTGCGTCCTCCCAGCCCGCAGCGGGTCTGCCGATAGAAAATTGGTCCAGGCGAGGTCAGGCCGACGAGCGCAGCCAAAAAGATAAACACCGGGGATAACACAACCAGCGCCACAGCGGCCAAGGAGAAGTCCATGATGCGCTTCAGCAACATCCCTCCCTCATCTGGAGCGGTGCTGGTGAAAGTCAAAAGGGGTACGTGAGCGAAGTGTTCCACGTAAACGTGGGAAAAGACAGTCGACAGGAAGTTCAGATGCATGCGCATGCGCACCCCTTCCCGCTCGCATTGCTGCATCAAAGGCTCTAGTTTGGATAGCTCCTCCATCTTTGCTGCAGTCAAAACAACCTCATCGACAATATGGTTGTGAAGTAATTCAGAGAGTTTCTCCAGGGGAACCACGGGGTATGACCCGCGCAAACCCGCTGGCGGGCTGGATTCGCCAGTCGCGGTGCTCACGAAGCCCAGGAGACGCAAGCCAAATCGTTCGCCCTCTTCCAACAGCGAAGCCAATTCGGCAGCGGCTACACCGGTCCCTACAATGACAAAATGGCGATAACGTTCTTGCCTGTTTCGGGGGCTGATTCCGTAGATGAATATTGCGCGGCCTACGCCTAACAGCAAGAAGTGGAAAACAGCAAATACCAGCAGGAGACTTCGACTGACATAGTCTCCCTTAAAAAGAAAGAGGCCTGTTAAAAGAATCAAGAATCCCAAGCTGGTCATTTTGACGACGTCGTTTGCGATATCCCTGGGGCGACGCATTTCCACCCCTTGATACGCTCCGAGCAAGTATCCGAGGATGGGAAAGACGAAGAGGGATGCCAGCAAAAGCGGAAGATAGACCCTCAGTGGATAAATCGGAGATAGAGAACCTGTATGGCCAATCCACACTCGAACCCAATAGGCGAGCAGAAAAGCCAGTCCTGTCGGGATGGAATCACTTAGTACGCAGGCAACACCAAGAAATCGAGAACGACGGGAAAACATTTTGCCTTGCTGAAGCGCAGAAAGACAAAGTGTACCATAACGCCTAGCAACGGCCACGCAAGAACAGGCTTGCGAAATGCAATTGAGAAATGTCATCCCCCCATCAGCCAGCCATCCCTTACGAATTGATGAAACCGGCGTGTGCTCCCAAGCGCCTATGCTGATGCCCGCCAGCAGTTCTTCGGCAACTCATCGACCAGCAGGCTGGCTCGACGCTGCTCTCTTCTTTTGTCTCACCGCTTTTGCGCTCTGCGCGCCACTGGCCACCAAAGGGGCCGTAACTGCTTTCCGTGCGGCGCTACTAGTCTGGCTGGTAAAAATCTTAGTCGACGGACGGAAGTTCCACCGTCAACCGTTGGCTCTTCCCCTGCTACTGTTTCTATTGTTCACCGGTGCCTCGACCATCTTCTCAAGTGAGCCCTTACTTAGCTGGGGACGGATGAGGGGCATCACCGACCTGACAATCGCGGTACTGATAGGTCAAAACCTTAAGAGTCTGCGGCAGGTGAAGATCCTGGTCGGCCTTTTGTTTGCAGCGTGCATGGCTAGCGTCGCTATCACAGCCTGGCAGTACACGGTGGGCATCGGGGTTGAATTGATGGCAGATGACCGCGCTGCGGTCGCTCTATATCAATTTGGTTTGCTTCCCGGAGACATTGTTCAGATGGTTGACGGAGCCACGGTCCACACTCCACGACAGTTGTTTGACAGGCTCGACCTGTCGCCGATGGACTCAGGAGTAGAGCTCACAGTGGCCCGGGGAGCTCCGATTGCGCATGTGCAAATGGCGATTGGCCGGAAGGATGCGTTGGAAGGCACCTTAAAACAGCGGGGCATAGGATTGATTCGTGGCCGACCGCAGCGCGCCCAAGGTACTCTGAAACACTACTTTCCCTATTCAGAAGTCATGGTCCTCATCGGCCTTGTTGCCTGGGGGCTCTTGGTCGCACCTGGGGCGGGTATCCGCTTGAGGTTTCCCTTGGGTCTTACTTTCCTGTTGATTGCCGCGGTTGTAGTTCTCACTCTCACGCGGATATCTCTTGCCAGCCTGTTGTTTGGCTGTTTCCTGATAAGTTGGAAGGACGCGGGTGGGAAGACCCGCCAAGTAATATCAGTGGTTTTTTTCGTAGTGCTCCTGCTAAGCCTGAACTGGGTTCAAACTCATCGCGCCCAGAAGTGGCTGGACCTCAGCGACCCTGGCAGTCAATACCGCCTCCTGATGTGGCGAGATAGCCTTAAATTCATACGCGCCCATCCCCTGTTCGGGGTCGGGCTTGACAGTGTTGTGGGACACTGGCAGCGGTGGGACCTCGAAGCCAACCGTCGTTACGCTCTGAGGAGCCATTTCCATTCGACGCCGATACAGCTCGCCGTAGAGTGTGGGTTACCCGCCTTGGCGGCTTGGTTGTGGCTCATGGCAGGGTATTTCCGTTACCTCATGCGACTTTCAACCGCAACCAGAAACCGGGGCTGGTTTCCCCACGGCCTCGCCTCTGGAATTTTCGGCGGTCTTGTGGCCGTCTTGTTGACCGCGACGCTCCAGTACAACTTCGGTGACGCAGAATCGATGATCGTTTTCTGGTTTCTAATGGGCCTGGCGTTCGCTTTGCAGAGCATTGTTCTCGACGAGAACCGGACTCTACCAGCCACTGTTCGAGTAGAAGCACGCTAGGGACACGATCCCCAGAACAATATAACCAGCGAAGCGTTGAATTGCGGGCGTCGCGCGAGCACCCGAACACAGAGAACTCCACAACAATCCCCACGATAATTCAAGCTGGACTGGTGCGAAAGTCGGCCAAAATTTGATGAATTCTTCTTCGGGTTCGCA
Source organism: Acidobacteriota bacterium (assembly GCA_003225005.1). Lineage (GTDB taxonomy): Bacteria > Acidobacteriota > Terriglobia > Terriglobales > Acidobacteriaceae > Sulfotelmatobacter. Next base: position 3,275 of record QIAN01000213.1, on the reverse strand, counting down.
GAAACCAGCCAATCGCGTGACTTCTTGGGCCAATTACACCTTGGTAACTGGAGCTGAACGCCTCCTCCGGGCGAAAATAGACTACCCCATGAATCGAGAGTACCTCACACAGCTTCGCGCCAAATCGTCCTTGCTCTTCCACCATGCACGCCACTGGGCGATGCGTGTGCCTGTCAAAGCTCGGGTTGTGCTGGGCTTGTTCTTGGCCGCCGCCGTGCTCATGGCGATGTACAGCGCGTTTACCGCCAAGGATGCTACCTTGCATTTGAGGTTGCAGCACGGCTTCCACAACGCGCAGGTCTCGGTATGGGTAGACGGTGATTTCGTCTACTCTGGCAAAGTCTCCGGCTCCATACGAAAGAGATTCGGCTTGATTCCCACTGCCTCGGCGCAGGGCAGCCTGTCACAGGTGATACCGGTGCGGTCCGGCCAGCGCAATGTCCGCGTGCGGATCGAGCCCGATGACGCCGCGATGCAGGAGGACAGCATCAGCGGGGACTTTACTCATAGCACCGAGCGTGGCCTCTCTGTCTCCGCTCGCCGCAGTGGGCTCTCCCTGTCTTGGCAAGGGACAGGCAGCGTTCCGGCTGAGACGTCCTCCAGCGTGGGATGGTTTTCGCGCTATGCCGGCTCGTTCTTCCTGACCATCGCCGGGTCCATCATGTCTGCCCTGACCGGATTTGCCATCAAGGAGCTTCCTGCGCGACTCCGGTCCACGTCTGGCTCCGCGACCAAGGCGGAACTTGGTCCTCAGTAAAGTTGTCCTCTAGCAAAGGTTTCATGGTTCTCACAATCAATCCCAGGTCATCGAAACGATAATGCCGCCTGTGCCTGTGGGGTGCGCCCGGCTGCATTCCTCCATCATCAGACGCGTTCGATCCCCGGGGCGTAGTGTGCCGTCGGGTCAAAAGATTGTCGTGGGCAGTTTGTTCGGCTTTTGCAACGGCGCGGCGAAAGGCGGGCAAGGCGGGCCGGAGTGAGGAAATGATAGCTCCCGATGAATTATCCCGAGGGGCACGAAGGCTCAATTGAAGCGCGGCGATTCCCACGGCATGAGATCGACACTGAAATCCACGTTGCCATGTTCGGAAGGGAAAAACAGGAAGTTATGCGCGGTTGGGCGCTTAATATCAGTGAAGCCGGCGTGGCCGCTTTATTCGTGACTGGATGGGACGCGGGCACGGCTGTGAATTTCAAGTTCTTTGTACCGGTTGTGAGCAATCCTCTTAGCGTGAATGCAGTTGTACGCAGTCGCTCCGACCATCGGTATGGGTTTGAATTTGTGGGACTGAATCCTGTCCAACGCGGGATCATCGGCAAGACCTGTAGAGCTCTCGCTCTGCTCCGATAGAATAGTTGGGGTTCGGAGGCGTGGTCCAGGTCACGAATGCGCCCGGCTTCATGGTTGGGGCTGTGACTGGCATGGCCTCGCTTGAACCACGAGGTCTGGCTGGACGGATCATTCACCAGTTTTTCTGGACACAAAAGGAGATCGCCGACCTGGCGTGTTCGACTACAGTTTCGTGTATGGATATCGCCCTCCGAAGGGGCGCCGGGTCCCCAGACAAGTGGGACTGGCGTGTCTTTAGCGAGCTAGTGGGCGAGCGTTCCAATCGGTTCCTGCAGGGTGGCTCCGCTCTGGCAGGGACAAAGGCGAATCAAAAGTCTCTTCGTCCTTCCGCACTTGGGATCTATGACAACTACTACGCCATCAGCTTTGGCGCCCAACTTGACATCTCCGACGAACTTGGGTTCCCGTCGCCGGACGGGACGATTCTGGATCCCGACAACCTCTGCCACCGCTACCTTCACCCGGCGCTCACCGAGGCCGGGCTACGGAAGATCAGACTGCACGATCCCAGACATTCATTCGGCTCCTTGCTGATCCAGAGCGACCTCGATCGTATACGTGAAGGAGCCAATGGGGCACAGTTCGATCCAGGTGACCGTCGATATCTACCGACGTCTCATCCCCGGAGCCAACGTTTCGTTCGTGGACCGACTGGATGAAGCTCTTGAGCGGCAAGAGAAAACAACTCCCACAACAAAATGCAACACGACTTACAAGCACGACCGTCCTGTCAGTTGTGTTTTCGATTTGACGGGTTCTGATGCTCCGTTCATTACAATTTCATCACGTTTCGTTGGGCGTGCAGCCAAGTGGATCGTCTAACGGTTTGTCCGATAGATTTTAAAGAGGCAGGGCATGTTGCGGCTCGCCCAGTTTTTTGGTCGATTCCTTTTAACCCAGAGCCTAGAATGGGCAGGTGAAGGAGCAGGAGCTTTTTCCCATGGCCAGCCGAGCGTTCGGCCAGGATCCACTTGTTGCCCTCCGTCTGGGCCACTACCTCATCGCCGAGAGGATTGGCCCCGGCGGCATCGGGCGAAGTCTATCGCGCCCGCGATGAACACCTCGACCGCAACGTCGCCATCAAGGTACTGCCGCCCAAGACGTTCTCCGACGATTCCGCGCGCAAACATTTCCGCAAGGAAGCCCTGGCGCTGTCGAAGCTGAACCATCCCAACATCGCCACCATCCACGATTTTGATACGCAGCAAGGGATCAGCTTTCTGGTGATGGAGTACGTGCCCGGTGTAACGCTGAGCCAGAGAATTGCGAATCATGCTCTGCCGGAAAAAGAGTTTATGCGGCTGGGGTTGCAACTGGTCGAGGGAATGGCCGCAGCGCACGAGCAAGGTGTCATCCACCGCGATCTGAAGCCGACTAACCTGCGGCTGACCCCTGACGGTCGCTAGGGAGGGAGAGACAGAAAACACTTCTCTTCTATTGAGAACAAACTCTCTCTGAGCGACCCGAAACCGCTTGCTGGAACCACTCGACAACCCGCCGTTCGGCCCGAGGTTGTTACCTATGTAGCCGGTACATTCGGTAACCCATACCTCGTGCTCTTTCAGAACCCTATTTACCGTCAATCTGTCCTGGTACCCCCCGGCAGGCGCGCCTTCGCCCACCCAAAGCACGCAAATGAGAAATCAGATGGCTTGAACCCGCGTCAGGACGAGCCTATAATCTCGACGTTCCAAGGAGGCACAATGGCCGAACACCGCAAAGTGATCGATTGTCGCCGTTTCCCGTCGGAGAAATCCTGCTCAATCGTCATTTCAGGCACAGAAGACGACGTTCTGGACCTCGCTGTCCTGCATGCGAAGACAGTGCATGGCCACCAAGAGACGCCTGAACTGCGCGAGCAGATCCGCTCCATGCTCCAGGATGAGGACGCCGCCGCCGAAGCGGCATAGCCATGGCAAACAAG
>QIAN01000212.1 GCA_003225005.1 Acidobacteriota bacterium | reverse complement strand
CTTCAGGTCCGTATTGTGGGCGGTGAGATGGACTTCTTTGGACCAGCCGAGCAACAGCAGCCCGGAAGTGGCGCGGCATTTGTGGCGGCGGCCCACTCACTCGGCTTGCGCACGTTCGCCGATCCAGCGAACACGCCGGCCGATTGGAACTTTTTCGCCTCGCTGGGAGTCGACGCTATCTATAGCACGATCCCGATGGGCGTGCAGTTGCAGCCGGCATTTCCCGAACCCTGATCGTGATCGAGCCAGGGTGGTGCGCACAAAGAGGAGGCACCGTGAAGTTAAAGACTCTAACGTTCGAAAATTTGCTCAAATGAGGAACCGATCAGCCCCAGGCCGCGAGACTAGCCAAAACCCGAAGTTCGTTTCCTAAGAACGTTCGCAAGATGCTTCGGCAGCGACTGGGCTCGCGGTGATGAGCGGAGCAGTTGTCCATGATCCAAAAGACGCGGTGGGCAGACTGGTAAGGCTCTTGGGTCATGACCTCAGCCAATTTGAGATTGCTACCGCAGTCTCCGCATTCTGTGTGACGCAATGCGAGGTGTTTGAGCAGGCGGGTTCTGCAGTGGCGGCCAAGCGACCCTGTGGTGGACGTTTGGCTCTTATTGGTCATTGACAGATTGCAGCAATAGCAGGACACTTTGAGACAGTTTCTCCTTCTCCCTCCCCCTGAGCGTTTGGTCCGTCCCTTGCGCGACGCAATCCCTGTCGTCCAATGGCTCTACGGCGAAACCTTTGCGCAAGAGGACGTGCAAAGCCAGTGTGCTATTTCGAAAGTTGGGCAGCAGCCACGGCATTTGCAGCTGTGGTAGGGCAGTAAGCCTCCTCGGGGGTAAGTATTTTGGATGGGCCTTCACTCGACATCTCCGAACTTTCCTGAAGCGCGGGAACCGCGGAAACAGCGCGAAGGGCGCCATCACGGGCGTTCTCCACGAGCGACAGGAGACAGTGCTGTCGGACCGCAAGATTGCGGTTCCCAACAGAAGGTGGTGGCGGCGGACCTCGCACTCGATTGGGTACTGCAGGAGATTGTCCAGCATGCCCGCCTGGCGACGAGTGCGACCGGAGCCTTCATTGGTCTCGTGCGGGCGAACAAGATTGTTTGCCAGGCCCTGAGCGGATCAAACGCCAGCGAATTTGTGGCCTATTTGAACCGGGACCGGCGAATGGTTCATTCGTATCTCCGCACCAGCTCTCTGCAGCGCTGCCGTGACTCTGAGGCTTCTGAGGAGCTCGACGGTCCTGCGTGTCGCTATTTAGGTGCGCGCTCCGTCGTCCTCGTTCCGATTCCCGACGAGACAGAAGAGAAACTCGGCATTTTCGGTGTTTTTTCGCCTCAGGTCGATGCGTTTTCCAATGCTAACATTGCAGCTTTGCAAAGCTTAGCCCGTCGTATCGCGGATGCGATGGAGCAGGTAGATCAATGCACCCCTGTTTCTTCCCGGGATGCGGCCGCTCAGATTCGGCCTAACCCAGGCAACGTCCTGCCGATTCGCGCCCAGCTACTCCGGGCTATACAACGCCCGGTCGCGGTGAGCAGACGCTCATCGCTGTGGGTTCTTGGCATTTTGGCTGTCGTGCTACTTGTGGGCTGGACTTTGAGCCGCGCCATAAATCAGCGGGCGATGGACGCGTCTGCGAAAACGTCCGCACCTGTCTCACGGGCGACTTCTGTAGGATCCGCAGCTGTCACTCCACAGTCGGCTTCCTCCTCGTCAGCATCCCCCTTGTCCAACAATGCAGGCGCGAATCCTGGCGAGAGTCCGGCGGTCGCAGCTGCAGTCAAACCAGTGCCAGAACCCCCACCCGCCCACAAGGCCATAAAGAAAATCCCGGCTCGCTCAGAACTCCACCTGCCTGATCTGGAAATCGAGAATGCGCTGGATGACGCATCTCCGGGATCGCTCGTGTCTGAATCGGTGGACGCATTTAAAGCTGATGAAACGAGCACCGTCGCAGCGCCGCGGCCAGAGGAGGCACACAAGAAGCCGGCCTCCACGAATGCCGATTCTTCGCCGGCATCCCCGGTAGTGGTTCCGGAAAAGACCGCCCTCGATCATGTTACCGCGCGCGTGGAACCACACTACCCAGCCGTCCCAAATTCCCAGGCCGTGCAAGGAACGGCTATAGTGGATGTGGTCGTGCGCAGTAATGGCCGGCTCGAAGTCGTCAGGCCCGTGAGTGGGGATCCGCGCTTGCTGGTGTCGGCCGCGAAGGCGGTGCGTAAGTGGCGTTTCACGCCGCTCGTTCGCAACGGTCAATCCGTCAGCTTTGAGAGTCACATCACTTTCCACTTCGCTTTGCCATGAATTTACAGCAGCCGCGCTTTCGAGTCCGAGGCCATCGGGAAAGACAGTCTCTTCCGTGGGCGGCGGCCAGGCTTGCCGCTTTCTCGCTGGCTGCTTTGCCGCTTCTCGCATCGGGCAATCCACGGGCGTCCGATCCGCAGTCCGACAATGCGCTCCCGGCCGCAGTGCAGCACGTCAAACTCATGCTGGAGAATGGCGCCCCAGCGCTGGAGATTGTGACCACGGCCCCAGTGAAGCCGCAGATCAGCACGGTGAATGGCATGCGTCTGGTCATCGACTTGCCGAATACCAACATGTCGGTTCCCGATAAACTCGTGCCGATAAAGCACCGGGACTTTAGCGCGCTACGGCTCAACCTCCTCAACACTACACCGCCGGTGGTGCACGTCGAGGTCGATTTTCGCAAACCACTGGGCTTCACATGGGATTCCGCAGGTAACCGCCTGCTGTTTAGTTTCCACCACATTGCTAGAACGGACGCTCCACCGCTCCCGCCGCTCGCGCCCAGCGAGAGTCTGCTGCCTGTCTCTGCTCCGGTCGATGCTGCGAACTTTACCAACCTTGTGCCGGAGGAACGGGTTGCCTCAGGGGCTTCCATTACTGCTGACTCCGAAACCACCGTGCTGCGTCTAAAACACGCTGGAGACGTGTACGTCTGTCCGCAAACAACCATTTCGGTTTTGCACTCCCGGAAGGGCCCTGACTTGATGCTGGCCCTCAACGATGGAGCTCTGGAAACCCATCTGACTCTGCAAAAGTCCGCGGACGAGGTGGTTACGCCGGATTTTCGTATCCTTCTGCGTGGCCCCGGGGAATTTCACTACGCGATTCGTGCAGACTCGCGGGGAAACACGTGTGTTCGAACCCTTCCGGGGAACACAGCCTCGGCCATCATTTACGAACTGATGGGAGACGGAACGTTTCAGGTTCAAGCCCATGATCAGCTGGTTTTTCATGAGGGGAAGTTGAGCCCAGGGGATGCTGCGTTTCACGCTGAGTCCAAGAATTTAGCCGGCACAGTCCTACCCGTGGAGTGCGGATGTCCACCGCCCTCTCGTCAGACTCTGGTGGCGTCCAATACGCCAGATCATCGGATCGTGGCAGGGAACTCGTCTCCCGACGAGTCGGCTCCTGTTGAAGGTCGCCCAGACTCTGGTCCGGCTCTGGCAAAAGATCCGGTCTCCGCAGGCAGTCCGGTTCCACCCCATACAGAGGCGGAGATTCCCGACCTACCGGAATCGCTGCGGCAACAGCCTCATCTAGAGGTAGACGCATCCCTCACCTTCACGCCCAATTCCGCGAGGGCGACCGCAAGGAATTTGCCGGTGTCCTCGCGCCAGCTGTCATCGCCGATAGCTGCAATGCCGCCGCCCCCACCACCCGTTGCGGTAACGGCCCCGGAGCGGCGCAAGACAGTTTTGGGCAAAATCAAAACCTTCTTTTCAAGGATGTTTCACTAACGAGAAGCAAGCGACTTAAAAGCTCGCCGGCGATCTGAAAGCCGAGACTTTGATAAGCACCGCCAGTCGAAGATGAAAAGAAATGGCTCCTCAGGTAGGACTCGAATCCACCTGAAAACGTCAATACTAATACTACCCAAACATATTTGAAATTTTGATCTCCATCGGTTCTTTGTCCGATGATCTTGTTCTCGACGCAAGAGTCAAAGGAAGGAACCGATGGAGACCTTTGCT
>QIAN01000215.1 GCA_003225005.1 Acidobacteriota bacterium | reverse complement strand
GCAGTGGACGGGTATCAGCCCTCGCCCGACGAGCAGCCCTCCGTCGAATACAACGAAGTCGGGCCCAACTATTTTGCCACCATGGGAATCCCACTCGCCTCCGGCCGCGAATTCACAAGCACGGACGACGAAAACTCCGCACTTGTTGCCGTCGTGAATGAAACGATGGCCGCAAAGTATTGGCAAGGCAGAAGTCCGATCGACGAGCGCCTTCAAGTCAAAGGACGCTGGATGCGCGTAGTCGGCGTGGGGAAAGATTCCAAATACCAGAGCGTTCGCGAAGCTCCGAAACCTTTTTTCTATGTGTCTCGACGCCAGAATTTCTCCATTCGAGGGAACCTGTACATTCGGACGGCGCTGAACTCGGGCACGGTCACGAGAGCTTTGGAACGCGAGGTCCACGCACTCGACGCAAATCTTGCTCTCTTCGAGACGATCACATTACAGGAGCAGGTGGATCGCTCCACCTCGCCGCAGTTGGTGGCGGTCACATTGGTCGGTGTCTTAAGCGGATTGGCGCTGTTGCTCTCTGCCATCGGTCTGTATGGCGTGATGTCCTACGCAGTTTCGCAGAGCACCCGCGAACTGGGGCTGCGCATGGCGCTCGGTGCCGGAGCGTCCAATCTCTTGCGTCTGGTAATGTCGCGTGGCTTGCTATTGACCGGCGGCGGTGTGCTCCTGGGAGCAGTGGCGGCACTCAGCTTGACGCGGCTCCTTGGCAACCTCTTATATAAAGTTAGCCCGCGTGATCCGCTGGCCTTCGCTTCGGCGCTAATTATAATGACGTTTGTCGCCCTCGCCGCCTGTTTCCTCCCCGCATGGCGCGCCACTCGCACCGATCCAGTCCGCGCCCTCCGCGCGGAATGATCGTTCGCCAGGTCCTAACTGTTCTTTGTGGAGTGGCCAGACTATTTCGACGTAAGCGTCCCAATCGCGCACCGTGCATTTCTTGCCGCATACGTAACCGCGTTCCCACTTACTCCTGTAACTACTCGGCCGGCTATATCTGCATTGCCGGAGCCAGAGAGTGCGCCATTCGCTTGCACCGCCACCGTGAACGGAGCGGAACCATTCTTCGCCGTAACCCGAATCTCGGTAGCGCCGTTTTCCACTGTGTAGGCTTGCTTCACATGCGCCGCACCACAATCGACAGTAACAGCGTCATCGGCAAATTCGAGAACAAGTCCGCCCGGGTTCGTGTACCGGCCCGTCATTCGCAATCCCGTTGGGCCAGTGTGCATCACGGTGGTGATCGCTGACGTCAGGCTATTGATCAATGCCGATTTATCCGGCGCTTCTGGCGTCGCCTGCGCGAAAGCTCCAATCGCACACCGCTCGGTCTTGGGAGCATAGATAGGATCGTGCACCCAGTACCCGCAATTGCCCGCGCAGGTTCCTCCAGCTTGCGGGACACCGTTTCTGTATTCCTGCATCCACACGTTGTTGTAACCGACGATGGTCTGTCCCTTGATGTCAATCGGCCCGGGGCCAACCAGCTTCTTGTCGCTTTCCATGGAGAAAACGAATGCACTTGGTTCGTTTTTGACATTGATCAGAAGTTGATTCGGCTTCTTCGTCAGCGTATAGGAAAGACTCTCGGGCACCAGCTTGCCGCAGCCCGTCACCGTTACACTCTCTTTTCCAAAGTTAATCCACAATCCCGAGCTACCGTTATATTGCCCGTTCATCACAACTCCAGACCTGGACGGCCCGCTGCCCATCCCGCTCAACGTCGTATCCGCGGGAAGGCCCGCCATATCCATCAACCCGCTCCAAAACCCTCTTCCAACACATTCGAGCTCATTCCCGCCCAGTTCCACACACCGCCGCACCGCCAGCGTGCCCGCATCATTCCGGATAAACGGAGACCCGCCTTGCGTGCCCGCCGCCTGCGCTTTCGCTTGTTCGCTTTCGCGTTTCTCTTGCTCGATGTGCGCCTGATACCACTGATTTCTGGCTTTGTCTGCGCCTCCAAGCTCCAGCAGGAAGGCCGAAGAAAAGAGCTTCACGTGCATTTCGCGATTGAGGGCTGAATCTAGTTCGTAGCGCCCATGCAATTGAGTAAACGCCTGGGCCTCGGCCGCCGTATGCGTCTTCTTATAGCCTTGTTCCAATTCATATCCTGCCAGTTGATATAGGCCCGTGACCTTCTGCTCGTCTGGCGTTGCGTCGTAGCGTTTGCGGTCGGCTAGTTGGAAGCTCGTGATGACCGTCGGCAACTCGTTGAACACGGCCACCTGCCGCGCCAGCGTGTCGGTGGCATCTTTGCCCTGGATTTCGCTCTTCACGAAATCGACCGACGGCATTTCGTTCAGATAGGACGGGCTGAACGGTTTCCCATTTACCGGCTGCACCGTCTTCGCCACGGCTTGTACTGGCGCCGTTGCGCCGGGCGCCCCCGCCTTGGCCCCCTCCTTGGGAGGAGTCGTCGAGCAAGACTTTACCCCAGCCGCCAGCTGTTCTCCCGACTGCGCAGCCTGAAACGCAAGCTTCCCGTTCTGCTCGACCTTGAACTCGCAAAACTCTTTTCCGTTCTGCAACACGCACTTCATCACAGTCACCGTCAGCCCATTGCTGCAGTAATAAGGTTTGTTCAATTCCAGCGAAGTTCGCTGTTGAGCGCTTATCAGCGAAGCCGACGCCATAAGCCCCACTAGCAGAATGCTCAGTTTTGTTTTCATATTTGCGGCTCCCGTCAGAACCCGCGCCCGGTTGCCACAGAACTTGCCTCCGATTCCCTGCTTTGTCAACCATCCGGCGAATTTGTGTAGGGGCGGGACTTCAAGCTTGTCCCGAGCGCAGCCGAGGGATCGCGCCCTCTTGCATTTTCCTACGGGTACCCTGCCCTTCTTCCCGTCCTAGCGTACCCCCATGGTCTTTACGAAACGCTGGAGTCTACTCCGACCCCTCGGGGCGTCTCCGCACGAGAAGTCTTAAGCTCGGCTTCCTCCGTGCTCTCTGTGCTCTTCCCTTTGTGCCCTCTGTGTTACAAATCCCCCACGCTCCGACTGCTAACCCCAAACGGTAAACGGCCTCCGCACACCCGCTTAGCGCCGAGTCGTTTGTGAAATCCCAACTGAATGGCCATGGAAAGGTAAGTAGCGTACGCACTCTTGCCTGCGCTCTTACGATTCGATACTCCAAATTGCGAAGACCAACGCTGCCGAATGGAGGACCCATGTAGGGGCCGACTTCTGAGATGGCCCTTTTGGAGTGCGGCGGCTCGACGCCGCTTTGCCTTTCGGCGGCTTTCCGAAGCGGCCCTCTTCGATGGCACCCTTGCCTTCCCTCCGGCAAATCCCAGCTGAATGGCATGGCAAGGTAAGATTGCCGGAAGGAGACCCCGCCCAACCATGACTAACGATGACATTCAGCTCCTCTACGAGTACGACCGCTGGGCAAACAACAGAGTTTTGCAAGCGGCTTCCACTCTCAGCGCTGAGGAGTTCACGCGCGACCTCGGCGGTAGCTTCCGTTCTGTGCGAGACACGCTCGTGCACATCGTCCGCAGTGAAGAAGGTTGGCTAACGTGTTGGAAGGAACCGTCCCCCAGCTCCACCTTCGTCATGGATTTTTGGGCGCGGCACCACTCCCTATTTGATCCAGCCGAATTTCCGGATCTCGCTGCTGTGCGCCGAAAGTGGGCGGAAGTCGAGAAAGAACAAATCCAGTTTGTGAATCGCGTAACCCACCAATCTTTAGGCGACTCCTTGGGGCAACCCCCAAACCAATCTCCAAGCCAACCCCCACGCCAACCCTTGACAAGGATGCTTCCCGTTCGCAAAACACAAATCAGTCTGACCCACCTCATGCAACATCTGGCGAACCATTCCACATACCATCGCGGTCAAGTCGCGCTAATGATGCGTCAGCTCGCCGCTGAGCCACTCGCCACGGACTTCGCCATGTTTTTGATGGAAGGCCACCAAACAAAGTAGGGGCACGATATATCGTGCCCTCTTCGCGAGATCACCACGCGTACTTGCCGCCAATCGCGCCAGTGGGCAAAATCGGCAGTTGGAGGCGACAGTCCGGTGTCGTCTCGGAAGTCCAAGGGTAGGGGCGTGGGACTGAAGGATACGATTCGTCCAAAAATCCCGCTGCCGCACGGACACGGTTGATTCCTATCGCGGCCTCTCATCTGTATCGGACGCCTATACTTTGCGGCCATTCGCTGTTCAAGTTTGCGGTTAGCCAAGACCACTCGTGCGCTCTCAGACTTTAGGAACTTCTCCGGGTCGCGCATCGCCATTTCTTCAAATTTTTCGCGTTGGCGTTCAGTCATGGTAGCCGGTGCGGATTCAAGCGCCCGAACTCTACTTTCAACCAGCGGCCAGAAACTCTCCGTCTTGATGGTCTGTGGCCCCGCGAGCGTGCCTTGCTCGCCAACCTGTGTCCCGACCCAGTTCTCTTTCGTCGGATCGCGAGGAGTGATGAAGGCGTAGCTCATTACTCGAAGCAGCTTCACGTAGCTTCCAAACTGCCCCGCTTCGCTGAAAGTCGGCGTTCCATCAACTGCCCGAGCCATGTACCAGTTCAATTTCGGTGATACTGTAGAAGTCGCGTCCTCAACAACGTCGGTCAGAAACAAATGAAATTCACTCGTTCCGTAGTCGGCACGCCGCAGAACGTTCAAACCGTCTCTAACACTTAGGCTGTCGGGACTGCTCCAGGATGAATGGCTTCGATTCTCGGAAAGCGCGCAAAGTCTTGGTCGTTGAATGTCAGTATTCGCTCCACGCCATGCACGCGCATCGCGGCTGCGAGCCGCGCATCGTGAACCTGAACTCCAGAGACATCGTGAGCCACAATTAGTCGCCGCCACTCTTCATGCACCGCCAGACTGTCGGGCAATAGTCGGAGCTTTCCTTCAAAGAGCCTTGCACGCTGGTCCGCTTCTCGCGGAGAAAGGCCGTAGCCGTTGCGATCGACAGGGCGCGTACATGTGTTCCAGAATTCGCCGACGTTTTGCGACGTATAGCACAGAGCATCGCCGCGACGAACTATGGCTTCAATGGCAGAAACGACTAGCGGATAATCGCTGTGGTCCGGTTTGACCCAGCGGAGCAGAATATTGCTATCGACGAGGTACTGAGTCGCGGCCATTTAGCCGGTCCTCATAGAAACTTTCGCGAGAGAAACTTTCGGTCGGCAAATTAGGAAGTTTTTCCGAATGTTCGGCCATCCCGCGCAGCATGTCGCGAAATTCCTCAACAGTGACCACACCGGTGGGAAGCCCGCTCGCGGTCAATGCCTCCTGAAGAAGCCGTTCCGCCAGTTCCTCCAAAGGCACACCTTGAGAACGCGCCTGCGCGACCAAGCGTGCTTCCGTCTCTGGTTTGAGTTCCACTTTGATCGTCATGGCATTACATTTCCAAGCTTTAGCTTAATC
>QIAN01000211.1 GCA_003225005.1 Acidobacteriota bacterium | reverse complement strand
ACACTGCGCCGATACTTGGGCGTACACACGCAAGGATATTTGCTGGAATACACCACATTCTTGTTCGATTTGTACCCTTCTCGTGCCATGCTTGAACCGGAATCTATCTAATACAAGCGAAATCGGTTTTGCTTCGCAAAATACGCCTTATATCCCCAGCCCTGAAGGGCGGGGGCTTTACCGCGCCTTTTCGGTAATTCATTTGCGCCCGGCAGTGGCCGAACCTGGGCCACCATCCGGCCGTACGCTTCGGCATGAAATCGTGGCAGTTGTTCCGCCTGCTCGGACGTCACCGGGTGTCCCGTCTCTCTCAGTAGCGCATTTACCAGAAGCCCGCCACTCATCCCGATGCGCCGGTGGATGCGCCACACGGCAAGCTCGATGCCGGAGCGCTCCAGGGCTTCGCGCCATGCCAGCACGTGCTGGTAAACGCTGTCCACCAGCGTGCCGTCCAGATCGAAAAGGAATGCCGGCGGGTTGCTCGAGGCTTCCATCTTACGGCCACTCCCGCGATGCGAAGGCTATGGCTGCACGTGGCAGGTCAATTCAAGCGAGTTGAAAAACGGTTGCCGGTCCAGGGACTAAGTCGGGACCGTCCGCGTGGCACGGAAGTGAACATCGAAACTTTCGCGCGGAATTCATGCGAGCCTGGACGGAGGAAACTACGCTCAGCTGCCTCGGACAATCAGGACCTTCCGGCTATTCAGATCGTAAAAAGCCTAGATATCAATCATTGTGACCAGAATGAGCAGTTCCTCGCAATACACACAACTCTGTATATTTTGGGAATCATCGGTCGCCTTGCATGGCTGGATCGAAGAGCGCAAGGTTCCAGATTCTCGCAGTCGACGCTGTCCACGCCTTAAGACGGTGCCTCAAGTCTGCCTCCGACCAACACCGCAGATGCGCGTCTGATTCCTTCGTGGCCCGTGCCCGGACTATAATCGCTGAGAACAATCGCTTTCCCTTGCGATAAACTCTAGCGACTCTGAGACTTACCCTACCGATGGCACTGCTTTGGCTCCGCTTCGCGCTGGCTTGCTACTTACTGGGACTGGTGTACGCCTTCGTCGCGCTCACCCGCACCAGCGATCTGTTCAGCCGCATCGCACTGCATGCGGCCAGTCTGGGGATGGTGTTTCATTTCGTGTCTCTGGTTGAGGTTTTCCTTTCCGATCATGTTGTCTGGGCCTCGGTGCACAATGGCGAATCGCTGTTAGGGTTCGCTTCGATGACGTTCTTCATGATCGTCTATGCGATTTATAAAACAATTTCACCCGGTGTGGTGGTCTTTCCGATTGTCTTTTTTCTCACCTTCGTCGCGGCTACGGGACAGCAGCCCTTCGTCTTCACCTCCGCCGTCCCGCAGAAAGGATGGCTGATCGCGCACATTGCCCTCATTTTCACTGGATATTCCGCGCTCGTGCTAAGCTTCGGGGCCAGCCTGCTCTATCTCCTGCAGGAGAGAAGACTCAAGGCCAAGAAACCGAGCAGCTTGTTTGGGTACTTGCCTGCGCTCGAAGTCATTGATCAGATCGGCTACCGCTCGCTGCTGCTCGGCTTTCCATTCATGACGCTCGGTCTGCTCACCGGATCCGTACTCGCGGTCTCTACCTACGGCAGCGTGAATTTTCTCGATCCCAAGATCTTGCTTTCGGTGCTGATGTGGGCGGTTTACATGGTGATGGTCTTCACCCGCTGGAACTCGGGATGGCGTGGCCGCCGCGCCGCTTTTCTCGCCACGTTCGCCTTCGTGGCCGCGATCGTCGCATGGGCCGCCAATTATTTCAGTGTTATGCACAGGTTTGCCGCCTCATGAGATTCCAGCTTATCGGCGTGAATCACAACAGCGCACCGGTCGAGATGCGCGAACGCCTGGCTATTCCTGAATCGCTTCTGCCCGATGCGTGCCGCGACCTCACGGCGCATCCCGGAATCGAAGAGGGCATGGTGATCTCCACCTGCAACCGCGTGGAGCTCGTGACTCACACCACAAATGGTGCTGCCGACCTGCGCGGTTTTCTGCGTGAACACTTTCAGGTAAAGGCGGACGAACTGGATCCCCATCTCTACGAGTACCGCGAGAAAGATGTTGTCCGGCACGTCTTCCGCGTGGCCTCGAGCCTGGATTCGATGGTCGTAGGCGAAGCGCAGATTCTTGGGCAGGTTAAGGAGGCCTATGCCACCGCCCGTGCCGTCGGCGCGGTGCGCGCTCAACTAGAACAGTTATTTACGCGCGCCTTCGCCGTGGCCAAGCGCGTGCGCACGGAGACTGCCGTGGGATCGTCCTCGGTCTCCATTGCATCGGTGGCAGTCGAGCTGGCCAAAAAGATTTTCGGGACGCTGAACGGCAAGACCGTTTTCATTGTGGGCGCGGGCAAGATGAGCGAACTGGCGGCGCGCCACCTGATGGCGCATGGCTGTGCCGCGATTTTCGTCTCCAATCGTACTTACGACCGCGCCGTTGGCTTGGCGCACAGATTCAACGGCGAAGCCATCAAGTTCGACGACCTCTACGACACGTGCGACCGCGCCGACATCGTCATCACCTCGACCGGATCGCCGCACGCGATTTTTCGCCGCGAACACGGTGAGCAGTTCCTCGCCCGCCGCAAAAACCGCCCCATGTTCTTTATCGATATCGCCGTGCCCCGCGATGTCGCACCCGAGATGGGCAAGCTCGACGGCATCTTCATCTACGACATCGATGACCTACAGCAGGCCGTCTCCTCGCACGTCGCCGACCGAAGAAGGGAAGCCGAGCGTGCCGAAGCCATCATCACCAGCGAGGTGGCAAACTTCGAAGCGCGCCTGCATACCCTCGATGTAGTACCGACCATCGTCTCGCTGCAAGATCATCTCGAAACCATCCGCCAAGCCGAAATTGACCGCGTACGCGGCCGGCTGGGCCCGCTGTCGCCCGAGCAGGAGATTGCGGTCGAGGCCCTCACCCGCGGCATCATCAGCAAAGTCATGCACACGCCGATCACCACGCTAAAGACTGCCGCTCGCGAGGCCGAAGCCACGACAGTGATTGAGGTAGTGCGGAGACTCTTCAATCTGCGAGAGAAAGAGAAAGAATCGGAAGCGGCGGATCGGAGCCAGCGCGACGAAGTGAAGTCGCGCCCCAGAAGAGGTGGCATTTGACTGTCCGTAAACCTGGACGGGCAATCGCCGCTAAGCTCGACGCGGCAACGGCGGGAAGCCACCTTTTCATTGAGAGGCCGCTTCCGCCGAAGTCTCGAAACCGCTCAACATGACAGAACCCCGCAACGTCGGTGTAACTCCATTCACCCTTCGCATCGGTTCCCGCGGCTCACAACTCGCGCTTTGGCAGGCTAACCACATCGCGGCGTTGCTGCGCACGCGGGGCCACGAGGGCGAAATAGAAATCATCCCCACTACTGGCGACAAAATCACCGATATACCCCTGGCCCAGGTCGGTACCAAGGGCGGACTTGGCAAAGGAATTTTTACCAAGGAGATTGAAGACGCCCTGGCCGCCGGGCGTGTCGATCTCGCCGTGCATTCGTTGAAAGATTTGCCCACCGAGCTTCCCGCAGGATTCGAAATCGCTGCCCTCACCACAAGGGAAGACCCGCGCGACGCCTTCTGCTCGCGACTTTATTCCACCATTGAAGATCTGCCCCAGGGCGCGCGCGTAGGCACATCGAGCCTGCGGCGCCAGGCGCAGCTCAAGGCCATCCGTCCCGATCTGGAGATCCATCCCCTGCGTGGTAACGTCGACACCCGCTTGCGCAAACTGGAACAGGGAGAGTACGCCGCCATCCTCCTGGCCTTAGCTGGGCTGAAGCGTCTAGGCAAGATGGAACTGGTGCAGCAAATCATCCCTGCCGAGATCATGTGTCCGGCAGCGGGCCAAGGCGCCCTGGCCATTGAAATTCGCCGCGGCGACGATGCCACGCGCCAGCAGGTAGCCTTCCTCGATGATGCTAACGCCCGCGCTACAACCACCTGCGAACGCGCCCTGCTCGAGAGCATGGGGGGAGGCTGCCAGGTTCCAATCGGCGCATTTGCCCAGGTGCGGGAGGTCAACGGCACGATCAAGCTCCATCTCGAGTCCATCGTCGCACATCCGGACGGCAGCAAACTATTACGCGAATCAAGAGAGGGAAACGATCCCGAGAAACTGGGCGCCGAAGTCGGACACGCTCTGCTGCGCCGCGGCGGCGACGCCATTCTCGAACAAGTCTATGGCAAAGGCTTCGCGCTGCCTTCCCAGCCATGAGCGCAAATCCACTTCTCCGCCTTCTGGGAGGCCCGAGAAGCGCCAACCGTCTTCGTCGCTGGATCAACCTGTGGCCTCCGTTTCTGGGTGTGGGAATTCGGATCCCGCGTATCGCTTCGGACATGAAATCCATCGACGTCGAAATGAAGCTCCGTTTCTGGAACGCAAATTACGTCGGCACGCACTTTGGAGGTTCACTGTTTGCCATGACCGACGCTTTCTATATGCTCATGCTGATGCATCACCTGGGACGCGATTACATTGTCTGGGACAAGGCCGCGACCATCCGCTACAAGAAGCCGGGCCGGGGACCGGTCCGTGCGGAATTTCGTTTGAGCGACGCACAGGTCGAGGAGGTTCGCCAGAAGTTGAAGACGCTCGAGAAGTGTGAGCCTGTCTTCGTGGTCGAGGTGAAAGATGAATCCGGTGTGGTGATCGCGGAGGTTGAAAGACTTCTCCACGTGCGCAAGCGTGCTGAGGGGCGAGAACAGCTGCGCAGCGGCGGAGGAACGCAGCCCATGGTCCTTCGGCGGAGCCAAGGATAGACTGCAGCCGTCGGAGGACGAGCAGGCATTAAGCAAGGCCGAGGGAATAGAGGACGAGGCCGTGTACATTCCAGAACATTTTCGTGCCCGAAATGACGCCGACGCCCTTCGATTCATGCAGGCCAACCCCTTTGCCATCCTCATTTCAAACAGCGATCGAGAACCTACCGCCTCCCACGTTCCTATCAGCGTGCATGCGGCGGAAGATCAGCTCATCCTGCGCGGCCACGTTGCCAAAGCCAATCCTCATTGGCGTTGTCTCGAGCAGCAGCCGCAATGTCTCACCATCTTCCACGGTCCGCATTCCTACGTTTCGCCCACGCTGTATTCCACTTCTGAAAACGTTCCCACGTGGAACTATGGTGCTGTCCACGTATACGGAACTGCGCGGGTATTTTCAGCACCAGACGCTCTCGCGGGCGTGCTCGCCGAACTGATCGCGATGTTTGAGCCGGCATACGCCAAGCAGTGGGCTAATCTCAGCGACAGTTACCGCCAACGCATGCTGGGCCACATCGTCGGATTCGAGATCACCGCTACGAAGATCGAAGCCAAATTCAAGCTGAGCCAGAACCGTAGCCGTGGCGAGCAAGAGAATGTGATCTCGTCCCTGGACAAGGCCGAGGACACGGTGGTCTCCGGTGTAGCGCGACTCATGCGAGAACAAGGCCTGGGATCATCCACGAAGAAGGAAGTCGAATGAACCGGCGCCTACTTTCTGGGGTACGAGTGCTCGTCGGTCGAGCGCGACATCAGGCGAGCGGGCTGTCGGCCGAATTGCGCAAACAGGGCGCGCACGTAATCGAGATTCCATTTATCGAAATTCGCCAGCCGCGATCTTTCAAGCCGTTAGACAAGGCGCTCAAAAGTCTAGGGGAGTACGATTGGCTTATCCTCACCAGCGTCAACGGCGTTGAAGCGATGTGGGAGCGACTCGGTAAGCTGAAAGGCGGCCGCGCAGGGCTTGGGGAAGGGCACGACTTCCGTCGTGCCCAAAGCAGAAAGCAGAATACGCCTTTACCCGCTGAGACTTCACGGTCAAAACGCTTGCGGGTCGCCGCCATCGGTCCGGCCACAAAACGGGCTATCGAACAACGCGGCATCAAGGTTGAAGTCGTTCCGCGGGAGTATGTCGCCGAGTCTGTGGTCCGCAGCCTGCGACGGCGTGTCAAAGGGAAGCGCGTGCTGCTGATTCGTGCCAAGATTGCCCGCGATGTGATTCCGCGCGAATTGCGCCAAGCTGGAGCGCATGTCGATGTAGTCGAAGCCTACGAGACCGTCGTGCCTCGATCTTCACGCTCCCGGCTGCGCGGTGCGCTTAAAAATTCGAGGCGGCCTAATGTAATTACGTTTACGAGCTCTTCGACAGTTCGTAACTTTGTGGCGCTGCTCGGAGGAAGCTCACTCCAGCCAACCGTCCATCATCAACGGTCTCGCGGGTGGGGGAGCCCGCACCACACCTGGATCGATGGCGTCCAATTCGCTTCTATTGGGCCGATCACTTCAGCAACGCTGCATGAGCTCGGCTTCCCCGTGCATATCGAAGCGAAGCAGTACACCATCCCGGGACTGGTCGATGCCCTTGTCAAAAGCGTTGGGTGTTCATCAGCACATGGCAAACCGTGATCTACCGTAGAGATGTGATCGCTACCGCTTCTCACTAGAAGACCGAAAGAGTCCATCCCGATACGTTGTGCACTTCCGAAACTAACAAGCTAGGTCTCTACCATGCCAAGGTTTGCGGCGGCATTAGCCGAAAGCGTCATCGTAGCCGGGTGCAGCACGTGTCCCGAATCGGTGGTGAGCGTGAAGCCGTTCGGGGAAACAGATGCCACGCTGACCGACACGTTTATCCTTCCCACAGGTCGAATTGATAGCAGCTCCCCTTCCAGTCCGCACCTGCTTAATCAGATCCTTCTTCCGATCTTGAAGACAGCCCTTCCAATCGGGGTGGACCTTGGAGCAGCCGTATGAGAAGATTTCGTATGCTCGAGGGCGCAGTCGGTCTCTAATGTCATTGTGGGTTTCCAGCCAATGTGCCTTTCGTTGCTGGCTGATTGCCCGGTTCGTCGCAATCCGAACCATCTCGTTCACGCTGCTTGTTGGCCCCCTACTTGCACAGCAGGCGGAACCCGCAGATATTCCGGGTCAGCAGACCGGGATGAGCACCGGCGTGGCGCACGCTCCAGTCAAGGATGCGTTGTCGCGTCCTATTACGGCCGGCGGCTTTCTCGATAACGCACCCGTTATCTTCTCTGATATCACCCACGCGGCTGGCCTGGATAAGTTTCACCATAAGGCCGGCACTCCGGAGAAGACCACGATTCTAGAGACGCCGGGATCCGGGGTCGCCCTGCTCGACTACGACAACGATGGATGGCTCGACATTTATCTTTTGAATGGTTCTACCTTTCCCGCACTCAAGGGCAAAGAAGCTCCCCCGCGGGCGCAACCTGGGGCGATTACGACCGCGATGGCTTTCTTGATCTCTTTGTTTCCGGCTACGCGAAATTCGATCCCGACAATCCGCCACTCGCCGGCAAAGGCGGCGTGCCGCCCGGATTCTGTCAGTTTCGCGGGGTCACGGTGATGTGCGGCCCGCGCGGATTGCCGGGCGAGAGCGATCATTTGTTTCACAACAACGGCAATGGGACCTTTACCGACGTTAGTGTGAAGGCCGGCGTTTCCGACCCCAGGGGTTACTACGCCCTGGCGCCGGTCTTTGTTGATGTGGACAACGACGGTTGGCTTGATTGCTGGTCGCCAACGACTCCGTGCTGAAATATCTTTACCGCAATAAGCATGACGGGACATTTGAAGATGTCAGCTATCTCTCAGGGTTCGCTTTGAATGACGAAGGGCGCGAACAAGCTGCCATGGGGATTGCGGTCGGCGACTACAACCGCGACGGGAAATGCTTTGCGGTCGCGATGACGCGTTGCCCCTGGATTCCCTTGATCACCGATACCGCCATTCTCGATGCCAGGAAAGGATCTTCTCCGAAATATTCGAAGTTGCGGCCATTCATAGGTGCGCGGTAGATGTTCATGCCTGGAGCGAGAACGAAATGCACGCCACGCGCACGGGCATCTCTGCCCATGGCGGAGCCGATCCGCTGCGCGAGGTCGACATCCCACGAAGCTGCCAGCGCGATGCCCGCAGGATATGCAGTCGTCAAGCCGTAGTCGTGAACGCCCATGGGACCGTCGGACATTCTGAGAGAGGGGATACCAAGCCGCGGAATGGGGCGAGTGTAGAAGTCATTGATGCCCCCGATGATCTCGATTTTTTCCTCTTGCGTCATCTTGCTGAGGATCGAATCGACCCGCTTTTCCACTTCTACTCTTGATGGACGCCCTGTTTGCGCGACGTGCAACGGAATGAAAGACAGGAAGATAATTGCCGATAGCAGCTTCCGATTAGGCATGGCTGTTGGTCTCATGATGGAATGGATCGACGAAAAAGTCACCGCATCTACGTGACCAGCTGGTAGGTCGAATACTGCTCTTCCTCGATCTCGGTAAAGGGAAGCATCTTGATCGGGCCGCTGATGGTTTTGATTTGCCATGTCCGCTGATCCACTCTGCTCGCTCCCAGCAATTCCGCACCCGTCACTGCCGGTCGTGTAGCCGTGATCGCGAACAACACCAGCGGGCCGAATAGTAACGCCACCGTGCGCGGGTGTTGTGGATCGATCGGTTCGAGCCGCATCGTCATCGGCAGCTCCAACTCGACGCGGTCGCCACTGTCCCATCGGCGATGAATTGATACAAAAGCTCCAGAGGTCGTCGGTGTCTGCGGGCGACGCCCGTTTACCGAAATCGTGGCACCCTCCGCCCATTGCGGAATCCGGAAATTGATCGCGAACTCTCGCGCTTGCGACGTCTTTAGATCGAAGTGCACTCCGCTGTCGAACGGATACTTGCCCTTTTGTGTAAGTTCCACTTGGGCCCCGTCTTGCGTCCATCGCAGTGTCGAGGGGATGTACAGGTTTATGTACACACCCCGCGAGTCGCGGAAATAGGAGTTGATTCGATAGTCCGCCTCCACCTGTGGCAGCGTGCCCGAGCAGCATGGCCAGCGATGTTCCGAGTAGACCTTCCGCCCCTGGAAGTTGTAGTCGGAGTAATAAAAGGTTCTCCCATCTGCCTGCAACGGCTTCGCACCCAAAATTGTGTTGTACATCACGCGTTCCATGCTGTCCCCATATCGCGAGTCGCGCGTAACTCGCAGTAGATAACGCGTCAGCTTGAAGTGGGCATATGAGCCACACGGCGTTTCAAAGCTGCTATGGCTCTCGGTCAGGCTGGCCGCCACTTCTTCACTGTTGAGATCGCGGAGCATCTCGCCAGGGCCCCAGCCTCCGGTGGCGAAACTCTGCTTGGAGAGCATTTCGAAAGCATTGGTTGCGGCCCGCAGGTGTTTCGCGCTTCCCAAAGTCAGATACGCCTGCATGGCCGAACATAACGAATTCACGTGACTGTAAGCATGTCTGCCGGCGAGTACGTCGTGCCCCTCCGAGAGCGGATCGTAGTACTCATCATCGAGATACTGCCGTCCCAATTCACGATACCGCTCCCCGGCGCCGCGCTGATATGCCAGAAAGAGGTTTTCCGAGATGGTAAAGGATTCATCCCACGTCCAGCTCTCATCTTTGTTCGGCCGCCAAGCTTTTCCGTGTTCCACGGCCTTCTTGGGAAAATGTGGCAACGCCGTGTCAGTAGTGCGCTCAAGAATCGGAATCGCCTGAGGATCACCAACATAGTTGTGTGAATCGATCAGCCCACAGACCAGCTTGTCGTAGCAGTAGGTGGGGAAACGGTTGTTTTCGTAGAAAGATCCGGAGATCGTCTGCGCGTATAAGCCGTTCAGGCGCAAAACTTTGTCGCGCGTTTTGGGATCTTGCGTAATTGCGTAATGGCGTGCTAGTGCTGATATCCACTGACCGAAAGTTGCTGCTGGAGCAAAACCCGCATCAAAAGTATGCCAGTCGTAGTTTGGATCGTGGTGATACCAACCCCCTAAATCCTCGCCGGGGGCGGGCATCCCACTCATCTCGCGGAAGGGTTTCAGCAGGCTGTCGTCGCTCAGTCCCATCAGTACGGCGTGCGTGGCTGCGAGTTGCTTCTGGTGCAGATCACTGGCCAACACGACATCGCCGTAGTCAAATTGTGCAAGGGGCGGCGGCGAGGCTTGAGCGAGCGTTCCTCGCAGCCATGGGGTGGGAGCCACAATCCCCGCAGTGACCAAGGTGGCCGACTGGAGAAATCTTCTTCGCGAAACTGGAGCTAAACCGGAGGCCATGGAGGGTTAATCATAGCTCTTGCAATGCCTAATTTGAGAAATTCTCCAAGACTGATAGTGTTCCACGCGCCGAGCTTATGAGGTCGGTGGCTCGAGGGGTCGTCGACTGGAGCGATGCTGCATCTGATCAAGATGTGGCGGGAAGCCCTCGGTCGAAGAAACGGACGAGTATGGAACACGGCCGAATCTGCCCAGGCTTTCGGTCGCGTCACTCGTTCACCGTGCAACTACAATCCGCGGGCGGCACGTGCGCTTCGAGAAAATCCGCGACGCGCTTATATGCGTCGATCTGATTTTCCACACGCGCGAAGCCATGACCTTCGTTCTCGTAGATCTTGTAATCGACCGTGCCGCCGCGCTTCTTAATGGCGTCGACAACCTGCTGCGTCTCCGACTTGGGGCAGCGCGGATCGTGTCCTCCCGCCAGCAACAGCAGCGGTGCTTTGATGTGATCGATGAAATTGATAGGCGAGCGCTCTTCGTAGAGCGCCTTGTTCTTCACCACGTCGCCCATGGTGGCGAGATCAGACTGCTGCAGCACCGGGTCTTCGTTCTCGATTTCCGTGAACCAGTTCACAAACGGCACGATAGGAACGCCAGCGGCCCAAACCTCCGGCGCTTTTGTTACCGACATCATGCTGAGATATCCGCCGTAGCTTCCGCCCATGACTGCGATCTTCTTGGCATCGAGGTGACTCGTCTGCTTGATCCAATCGACGCCGGCGAGTACGTCCTGCAAATCACCGCCGCCCATATCGAACAGATTTGCCTGCTGGAATTCCTTTCCGTATCCGGTTGAGCCGCGATAGTTGGGGGCGAGCACCATGTAACCCTGATTCACCGCGTACTGGACGAAACGGTTGAACGAGTTAAGCGTTTGCGCGGTTGGACCGCCGTGGATATAGACGATCGCGGCGTTCTGTCCGTTGCGGGCCATGTTGAACGGCACGTAGAGGAAAGCAGAAATCGTCCACTTGCCGTCGCGGCTGGGATAGTGCACCAGATAGGGCTCGACCATGTCTTCCGAGCGCACCCCCGCCACGAGGGAATGCGTTACGGGATGCGACTTGCCGGTCGCCAGCGCATACACCCACAAATCCCCCGGAGCGGTGGGCCCGTTGTGGTAATAGAGCAGGCGTGAACCGTCTCTGGTAAAGGCAGAGTGCCCGCCAGCGGGCTCGTTCAGACCTTTCGGAATCGGTAGAACGGCGGACTTGCCCAGCGCAAGCTCGTGCAAGTAAATGTCTTCATTGCCGTCGACGTTGGCGGTGAAAGTGATCCGCCTGCCGTCGGGTGAGAACTCTCCGCCGCTGATTTCCCACTTGTCCTTGGTCAGCCACGAGACTTTCTTGGTCGCGACGTCGAGCAACCCAACGTTGTCATAACCGTTCCCTGCATTCGAGGTAATGAGCACGTGCTTGCCGTCTGGCGAGATGTCGTCGGCGGAGTAAATCTGCTCGCCTTCATGCGGGGTCAGCAATGTGCTCGTAGCGGCAGCAACGTTGGCGATAAAAATATTCGAATCGGTCCCCTTAGCCTGCTCCTGCGTGTAGACGATGTACTTGCCATCTTTCGACCAAATGGGATTTGAGTTGCGTTTATCCTGGGGCGTGCCGGTGGTGATGTGCTTCACCTCACGCATGAGCATGTCGTAGACGTCGATCTCGTAGGCCGCGGATGTTTTTGGTTTCACTTCGTATGCCAGGTATCGGCCGTCGGGCGACCACGTGGGATCGAGTTCAGCGATCTCGCGAGTTTGTGTTAGGTTAACCACTCTCCCAGTCTTCGGCGAGACCAGAAAAATATCCCACTGCTCGTCGCCATCGTAATCGGACTGATAAGCGATCCATTTGCCATCGGGCGACCAGGCGGGCGAAGACTGGCGCTGGTCGCTGATGGTGAGCTGCACCGGCCATCCACCATCGGCAGGAACGGTCCAGATGTTGTTGCGTCCGCTCATGTTCGAGATGAAGGCGATGCTCTGGCCGTCGGGCGACCACGTCGGCCGGCCCACCTGGCGCGTCATATAGAGCTTCTCGATGGTCAGGCTCTTGGGCTCAACCTGGGCATTGGGCGTGCTCTTGATTTGCTTGGGATCGGTGACGGCCTGGGGCGCGGGAAGGGTCTGGGCGGAGGCCGTGCTTTCAAGGACGACGATGCTCATGAGTATGACCATAGCAAAGAGTGAAAAAGTGCGCATAATCGGGATGCCTCGAAATCAAGCAGAAAGTTTAGCAGAGCGCAGTGTGTGACGGGCACGGCGAAGATTACATAGGCCCTCCGCCGCGCTTACGGTTTCGCGTTCTTATGGATTTCCACCGTGCTCCAGCTCTTGTCTGCGGCATGGCAGATTTTTTCAAGCAGGCAATCCACGCACTTGGGCGTGCGAGCGAAGCACAACTTACGTCCGTGCCAGATGAGCTGGTGGGCGAACAGAATCCACCTCTCGCGGGGAATAATGCGCATCAGGTCCTGCTCGATTTTTTGCGGGTCGGTCTGTTTCGTGAGCTCCAGGCGGCGTGCAATGCGGGTGACGTGCGTGTCGACCACAACTCCTTCGGCGATCTTGAACCACGTGCCCAGGACTACGTTTGCGGTCTTGCGAGCGACTCCGGGAAGGGTAAGCAGATCCTTCATATTCAAGGGAACCTGCCCGCCGAAGTCTCCGACGATTTTCCGGGCCGCGCCCACGACCGATTTCGACTTGTTTCGGAAGAAGCCGGTGGAGCGGACGTCGGGTTGAAGCTGTTCTGGTTCCAGGGCAGCAAACGCTTCGACGGTGGGATATTTTCGAAACAGCTCAGGCGTGACGCGGTTCACATTGATGTCCGTTGACTGGGCAGAGAGGATGGTCGCGACCAGCAACTCCCAGGCGCTAGTATGGGTCAGCGCACAAGTCACGTCAGGGTAGAGTTGGTCGAGGTGCTTGAGAATTTCTGCGATACGGTCAGGCGCGACGGGATTGTAGGCTTTGCTCTTGGCAGCCTTTGACGATCCGGCTTTCATGGTTGAGCCAGCCTTGGTTGCGACCACGGCTTTGCCTCGGCTCGGAGGAGCGGGAGCGGCCCCCCGACTGTCTCTACCTCGATCTGGCTGCGGGCGAGTTCTCACGGGCGAGGGCGCCCGCGCCACACGATCTTGACGTCCGGTGCGAGCGGGTCGGCGCGGAGCTGTGCCACGGGGCATGAGGGCCATATTTTAGCAGAGCAGAAGAAACAGCAATTTTTCGATTTTCGATTCCCGATTTGCCCTCAGTCTTGGACGACCACACCCGACCGGGAGGCGGACCCCGGCAGTCGGCCAGGACTGTCCTCGGTAACTGGGGTAACTGGTCGGCCAATTGACGGGCTGGGATTGAACGGGTAGGCTGAGAGCAATCCTTCAACTGCAAGGACGCTATCGTGGCTGTGAACTCCATCCAACTTGGGCAAGTGTGGCGCAACGACACCGACGGCCAGGATTACCTCGTCACTAAGGTCTACAGCGAAGTGTTCAGTCAGTATGCCATGTTGCGGCCAGCCGGCATCACCGCGCCCGATGCGCCGACCGTTCGGATCAAAGTGGCTAAGAGCGCTCAAGGCGCGGGGCTGCCGGGGTACACGTTTACCCAGGAAGGCTCGTTCTAAGCGACTTCTGAGCGGAGCCCTGATCCACCGGCCGATTTCCAGTACACTGAACTCTGATCTCGACACCCTCAACCACAGAGGGCACAGAGGATCACAGAGGAAAACCACCAGAGGACACTAAGGAACACGAAGGGCTCTCATGCTTCGTGTTCCTTAGTGTCCTTCGTGGTCTAGCAGCTTTTTATTTATGACAGAAAAGATTTTTGTTGCGCTCTTTGGGTTCATTAATTCCGTGATCAGCACGACCGGCTATGGCGGGATTGTGCTGCTCATGGCGATTGAGTCGGCGTGTATCCCATTGCCGTCGGAGCTGATCATGCCGTTCGCCGGTTATCTGGTCTACTCCGGAACATTCAAGCTTCTGTGGGTGGCGACGGCGGGGGCGATCGGCTGTAATCTCGGATCGCTGGTGGCCTATGAGATCGGGTTTTATGGGGGGCGCCCGCTGGTGGAGAAGTATGGACGCTGGATTCTGATGGGCAAACGCGAGCTCGAGTGGGCCGACCGGTTCTTCGCCCGCTGGGGATACCTGGCGGTATTTGTGGGTCGGCTGCTGCCGGTGATTCGCACCTTCATCGCGCTGCCGGCGGGAGTCGCGCGCATGCCGCGCGGACGCTTTCACCTCTATACCTTTCTCGGATCGTGGCCGTGGTGCCTGGGCCTGGCGTATCTCGGAATGAAGCTAGGCGAGAACTGGCGCGAGATGGGGAAGTACTTCCACAAGTTTGATGCCGTAATCGGACTCGTGCTGGTGGCGGGAGTGGCTTGGTTTGTTTGGAGTCACTGGCAGAATCGGTTGCCGGCGGCTGATTAAGCGTTCGTCATCGATGGGGCTGGGCCCACTGCGACGCCAAGATCTGCCATATGACGATCTGCCACAGGCCGTTGCGCTTCCCGACTACATCCAGGTAAACGTTCCGCACGGGGAAACGTCGTCCACCTTGCTCGGCCGTGTCTTCTTCCCAGCCGTGGACGAGGGCTACGTCTTCACGCAGCAGGCGAATGGGGTGGCCGGTGGAGGTCATCGAGATGTAGCGGATCTTGCCGGACTTGATTTGGTGCTGGTCGCTGTCCACTGTATCTAGTTCCACCGAGACGTCCCCAGAGGCTTTGCTTCGAACCTCTCTACGTCTCTTTTTGGTAGTGTACAAGCTGACATTTACGAGGAGGTTCCGTGATTCGAATATCGCGCGTTTTTGTGCTGCTCCTGTTCTTCTCCATGACTTTGCCCATCGTCTCCCGCGCACAAGCTCCAACCTCAGAAAAACCCTTTGTGGTGGAGTATTACTACAAGGCGAAGTGGGGGCATGCGGATGAATTTCTGAAGCTGTTCAAGAAGAATCACTATCCGGTGCTAAAAAAAGAACTGG
The DNA here is from genome assembly GCA_003225005.1 of Acidobacteriota bacterium. Taxonomy (GTDB): domain Bacteria; phylum Acidobacteriota; class Terriglobia; order Terriglobales; family Acidobacteriaceae; genus Sulfotelmatobacter. Next base: position 25,129 of record QIAN01000211.1, on the reverse strand, counting down.
AGATGGGACGCATCGCCAAGGTCTGGATGGAACAGCCGCGCTATCACACTACGGAAGACGGACGGTGGGATTTTCGCGTGACCATTGTCTTCAAGAATGCGACCGTGGCCAATGAACCGTTCGATGAAGCGGCTGTGCAGAAGCAGATGTACCCCGACCAGGAGACTTTCCAGCGCGAAGAGCAGCGGCGCTTCGAAATTCTCGACGGGCATTGGGACTTGCCGGTAAAGACGGTCGATCTGGAAGCGAAGCTCTGAGCGGCCAGCAACACTTGAATCGCAGAGAACCGAGACCACGCTGAGTAAGTCAAAGTCGGATCTACTAGAAACGATGCAGCAGCGGCGCAAAAGATGTTAAACACCTGTAACAATTCCGCGGGGAATCCTTTATCGCGGTCATCAAAATTTGGAATTAGACAGAGGGTTGAGAAGGCCCATACTCTAGACTATGCACGCGTTCACACCTGTTGAGGACTCACACGTTGAGGTGCTGCACGAGATTGGCGTCCGTCTAGCCACGGCGGACGGATTCCGCGAAGTTTTGAGCCGCGTTGTCCATTTTGCCTCCGTACTGGTGAAGTGCGATTCCTGCCTGATTTACGTTCTGGAGGTGGTATGGCTCAGATTGAGTGGAGAACAACTTGGTCAGGAGAATTGCAATACCGCGTCTGGGCGGCATGCAACAGCATGCTTCGCGCGACCAGCTGCAGAGCTGGTAGCGAAGTGATTTCGAGTATGGGACAAGTGCGCGACGGAGTCCAACGCAAAGAATTCATAGAAGCTATCTAACGCGCGAGCGTGACTGCGGTAGCGGGGGGCTGATCAAGTCTTCCCGTCCAGTACTCGTGGACTACCGTTGAAACGACTTTCTGTGCGTTGGACCGCTCTCGTTTGCAAAAGCCCTCCCGGTACGAGAACATAAACAGTTTGCAAACCTATCTTGGTTCGAATAAGGAAGCGGCCGACCATTATGGCGACAAGGAAGAAGTCCGCAAAGGCGGCGAGTAAGACATCAGCAAACTCAGCATTCAGCGCAAAAACGGCGCGCGTGGAAATGAAGGCTGAGCGCCAGGCTCGGACCGAGCCCAATGGTGGCGGCACCATCCAATCGGCGAAAGGGAAGCTGGGAGTAATGATTCCCGGCATGGGCGCGGTGGCGACGACTTTCGTGGCTGGCGTCGAAGCGATCCGCAGGGACCTGGCGAAGCCGATCGGGTCGCTTACCCAAATGGGCACGGTGCGGCTGGGCAAGCGTACCGAAGGACGGTCACCCAAAATCAAGGAATTCGTGCCTCTGGCCGGACTTGATGACCTGGTCTTCACCGGCTGGGACATCTTTGAGGACAACATGTACGAAGCGGCCTCGCATGCCGGCGTGCTCGACTACAGGTTGCTGGAGCGGTTGAAGCCGTTCCTTTCGTCCCTGAAGCCGCGGGCGGCAGTCTTCGATCACAATTACGTGAAACGGATTAATGGACCCAATGTCAAGAAGGGCAAGACGAAGATGGATTTGGCCGGGCAGTTGCGCGACGATATCCGCGACTTCAAAAAGACGAGTGGAGCGAGTCGTCTGATCACGATGTGGTGTGGCTCGACCGAGTCCTACATCGAGCCGACGACTGCGCATCAGTCGGTGAAGGCATTCGAAAAGGCACTCCGCGAGAACGATGAGATGATTGCGCCCTCCATGATCTATGCGTATGCGTCGCTGATGGAGGGCGTCCCTTTCGCCAATGGCGCTCCGAATTTGACCGTGGATCTGCCGGTGATGCTGGAATTGTCCCGGAACAACGAAGCTCCCATCTGCGGCAAGGACTTCAAGACTGGTCAGACGCTGATGAAGACCGTGCTTGCGCCGGCGTTCAAGGCGCGACTACTGGGTCTGAGCGGGTGGTATTCGACCAATATTCTCGGCAATCGCGACGGGGAAGTGCTTGACGATCCTGGTTCATTCAAAACTAAGGAAGAATCCAAGCTGGGAGTACTGGAGCACATTCTTCAGCCGGCGTTGTATCCCGAGCTGTACGGGAATATATTCCATAAGGTGAGGATTAGCTATTACCCGCCACGTGGTGATAACAAAGAGGGATGGGACAACATAGACATCTTCGGATGGCTCGGCTATCCGATGCAGATCAAGGTTGATTTTCTGTGCCGCGACTCGATTTTGGCGGCGCCCATTGTGTTGGACCTGGTGCTATTCCTTGACCTCGCCAAGCGCAGCTCTGAACTGCGCGGCCTCGGCATTCAGGAGTGGTTAAGCTTTTACTTTAAGTCTCCCATGACGCCACCGGGGCTGTATCCGGAGCACGATTTGTTTATTCAGTCGATGAAGCTGAAAAACACGTTACGGCATTTGAAGAACGAGCCGCTGATTACGCATTTGGGGTTGGAGTACTACGACTGAGATTCCGCGCACCTTTCCAGCGTTGCTATGCGACCTGCGGGCGTGATAGTATGACCATGGTCATATCGAGGTGACCATATGAAGACCATGGCCGCTGGCCAATTCAAAGCGCGCTGCCTGCAGGTGATGGAAACGGTGCGCACCACTCGTGTCCCCCTCCTGATCACTAAGCGCGGCAAGCCCGTGGCCAAGCTGGTGCCGCCAGATGAAGCACCAGCTCACATCATGGGCCGCCTTGCCGGGAAGATTGAAATTCTCGGTGATATCGTCTCCCCTGTGGTTCCGCCTGAGGACTGGGAGAGCTTGAAGTGATTCTGCTGGACACGCATGTTCTGGTATGGATGGTTGCCAGTCCGGAACAGCTTTCGCGGCCTGCGGCACGCGAAATTCGTAAAGCCCAGCAGAGTGGGGGCTGCGCCATCGCTTCGATTAGCCTTTGGGAACTTGCGCTGCTGGTTGAAAAGGGGCGCTTGCGAAGTTCCGGTGTACTCGAGGCATCGATCCGCGAGATTGTGGAAACCGCCGCGGTGACGGTGCTGGAGATTACGACGGACATCGCCGCCTTGACCGCGATGTTCCCCGAAAGCTATCCCAAGGATCCGGTAGACCGCCTGATCGGCGCCACGGCGCGAGCTTTGGGGATGACCTTGATCACACAAGACGAAAGGATTCTTGCCAGCCCCCTGGTACGCTCGGTTTGGTAACACCCTCGTCGATGATGCTCATGCGGTGCGGATTGAGCACAGCCCCTCACACCCGAAGCAGGATTGCACCTATCGCACGATCACTGCGACCACCCGGTTCAATTTCCTGGCCTTCCCGTCAGCTGCCGGATCAGGTCCACCTCTGCCTGGCGGTAGGGCGTTCCGTCGGGACGCAATACTTCGTGAAACCACACCGGGGGGTCGAGAACGTAGGGATGCTGCCACGAATCCCAAGGCAAGTACGTTTGCGTCTTGCCAGCGACGAATCCCCAATTGATCGCCCCGACGTTCTCTTGCTTCGCAATGGGCAACACGGTGTCAAACGTGCTGCCCACTGATCGTGCCATGTACTCGGTGCAGATCACTGGCCGGTTGTACTTTTTCAGCCACGCGATTTGACGCTTGAAGTATTCCGGCCAGCTGTAGTTGTGAAAGGTGACGATGTCGGACTCGCGCAGTTGAATCCGCTGTAGTTCACCCAAGTCGGCTCCGTCCGGAGAGTTGTCGACGGCCCATATTCCGCTGCTGAGAGGCTGCATCGGATTCGCCTCCCGCGCCCATGCGAATACCTGCGGCAACAGCGCCGTGACCCTGGCTATCTTATCTTTCGCGGGCAGCTCTTCTTTAGGATAGCTTCCAGCGTTATCGGAGCCGGGTTCGTTCCAAATGTCCCATGCAAGGATGCGGTCATCGCGTGCGAAGGCCCGCACCACGCCCTGCACGAACGATTTCAGCCGGGGATATTGATTGACGTCCGCCAGCGCCTTCGCCCCTGGACTCTGCGCCCAGCCTGAGTTGTGGACCCCGGGAGTCGGTGGATGCTGCGGGCCGAGATGAGGTAACGGGTCCCAGCAAGAGTCGAAGAGCACGAACATCGGTCGAATGTGATGCCGCGACGCGATCGTCAAGAACTCGTTGATGCGCTTTTGAAAACCGGCTGCATCCTGCTGCCAAAGCAGGTCATGCAGGAAGACGCGCATGGTGTTCATGCCCATGCGTTCGGCCCAGGTCAATTCCTGATCGATCTCCGCCGGGTTGAAGGTCGCTTCCTGCCACATCTCCAACTGGTTGATCGCTGACTTGGGAACGTAGTTGCTTCCGACCAGCCACGGCTGCTGTGCGTACCAGGAGTTCGCCTTCTGCTCTGACCAGCGTGTCTGCGTCCCCGCCGCGGTGGCGTACAGACTGAGTGCGATTAAGGCTACTGTCGGGCAAAACACAGATCTGGATTTCATCATTGTGGACTCCTGCTACATCGCAATGTTGTTATATTCGTCAGCTTCTCGAGCAACGTCGTCCGTCTCTTGCAAATAAATAGGATTGGAACGGCCGCAGCTTTTGCGCGTCGCGCGCCGGGTGCTGATTTTGTGCGTCGTTCCAAGAACCACAAAAGCATTATCGTTCCTGTGCAATGGATCGGATCAGCGTGACCACGAGTACGTGATCTTGACCGCGATTTTCTCCTGGCGTATCTGCATGGGATTACCTGCTGCCAGGCTCTGGAAACGGCTGCCCACGTTGTAAATCACATAAAGATCGCTGTCGGGACGGAAAGTGTAGCGGATTCGGAAATTGGCGCTTACGGCCTGGGTTTGCGCGGTATCGGCCTGCACGAAAGTGGTCATGTTCAGGAAGCGATTGAAAGCGTAACTGATCTGCACTCCTGTCAGGTCAATGTTGAAATTTCCCTGCGGAAGGCGGAAGGAATTCAGCGTGTCGTTCAGTGCGAGTGCCAGATGTGGATTAGGGCGATACTGCGCGAGTAACGTGGCCGTGTTGAGATGTCCGGTGTAGTAGCCCCCCCACTGCTCGGAAGCAGCGAACGTCACCTTGTGACTGCCGGATGAAGTATAGGCGAGTGAGTGGGAGGTAAAGCGGTAGCCGCCGGGGGGAATGGAGATGTTCTTGTAGAGGTTCAAGGGCTGCGCGAGAAATTGATAGACAACATCCTGTGGAGCGGAATCTATTTCGGCGCTGCTATTGAATAGAACCCGCGCGTTGGCCGACCATTCTTTGTAAATCAGCTCGCCCGCGGTGTTTGGGTCGTGGCCGACAAAAGCGCCGAGATCCAATTCGCGAATGTTCCAAACGCGTGGACGAGGAGTGAAGTTGAACTGAAAGATGGTGGGCTGGTCGTCAATTCGGGTAACGAAACCCATTTCCGAGTTGAAATTTCTCTCGGTGACCCCATGACCGGAATAGATGTTGAACCAGTTATTGGCATAGGTAAGGCGGGCGCCCAGGGCTGTGTTGTCGCCGTGCAGGCCCGAGGTCCAGGTCTTTGCGTAGTATCCGCGCAAATTTAAATTGCGGAAAAGAATGAACTTGGCATCGATGCCGCCGGAGCGATTGTAAGGATCGAGTGGGCTGCCGGACTGCTTATCGGTGGCCATGATTCCAATGTAGGACCCTGGCGTGAGCGGCCGCTTGATGCGGAGCACGGCATAGTTCCCGTACGGATTCGGACCCTCAGCGCGGGTCTTCACATCCATGACCCCGAGATCAAAGCCGGAGATGTGCCCGGCGACCTTGCCGCCAGCATCAATCGGAACCTCCTGGCCGGTGACCGGGTCGATGCCTATCTGCCGGGTGAAAAACAACAGATCCTGATTCCACAGCAGAAAGTTGAACACGTCGGAATCTTCGAGAAAGAAGCGCCGCTTTTCCGGCACGAAGATGGGATAGGGAGTCAAATTGAACTGCTGCTGATCCACGTCAGCATCAGAGAAGTCGGTATTTATCGTGCCCACAGCGATCAGATTGCTGGCCAGGCCGTACTTGATGTCACCTCCGACCCTGTGGAGCGCACCCCATGGCTGGCCGGCAAAAGCCTGGGCTCCAGCCAGCGCGTAGGGTTTTATCACCAGCAGGCGACCGCTCTCAATATTTTTGAGGCCTCGCAATTGCCCAGCCTGAGAGACGCGCCAGAAGCCGAAGATCCGTCGGTAGCCCGACCAAAAATCTTCTTCATTCTTGCGGCGGATGAAGCGGCGGAAGTTCAGACCCCATGTTACCTCCGAGCCCCCGCGAGAATTCAGCGTGCTGAAGGGGATGGCGATGGTTGCGGTCCAGCCGTCGTGAGTAACCTTTGCGGCGGAAATCCAAAGCCCATCCCAGCTTGGGTCTACAACCGAGTCATTCCCGTTCGGGGCCTGCTCTTCGATGATTTCTCCATCGCGCTGAGTGCCCAAAGGATTCACCTGAAAGATGTAGCCATTGCGATGGCTCAGTGTGGGATCGATCATGACGGCGAAGTTGTCGTCGAGGTCCATGGATAGATCTCGGCGCAACTGCGTGGCCACGATCTCGGCTGGGGCTGTGTCGTAACAATGGATGCCGAAGTAAACGTGGCGGGCGTCATAGAGAATGCGAACTTCGGTTTTTTCCGTGGCAGGAGCAGTCTCGAGTGGCTCGCGCTGGCGAAAATCATTGATGGGAAGCGCGATCTGCCAAATCGGATCATCAAGCGTTCCATCCAGGCGAGGTGCCTGCTCGGCCCGGGCAGCAACCGCCGCTCCTGCGTCGGAGCTTGGGGCCTCGGTCTGTGCACATACCAGCGCGTTTTCGGCAGACATCAGAATTGCAAGTGACGCCAAGCTGCAGTGCAGAGCCTTGCTCATTCTGCCTGATAGACGCACTGGCTTAAGTCTTGTAACGACGGAGACCGTCGAAGATTTATTCCGCCATTCGATGCTGCTGGCGGGATGAGATATAGAATACCCCACCCAGGACATTTGCCCCCACCACGACCGCCACCGTCTTCCATGCGTAAGACGCCGGATGAGGGACATCGATAACCGGAAAAATAGACAGCACAACAAACAGCAGCGTCACAATAAATCCCGAGACCGCCGCGACTCGCAGCCAGATGCGCGGCTTAATTGGAAGCTTACGATTGCCTACCAGCGGGATCGCAAACATAACTAGATATGCTGAGCGCCTGCGGTATCGGACCGATGAGGTTGACTTCACGGGATGGAACGAAGGCCAGGATCGCGCCGGTACCGAAGATGTAGAGAAGCGCAATCATCGGCGCCGCGAACAGAATCGACCGCGCGAGAGTGCGCGCCGGAGTGCGGGATTCGCCGGCAAAAATCGCTACAAATTCAAAGCCGCAAAGCGGCCCCAAAGGTCATTTTGGTGAAGACACTTAGGCTGAGCAGAGTCAGCGCCGGTCGAACAAGAGGAAGCCGATGATACGCGGGGTCTGTGCCGGGCATGGGGCGGAATAGTGGCAAACAAGATCAGCACCCCAAGGGCAACGATGGTAACAACTCCACCGGCATTGGTGATCCATTTGCCGATGCGAAGACCCAGCACAGAAACCCATGCTAACCCGCCGACGAGCGCGGCCGAAGCACCCACGATCAGCCACTTGCTGGAGGCCATCCACGCAGCGTCCGGTCCCAACGCAAAGGCAAAATAGGTGATCAGAACAAAACCGTACTCCGCGACCAGGAAGACAATGTAGAGCCATAGATTCCATGCCACCAGAAAACCAGTTGCATCGTTAAAAATCAGGCGTGCCCACTCGTACAAGCCGCCCTCGAGCGGCATGAGTTGATTGAGGTAGGTGACTCCCAGCGCTTGGGGAACGAAAAACAGTGCAATCGCTGTCAGCCACAGAGCCGCATGCGAAGAACCAGCTTTGACCGCGGTTCCAAAGAATTCGAGGGTGACAATGCAGGTGATTTGAGCCAATACCACGACGATCCCCAATTCCTTGCGCAATTCGGCCTGGTGAGCCTGCACTCCAGGCTGAGGAGCCTCGCCGATTCGTTCTTGGCTCGACAATGTGACCTTTTTGGAACTGCACGGCTTCTGTTTTACAGCAGTTTCTTTTCGTGTTTGTATTCGTCGAGCTTCTCCAGGAAACGTTCGATATCTTTCTTCTGCAAATAGTAGGGCGTGGAGAGACGGAGCTTGTTGGGATCACCGCCGCGGATACGGATTTTGTGTGTCTTCCACATCCAGTTCTCGAGATCCATGCGAACGATTGGCGGAACATTCACTGTAACGATCGCGCAGCGAAGGGCAGGATCTGGGGAAGTCCAGGATTCGGCGCCGCGCCTGATCATTTCCGCAAGGGTATAGTCAGCCAGGGTGCGATGGCGGCGTTCAATCCGGTCGAGTCCGATATCGTTGGCGAGCTTGATCGAGGCGCGCAGCCCCCACAACGCGGGGACGTTCGAGCTGCCGATTCGCTGGAAGCGTTCGGCGCGAAGCTTGGGCTCGTCCCACCCTGCGGTGGCGATGGTGTTCCACAGGCGGTCAATGACTTCGTCACGTACGCAGAGAAAGCCGGAGCCCTTGGGAGCCATCAACCATTTATGCGGACTGGCTGAATACATGTCGCAACCAATGTCGTGCACGTTGAGGCGCATCATGCCCGGGACATGAGCGCCATCGACGGCCGAGAGTATTCCTCTCGATCGGGCAAAAGCGGACAGTTCTTTCGCCGGTAAGATCACTCCGGAGAACGTCGTGATGTGGCTGAAGAAGATGACGCGCGTCCGAGGAGTGATGGCATCGTTGAAGAGATTAAGCACTTGCGCGGCGTTCTTTACCGGACGAGGCAACGTAACTTTTCTTACCGCAATGCCATAGCGCTTGGCCTTGAGGTTCCACGGATGCTCGCCTCCGGGATGTTCCTGATCAGTCATCAGAACTTCGTCGCCGGGCTTCAGGTCAATGCCGTTCGCGATGTAACTGTTGGCTTCGGTGGCGTTGCGCAGCAGCGCGATCTCGTCGCGCTTGCAGCCCACGAATGCGGCCAGCGGGTCGCGGAATTCATTCCACGCGTCGTATCCCCAGATGGGGTAGTCTTCGGGATCCTGCTGATCCATCTTTTCGGTGGTGTTGTAGCCGTCAAAAATGGCGCGTAGTACTGGCGCAGGACTGGAGCCGACGGTGCCGTTGTTGAGATAAATCTCGTCCGCGGGAATGAGGAATTGCTGGCGCAGCTCGGCCCAGTATGCGTCTTCGTTTTTGTCTAGCAGTGAATGATCGGGGAGGTTCGCCGGAGCCTTCTCGAGTTGGGCCAAAAGCGGGCTGCGGAGGGCCAGCGTAGCGGCAAGGCCGGTGGTGGCGCTGAGGAAGTGGCGGCGATCGAGCACAGGGGGACCTCCCAAGTCTAAGGAACGCGCCATCTTACGATTGAGAGCGGAATGGATCAAGGCCAGATTGAGGCGGCAAAGCTGGGGCCGCTAGTGGGAAGGTCTTAGAGCGCAGGGACCGGGTGGAGCTAGAAGCGGCGTGGTTTCATCCTAAATACTTCTTGGCCATGCGTCGGATAACCCAAAATGGGCGTCAGGCGTCTAACTTGGAGAGATCACTTTCGGGCCTTGGTCCGTCCACGCGGGGCGTATAATCGCAGTTACGAGTATCGGGGCGAAAAGGAGTTTGTATGAAATTGCGGTGGCTGGCAAGCGCGGTGGCATTGGCGGCGTTCAGTGCGGGACCATGGACGTTTGCGCAGACTCAGACTCAAACCCAGAATCCGAATCCCGACCAGGATCAGAACAAGCCTAAGGCTGCCGATGTGCAGAACGCGCCGACACCTCCGCCGGCTGCGCTGCCGCAGACAGATGACAATGACCTGAAGCACGACGGCGGCAAGAGAGATGTTGACGCGGTGGGAAACCGCAACGTGGGCTGCGGGCGCGGCGTGGGCAATTGGTACACCGTGGAAGGACAGGTAGCGCGGGGCCGGGTGTATGCCCAGCAGATTGAATCGCAGATTAAGCTGGTGAACGATCCGGTGGTCACGGAATACGTGAACCGCATCGGCCAGAACCTGGTACGCAACTCTGATGCCCAGGTACCGTTCACGATCAAAGTGATCGATTCCGACGTGGTGAACGCGATGGCGCTGCCGGGGGGATTTTTCTATGTGAACTCCGGCCTGATTATGGCCGCAGACGAAGAAGCGGAAATGGCGGGTGTAATGGCGCATGAGATTGCCCACGTCGCGGCCTGCCACTATGGACGGGAAATGACCCGGGCCAACCTGCTGCAGATGGCTTCGATTCCATTTATCTTCATGGGCGGAGCGATCGGTTATGCAGGATACGAAGCGGCGGGACTGGGCATCCCCTTGACCTTCCTGAAGTTCTCCCGCGGATTTGAGGCGGAAGCTGATTACTTGGGTGTGGAGTACATGTATCGTGCCGGGTACGATCCCTCGGCATTCGTTTCGTTCTTCGAAAAGCTGCAGGCCATGGAGAAGAAGAAGCCGGGAACGCTGTCCAAGGCTTTCGATACGCACCCCCAGACGCCTGACCGCATCCAGAAGTCGCAGGACGAGATCCGCCGTATTCTGCCGGCCAAGCCGCAGTATGTTGTGACAACCTCGGAGTTTGATGATGTGAAAGCACGATTGGCGACGCTGGAGAACCGCCACAAGGTGCTTGATCAGAAGGACGCCAACAAGCCCAGCCTGCGGCGGACGTCGACATCGACCGACAAATCCGGGGACAACAAAAGCGACGATGACCGTCCAACTCTGAAGCGGCGCGACGATTCGAACTAGGTGATTACCACTGACAATGACCGGCGGCCTTGGCCGCCGGTTCTATTTTGGAGCGAATCTGGAGACTCCCGCGCAGAAAAAGCCAGAGCCGCGGTAGAACCGCGGCTCTTTGGGGGAACGACAGATTACAAGCCAATCCCAATATTCCAATCAGGCTGCGTGCTTCGTGGCCAATGCGGCCACGCGTTCGCGATGCCGCTGTGGAGATGTAATGACCCTCATCTCCTGCCAGTCGTAGGGGAATTCTTTGCCGCACTCCAAACAAGCAACGTAGGTGCCAGTCAGGCTGGCGGCTTGCGTACGCCGCCCGGCGCCCCGCATCGTTACTGGAAAACTATAGCGAGAGTGATGGCAACCGAAGATTGCCTCGAGCAACTTGACGAACATGGCGCACCTTCCACATCCCGGGGCCTGACTCCCGTGGTTCCATTCTTTCGGGAAGCGTCTTAGCGGCCAGCCAGCCCTTCCCAAATACTTAGATTCATGCAGACGCAAAAGGGTTTCGATTTTCCGGACGTGTCATGGACCTGAATGAGGGCCAAAAGTCTCTGGGTCGAACAGTGGTCACAGCAGAGGAGTGTGAAAAAATTGCCCAGGCCGTGGATTCTACCCCTGTTCTTTCTTCACGCTGCGAGGCTATACGCTGTGAGGGCCGCGTTTTTTATGTTGCTGGCACTTCGTCATGATGGCGGAGCGGAGGCGGGATCGCAGGTCTTCGGGTAGTTCGTAGAGTTGGGAGTCGCGGTAGATCTCAATCGTTTTCTTGGTTGTATCGCAAACCACGTAGCAGTTATGGCACCAAGAGAGATGGTTCTCCAATTCGCCCTTGGTCTTCTCGTCGAGGACACCGTCCAAGTAGTTCGTCAACTCTTGCAGAAACTCAGCGCATTTCACTGGATGCCATCTCCACTCTCACGTTTCTGAAAGTAACGTCCCAACCGCTCCCGAAGTTGCAAGCGCGCCCGCAGCAACCTCGATTTCACTGCCGGCACACTCAAGTCAAGAGCAGCCGCAGTCTCTTCGGTGGAAAGTCCTTCCACGTCCCTCAGCACGAACACCGTCCGGAATCCCGGAGGTAGACCCTGAATCGTCTTACTTAAAATCTCGCGCAACTCCGATTGGTTATAGAGTTGTTCAGGATTGGGGCTCCAATCCGCGATCTCGCGGGGAAGAGAATCATCTTCGGTCTTGATATCCTCATCCAGCGATACAGTACGCTCGGGGCGGCGGCGGCGAAGCTTCATCAGAGCTTCGTTTACCGCGATCCGCACCAGCCAGGTATAAAATTTCGACTGCTCCTGAAACTTTGCCAGGTTCCCGTACGCCTTCAAGAAAGCCTCTTGCACCACATCTTCCGCATCCTCACGGTTCTGCGTGATGTGTTGCGCGATCCGAAAGACGTTGCGATCGTAGCGGCGAACCAGCTCTTCAAAGGCCGCATCGTCGCCCTGTTTAGCCGCCCGCACCAACGACAGTTCTTCAGTCACGGGGACTGCGGCTACTTTATTTTCGATGGTATTCATTGTCTGGGCGATTCAGTATTTTCCGTAAACGCGGCCGCGGATGCGAACTGTTATTCTACTTGGTAACCACGCTGTTTGCGAAACCGCTTTGACCTATCGGAGGAGGGCAGGTTTCGGATAAAGTTCCTGAGGAGCCGGGTTACGCAGTCGAACACGTCCTGACGTACCCTGAACTACGCTCACAAGTGCCGTATAATCAGCAGATAGATTGATGCCGCAAGGCGGTGCTCCTCCACCAGCGACTTGCGGGCGAAAGAATGGTTCTGTTCAGCATGGCGGAAAGCAGCGAGTTAGTCCAGATCGTTGAACGCGCGGTGAAGCAGGCTCTCGCGGGCCAGATCCCGACTTTGCAAGCGGAGCTCGTGAAGCGAGTGCTCGAGGCGTTGCCCGCTGCTGCGGCGGTTCCACCCCCGGCGGCAGGCCCGAATGGCGATACCGACGCGCTGTTGCGAGACATTACAAATCTTCACGCCGGAACCACACAAAAAGAAATTCTGCGTGGTCTGCTGGCGGGAGGAAGTGAACATTGTGGGCGAATTGCCCTATTCGTAGTAAAGGCAGGCACCGCGGCGGGATGGCAAAGCCGCGGTTTTGCCGATGACGATGCGCTGAAGGATTTTCCTCTCGACATGAACGCCGGTCCAGTGATGCACGCATATCAGAACCGGGTTGCCACTCCCGCGAACAGTGCGGAAATGGATTCGCGGTTCGTGGAGCAGTTCGGTGGACCAGCGAACGAGCAAGTGCTGGTGCTTCCGCTCGTGCTCAAGGACAAAGTCGCCGCGCTGGTCTACGCCGATGCGGGCGCCGACGGCACCATGGATTGTGCTGCGCTTGAATTGCTGGTCATGGCAACGGGTGCCTGGCTGGAAGTCATTTCGTTGCGCAAGCAAGCGCAGAGGGAAATTGTAGACGCCGCCGGTGCCGCCGAACGAAGCATGCCGTCGCCCCCGGCGCAAACAGTTTCGTCGTTTTCGGATCCGTTCGCTGGCCACGCGCCCAAGCATATTGCGCCCAGTATTCCAGTTGAGCCAGAGCAGGGCTCTACGGCAGAGGTCGTTGAGATGCCTGGATCCGCGCACAGCGCCGGAGCCGCCGCGCCTGCTGCTGCGGCTGATCCCTTTGCCGAACTATCCCCGGAAGATGCCGACGTCCATCGCAAGGCGCAACGTTTCGCCCGCCTGCTCGTGGATGAAATCAAACTGTACAACCAGGCGAAGGTCACCGAAGGACGCAAACACAAAGATCTTTACGATCGAATGAAGGACGACATTGAGAAAAGCCGCTCTACATACCAGAAGCGATACGGCAACACGGCGGCAGCCAGGGCAAACTATTTTCAGCAGGAAGTTGTGCGCAGCCTGGCTGAAGACGACCTCACGATTATGGGTGCGAATTTCCATAATTAAACAGGCGGGCGGCACCTCTGACGGCGACCTCTTGCTAAAACAATTCCCGGTGGTTCGATCCGGTCCAATCTGTTGGCGGGTGCTCGCGGTGGCATGGTTTTGCGGGCTTTTCTTGACCGCGCCTGCCCGTGCGCTATGGCAACAGCCCACGGCGCCTCAGTCTTCTGAAAGCCAGAGTGTCGGCGGAAGCAGCCAACCGCCCCCTTCGGCTCAAGACAAATCGTCATCCCCTGCTTCCAGAGCCCCTACGACCATTGAAAAAGCTGCAGGCCGTCAGAAGCCTCGAGCGAAGAAGGCTCCAGCCATCAGCGGCAAGACTCGCCCCGTTAGTAGCAAGAAACGCAAGAGCCGGACCCTCTCTCCCCGAGTACGCCGGATGCGGCAGGCTTTTGTGGCTTCGACCGCCCTGCGGCCCATGGCACAGCAACTCTTACAAGACCGTTCGCCAGCAGCGTACGCAGGCGTTGAAGCTTATGCGCGAGCCCACTCCAAGGAAGATGCGGGTGCTCTGGCATGGCTGGTTGCGGGCTATGCCCACGTTCTCGATCGGGAATTCGCCAAGGCGATTGATCCATTGAACCGAGCCAAACCGCAGGCCGGGGATCTTGGCGACTACGTCGCCTACTATCTCGGCACATCTTACCTGCAAGCCGGACGCATCGCCGAAGCCGTGGCAGCTCTGACGAATTTTTCAACTGTTTATCCCGAATCGTTGCTTATCAGAGATGCGCAAGTGACCTACGGAAGCGCGCTCTCCCTGGAAGGGCGTGCGGCAGAAGCGGTTGCACTACTTGAAAAAAACCGCACTCCTGTGCGCGCGGATGTGGAACTAGCATTGGGGCGAGCCTACGCCGCGGCGGGAGAGAACGTGAAGGCCGTCGAAGCCCTTGGCAATGTCTATTACAACATGCCTACGAGTGCCGAGGCGGACACGGCTTACTCCGAGCTGAGGAGACTGGGCGCGGGAGGTCTTCTACCCGGAGCAATTTGGACCGAGCGCAAGACCCGCGCCGACTTGCTGATGAAAGGACGCCGCTATGGCGATGCGGCAACCGAATATCGCGACCTGTTGAATCAAGTAAGCGCGGCCGATCGTCCGCCGATCGAATTAGCAATGGCGGATGCCTTATACCGCGGTGGCCGAGGGCGGGAGGCCAAGCCGGTGCTGCTTTCGATGGGTAGCCTTAGCGGCGACGCGAACGCGCAGCGACTGTTCATCTTGGGGGGAATCGCACGCGGCTCCGATGACAATAACGGCTTCTATGACACCGTGGATGAGCTCCGGAAGTCCGCGCCCGCAAGTTCGTGGCTGGAGCAATCGCTGCTATCGGCGGCGAACCTTCACCTCGTACATCACGAATATGACCAGGCCATCGACTTGTACCGAGAACTACAGCAGAGCTTTCCCCACGGCGCACGGGCCTCGTATGCGCATTGGAAGGCAGCGTGGTTTACGCTTCGGCAGGGACACAACGAGAACGCCAAGACGCAATTCGAGGAGCAGATTGAGCGCTACGCGTCTGGTGCGGAGACTCCCGCCGCTTTGTACTGGCGCGCTCGCCTGGCAGAGGAAGACAACGATCCGGTCATGGCGCGGGCGTACTACGAAAAGCTTTCAGAACGCTATCGCAACTACTACTATGCAGAACTGGGACGGCAAAGGCTCGAGCGCATGCCGCAGCCTGCTGATCCGCGGCACTACGCCTTGCTCGATCGTGTGCCGCCGCTCGGCATCGGCGGAAAAGTAACCGCTTCGGAGCCCCCCGCCGACGATTTGCGCGTGCAGAAGGCACAACTGCTCGGAAACGGCGGGTTGGTGGACTTTGCGGTGCGCGAGCTGCAGGCGGCGGCCAGTGCCGATGGCGGCAGCTGGGCTCCGGCTGAAACCGCCCAGCTTTACCATGAGAACGGACACTATGACCGCGGCATCCAGGTCATGAAGCGTTCGGCGCCGAGTTACTTCTCCCTCGATATTCCCGACCTACCGCGCCCCTACTGGGAAGCATTATTTCCCAAGGCTTACTGGGCAGAGTTAAAGCGATTTTCGACCGCCAATGGCCTTGATCCTTATCTTGTAGCATCGCTCATCCGCCAGGAGTCGGAGTTCAACCCATACGCGGTGTCGCAGAAAAATGCCGTGGGCTTGATGCAGCTGTTGCCAAAGACCGGCAAACTGGTGGCAAAACAGGTAAAGCTGAAGAAGTATAACGCCAGCCAGTTATTCACTCCTGCAGTGAATCTCCAGCTTGGCACCCGTTACTTCCGGGGAATGGTGGACCGCTTCGGAGGGTCCTTTGAATACGCGCTTGCCGCCTACAACGCGGGGTCGGAACGCGTGGACGAATGGCTCGGTCAGGGCAAATATCGCGACCCGCAAGAGTTCGTGGAATCGATACCGTTCACCGAGACGCGGGAGTATGTGCAAGCGATTCTGCGGAATGCCGACGTGTACAAGCAGCTTTACGGGGCGCCGTAGAAGATTTGCTTCGACGATTACCGGGTCGCGTGATCTTTCGGTGCTTTGGTGAACAGAATTTCAATCACCAGCAGCCCAGCACCAACGACGATAGCGCTGTCGGCGAGGTTGAATACCGGCCATTGATACTGCCGGACGTATAACAGGAGAAAATCCACCACGCGTCCGCTGGCCAGACGATCCCAGAGATTGCCCAAAGCTCCACCCAGAATCAGGGATAAGGCGATACCCGCGGGGGTGAGGGCGCGCGCGTTTGTCCAGAGGAGTCCGAAGACAATCACGAGTGCGACTAGAGAAAAAGCAATGAGCATTCCCGTCTTCCAGTGCGCGGGGGAGTCAGCGAAGAGACTGAAGGCTGCGCCCGTATTCTCCGTGTGAGTGAGGCGGAAAAAGCCCGGGACGATCTGGATATGAGTGTAGAGCGGGATGTGAACCGACACGAGATGCTTGCTCCAGCGATCGAGCAGAAGGACGACGAGTGCGATGAAGAAATGGATCGCGCGAGCGGAATATTGCTTTGTCATCCCGGATATTGACCTGAGGCTGAGAGCTCGCAGAGTGCGCCACGGAAAAACATGATCGAGCGTTTCTGCGGCTGAAGCGTCTACGCTAAATCACCGCTCCAGTTCCTTCAGTACAGCGCTGCACCGCTCACAAACCGTGGGGTAGTTTTTGTCCTCGCCAACATGCGTCGAGTAATTCCAGCAGCGGTCGCACTTCGCGCCTTCGGCTTTTTGCACTTCGACGTGAACGCCACCGGTGCCGTTGCCTGAGCCTCGCACCAGCTTGACCGCCGAGACGATAAACAGGTATCGCAACTCGTCCGCATGGCGGGTCAGGACTGAGTGGATAGGATCTGCCGCTGTTATCGTGACCTGAGCTTCGAGTCCGCCGCCGATGAGTTTATAGTTCCGAGCTTCCTCGAGGGCCTTGAGAACCTCGTCGCGCACCGACCGGAGTGTGACCCAATCGCTGGCATGGGAATTAACTTCGACCTGAGCAGCAGCGCCCAGAATCTCGGAATCACCAGGAAACCGTGCCAGGTGCACGCTCTCGGCGCGTTCCCCCATTTTCGGGAAAGAGATCCAGACCTCATCACAAGTGAAGCTCATGATGGGAGCCAGCAGCCTCACCAGCGCTTCGCCGATTCGCCAGATGGCGGTCTGGGCGCTACGCCGTGCCCGCGATTTGGGCGCGAAGATGTAAAGGCGATCCTTCAGTACGTCAAAATAGAAAGCGCTCAAGTCCACGATGCAGAAATCATTTACCCCATGATAGATCTTGTGAAAGACGAATTCGGCATACCAGTTGCGAACCTGTGAAGCGAATTCGCAAGTTTGGCGCAGCATGTACTGGTCGAGTGCTTCCATCTGCTCGAACCCTACAGCATCTTTCTGCGGATCGAAATCGTACAGGTTCCCCAGAATGTAGCGGAACGTGTTGCGGATCTTGCGGTAGGTGTCCGCCACGCGTTGCATCAGTTGTTCGGAGCCCACCATATCTTCGCGGAAGTCGACTGATGCGACCCACAGGCGCACAACCTCGCCGCCAAAACGGTTGGCAATATCGACGGGGTCCACGTCATTGCCGCGCGACTTCGACATGGCTTGGCCCTTCTCGTCGAGCGTCCATCCCGGAGTCACTACGCCCGCATAGGGCGGCGTGCCCTCGACGCCCATGGCGCAGAGCAGGGAAGACTGGAACCAGCCGCGGAACTGGTCAGCGCCTTCGAAATAAAGATCCGAGGGCCAGGGGTAGCTGGGTTCGTCGGCTCGAAGCGCCAGGTAGCTGGCGCCGGACTCGAGCCACACGTCGAGGATGTCGGTTTCGCGCTCGAATTTCGTTCGACCGCAATGCGGACATTTGGTGCCAGGTGGCAGCACTGCGTCAGCTTCCGGCGTGAACCACGCGTCTGCTCCGAAGCGCGCAAACAGTTGGACAACTCCGCGATTGACGACGTGACTGTTCAGCGGCTTGCCGCAACTCTCGCAAAGAAACACTGCAATGGGTACGCCCCAGACGCGCTGTCGAGAAATACACCAATCCGGCCGCGTAGCGATCATGTTCGACATGCGCTCTTCGCCCCATGCCGGATCCCATTTCACGTTCTTGATTTCTTCCAGCGTCCGGCTGCGCAGCGTGCCGCTAGGCATCGGCGCTTCCATCGCGATGAACCACTGTTCGGTAGCACGAAAAATTACCGGATTGTGGCAGCGCCAGCAGTGCGGATAGGAGTGTTCCGTCGTTTCCGAGTGAAGAAGCGCGCCGCGTTGCCTGAGCAATTCCGTGATGGGCGCGTCGGCGACCCAAACTTTCTTGCCCGTGTACTCGGGCAGCCCGTTGCGAAGGATGCCTTTTTCGTCCACGTTGCTGGTGGCATCGAGGCCGTACTTCACCCCGGTGGCGAAGTCTTCGCCGCCGTGGGAGGGCGCGGTGTGAACCACACCTGTACCCGTATCCATGGTGACGTAATCGGCCAGCACGCCCAGGATCTTGCGATCCAGAAACGGATGCTGGAAATTAAGGTGCTCCAACTTCCGTCCGGGAAAATGCGCCAGCTCGCGCGCATCGGGCAGATTGCACTTTTCCGCCACGTCTCCGGCCCGTTTGGCCGCAACGATTGAAACCTCGCCGCCGGACTCAAGCGCGACGTACTCCTCGTCAGGATGGAAAGCCACGGCCATGGACGCAGGCAGCGTCCAAGGCGTGGTGGTCCAGATAATGGTGGAGACTTTCTTGCCGGCTAGTCCGGGATCGATCTTCGCCGGATCGTCGAGCAGAGCATACTTTACCCACACGGTGGGGCTGGTGTGGTTTTCGTATTCCACTTCGGCTTCCGCCAAGGCAGTCTCGTCATGCATGCACCAGTAAACGGCGCGTAGGCCCTTGTAGACAAACTCTTTCTCATAAAAGGAAAAAAAGGTTTCCAGAACCACAGACTCATATTGCGGAGTCATCGTGGAATAAGGCCGGTCCCAGCGGCCGAATACGCCAATGCGTTTGAACTGAACGCGCTGCAAATCGAGAAATTTCTCGGCATACTTTCGGCATGCCAGTCGAACGTCGGTCGCTTTCATTTGCAGCTTCTTGCCGCCCAGTTCCTTATCCACTTTGATTTCGATGGGCAGGCCGTGGCAATCCCACCCTGGGACGTAGGGGGCGTCGAAACCGGCCATGGTCTTCGATTTGACCACGAAGTCCTTCAAGCACTTGTTGAGGGCGGTGCCTAAATGGATAGGTCCGTTGGCGTACGGTGGCCCATCGTGCAGCACGTAGAGGGGCGCCCCTTGCCGCGCCTGCCGGATGCGGTCGTAGAGCCTCATTTGCTCCCAGCGCTCGAGGATTTTAGGCTCGTTCTGGGGCAGGTTGGCCTTCATGGGGAAGCCAGTCTTAGGCAGATTGATGGTCGCTTTCAGCTCGAGCGGCACTCGGTTGGCTCCTCCCAAATGATTGAATCTTTTCATTATAGGGAGCGGGACAGTGGAACGTCCATGGCTCGAAGATGGAGCAGAAGGTACATGTCTATGTGGAGTCAGAAATGGACTGCCGGAATGTGAGAAAATAGAGGTACAATTTTTAGAAGGGGAGCGTTTGACGTGATCAGCTGCGGCGGGTGGGGTTGTCAGCCCATTCGCAAGTTCGCACAGGAAAATGAAGCAACTTAGGGGGGCAAGTGCTCATCTGTGTACATGGAGTGCTTGAGGGCGACAGACCTTTCCCGTACCGGCATCCGGCGAATCAAACAATATGGAAGCGCCAGAGATAAATCCGAGTCCCGGGACTGAGCCGGAACTGCACTTAGTTTTTGCCCAGGACAGTTTTGAAGAGCCGCTCTGGAAGTCCCTTTCCCGCCAGCTCGGTGAATTGCTTTTTCCTAAGAAGCTTCCGCCACTGCAACTGGAATCCAAGCCGATCCCGGTTAAGGACATCTGGGGTTTTTACGACTATAAAAAGAACGGCGCTTTAGGGTCGACTGCCGCTCACCTTCTCCTGCTCGGCGTCATCATCGGCGTAACCATTCTGGGACGGCGGGTAGTTACTCAAGTAGTGGCTCAAAGAAATGTGACGCCTCTGGTAGATCCCGGCGATATTCCGCCCCTGCGCCCCTCGAAGACCCAGGCGGGTGGCGGCGGCGGCGGAGGAGACCGTGACGTTCTGCAGGCGACCAAAGGCAAGCTGCCTAAATTTGCCATGGAACAAATCACACCACCAGTAGTGGTTGTACGCAATGAGAAGCCGAAATTGACGGTAGAACCGACTGTGGTCATCCCTCCTCAAGTCAGGTTGGCCATCAACAACATGCCGAATCTGGGTGATCCGATGTCAGGCGCTGTGCTGCCGTCGAATGGCACGGGCGCGGGAGGAGGCATTGGCTCCGGCGGTGGCGGCGGAGTGGGGTCAGGCAAAGGGCCGGGATTTGGGCCGGGCGAAGGCGGCGGGACCGGCGGAGGAATTTTCCATGTCGGCGGCGGAGTCTCTCCACCACGCCCCATTTACCAAGCCGAGCCGGAGTTCTCTGAAGAAGCACGCAAGGCGAAATATCAGGGCGTCTGTGTGTTGAGTTTGATTGTAGGAACCGACGGTCTTCCGAGGAACATCCATGTCGTCAGTTCGCTGGGCATGGGACTGGATGAAAAGGCCATTGAAGCCGCAAGAAAATGGCGCTTCGAGCCAGCCATGAAAGATAGCCACGCAGTGCCCGTCGAAATCAATTTGGAAGTATCCTTCCATCTGTACTGATGGACAGGGCCAGCGCCGCCCGGGTATCGATTTCCTAACCTAGATCTTTTCATTCCGGTAGTGAACCCTGCTGCCCCTCGAGTGATTCCGAATTCTTCCGTATGACCGACAAATGGAGCAATACCCGTTCCGCGAATCCCAAGCGCTTATAAAGTTCGATAGCCCGAACATTGTCCTGCCGGACATGAAGAAAAGCCGTTTCGCCACGGCTTCGAATTCGCCGCATCACCTCGGTCATCAAAATTCTGGCATAACCTCGGCCCGTGTGGTCCCCGTGAGTACAAACGGCGCTGACTTCAGTAAAGCCCGGAATCTTGAGGCGTTCTCCCGCCATGGCCACCAGCGCTCCGTTACAACGAATTCCGAGATACATTCCGAGCTCGTGGGTGCGGATGCTGAATGGCCCGGGCTGGGTTAATTCAGCCAGCGCAAGCATCTCCCGCGCATCGGCGCTACTGAGTTCAACGATCGAGGCTGGGTCGGACGAGTTCGCCGATGAGACCAGATCCCCCTGGTGAACCATCTGCAGCATCGGAGCCGCGCGGACGACAGCCCATCCACCCGGCGGTTCTCGCGGAGCCTCGAACGCCAAAGCTGCCACATCGCCCTCCGCCATCAGGGACGCGAGTGCGTCATAGCCTGCTGGCGTCGGCTCGAGGAACGCCGCCAAGGAGCTTACTTCAGGAACAAATTTTCGAGCGAGCCCATTTCCTTGCGCGAAACTCGCGTGACGAGTGCCGAGAGCCTGCCATATCACATTGTCGAGTGGATGCATGATGGTTTCAGGTGAATGGTTTCCAAAAGCGTGTGGATGCCGTAACTGAATACTAGACATACTAAACGCCTGTCACAAAACCTTCCCTTTTACAATCCTAGCTCTGGCCCTCTTTGCTCGGAGGAATTTTTTGTGGCTGCTGCGCTTGTTCCCGATGCGCTATGGAGTTTAATCCGACTGCTTCTCCCAGCTTCAATGCCGCCACCGCAAGCTGGTCCCGAAAAGGTGCCATATCTCAGTGCAGCGCCTTGACCACGGCGGCGTAGAAGTCTTCGTCACTGATCGTGTCAGTTCCGGTTGGTTTTGGACGGGCGCTCCATACGACGACCACGACGTTCGCTGCGGGATTTATGTAGATCGATTGTCCGAAGATGCCGCGAGCTAAGAATGCGCCTTCATGAACGGGATTGGCGGAAGCATCTGGAATCCACCACATGTACCCGTAGTTGACCTTCTTGCCACCGATTATCTTGCTCGTTCCGGCTTCGCTGACCCAACCTTCAGGAAGAATTTGCTCCTCTCCCACAAAACCATGATTCATCACGAACAGCCCAAAACGACCATAATCACGCAAGGTGGCACTCAGGCCGCTTCCACCGATCTCCTGACCGTTAGACGATTCAAGCCACCAGGTTGCATCAGACTCCATGCCAAACTTCGACCATATGCGTTCTGACAGGTACTGCGCGACCGGTCTTTTGACCGCGGCGTGTATCAGCTCTCCGACAACGTGAGTTTCTCCAGTGTTGTAGTTCCAAATTGTGCCCGGCCGGCCTGCACGCGCAAGCCTGGACATGAGTTCCAAAATCGACCCGGGCTTACCCGACAATTGGAGTTCTAGCATGCGGCGCCGATCTGACACCGGGTTCGTGTATGTCTCATCCCACTTGACTCCCGATGCCATCTGAAGCAGATTCCTTATCGTCACTCCCTCATACGCACTTCCGGCGAGTGTGGGCAGGTACTTCGTCACGGGATCGTCGATGCTCTTTATGTGGCCATCTTTAATTGCGACTCCAATCAGAGTCGAAGTTATTGACTTGACGACCGACATTGACATCCATCGCGTGGTCTCGTTAGTGCCGAGTTCGTATCGCTCGAACGCAATCTTCCCATCTTTAAGAATCAATAGGCCGCTCACTCGATTTAACGACATGTAATCGTACATGTCGTATTTCTTGCCCGCGGAACTAAACTCGACTCCTTTTAAGGGGGCCTCGCTCTGCGAAAGGGAATGGACGTGCGTGCCGCGTCTTACAGTCCGCGTGGGAAACAAGCGCTCGATGTTGCGGAAAGTTCGGACCTGAATGTCGGGATATAAAGTTCCATCGTAGATTTGCCGTACGTTCCCGATTTCCTCTGGTTGCAGTGCAGGTTCCTGGTGCGCAAAGCCAGTCCGAGCGGCGAGTCCAGTGGAGAGCGCTATGCCAGCCGAAACTACAGCTATCCATTTGATCAGTTCATCGAGCTTCGTCAGAGGCTTACTCCTCGGAACTGATTCTGGCTTCGATTCTCGAGCTCTCAACCCTTTGGACATAGTGCTTCCCCCCTCGATTCAGGAACGATCAGGCCCCACGAGCATACAACCGCTCTTGTGCTGCAACAAACGAGCATCGGCCCAAGCGCAAACCTGGGGTTGCTGATCACTCTGGCGGCCGTTCTGAAGGCGAGCATTCCTGCGGGTCTCAAGTTCCCAACTTCCGGCTTGCCCGTGATCCAGGCACAATCCGCCGAAGTATCACCATGACGATTCACAGGCTGTTGCGATAGAGTTCACCGAGCGCACACATTCTTGAGAAAACGCTGGTCAAGACTGGGCTGCCGCTCTGATTCAGTATCGGAAGCTCCCTGCGTCTCGGAGGTCTGAAACAATGCAACAAACGACCACGCCCACGCCATCTGGGCCTCGATTCCGCTATGTGCTCGCAATCCTGATTTCAGGAATCCTCCTCGCGGCGATCACGGGTGTCATTGTCTATAGGCGATCCGGCTTGTCCGTTTCCGCACAGGTGCCCATGTTTGTTGCTCCGTCGAACGAGCTGGGCTGGAAACAGGACTTGCATTACATGACTGCGGAGATCCCGCGTCGCCACATAAACGCGTTCCACACGCTGACTCGCGCGCAGTTTGATCGCGTCGTTTCCGAACTCGATTCGGCCATCCCGACTCTCGATAAGGACCAGATTCTGGTCGGACTCATGAGAATCACGACAATGCTTGGGGACGGGCACACGCGGACCGCGATTCCCCCAAACTTTCACTCGTTTCCGCTCGAAGCTTACTGGTTTGGGAACACCTTGCGGGTGACGAAAGTGGCTCCGCAGTACCGGCGCGCCCTGGGAACCCGGGTCGTTCAGATTGAGGATACTTCCATCGAGGACGCATACAAGGCAATTCGCACCCTGATCCCGCAAGGAGAAAACGATCTATGGGTGCGGCGATTCAGCCCTCTCTTCCTGGTTTGCGCGGAACTACTCCATGGCCTGCGCATCTTGCCCATTGCCAACCGCGGGCGGTACATGTTTGAAGATGATACCGGAAACCGTTTCTGGGTCGACCTTGAGCCATTGCCTGAGTCGCAGCGTGAGGCCGACGAACTGCGATGGCTCTCGGCAGCGAAGATAGAACCTCTCTACATGCAGCAACCGAACAAGGATGTGTGGTTCAGCTACCTGGAGGCCAACCAAACGGTCTTCTTCAAATTCAACCGCGCACCCGGCTACTGGGACTTCTACCGATTTTCGCAACGGCTCCTGGAAGTGATGGATCACCGTCCGGTCAGGCGCCTGGTGATCGACCTGCGACACAACCAGGGTGGCGACTTCACTAAGATTCGATGGCTGTTCTTACCGAAACTTGTCGAGCGCCGTTACCGACGCCAGTGCTTCGCCTGTCCTCGCGAGATTAATCGGCCGGGTCACTTATACGTTGTCATCGGGCGCGAGACGTATTCGGCCGGAGTAATGAACGCTCTCGAACTGCGGGACGAAGCCTCCGCGCTCTTAGTGGGTGAGCCTACCAGAGGCAGGCCCAACGCCTATGGCGAGGATCGGTCATTTACGCTGCCGAATTCGCATTTAGTGGTCTCCGTCTCGACGCGCTATTACAGGCTTGTCCAAGAGAATACGGCTTCGCTTCTGCCGGATCAGGAGATCGATCTGAGCTGGCCCGATTTTCTGGTAGGCCGCGACCCAGTGCTCGAATGGGTGTTGGCGCAGCCGGAGGATCCGTGATCCCCCGCCGCACTCCACGCGGGCTTGCGCCCGGAAATTAGATACGCCCCGGGAGAAATTCTCCAGAAGGACCACCAATCAGGATCGCGCCTGATAAACGCGCTACACGTAGAAGTGCCGTTCGCGCTCGGCACATTCCGGGCGTATCGTCGGCAACTCTTCCCTTAAAAAGCTACGGAAGGTTTGCCCGTGATCCGACCGAAATACACCGGAGTGCCGACCACAATCTTGCTAAGGAGCGGTGGCCAGGTGATGGGCAGACGAGTTATGCTTGCAGCGACCCAAGAGCCGCGCGCGGACCCTCGGCTGCTGCAGGATCGCGGATCTTGTCG
>QIAN01000208.1 GCA_003225005.1 Acidobacteriota bacterium | reverse complement strand
AGCAGCCGACCGGGTGGTTTGCCGCCGGCCGGGAAGTTCGCTGCGCCCTCGAACTGCTTTCCGACGCAACTTTCAAACTGTTTGTCTGGCTTTGCTTACACGCCGAGCGGGGCCGAGGCGCTCTGTCGGCTACACCGGCAGAGTTGGCTAGAGCGCTGGGCAGAAAGGAAAGCGCTATGCATCTTGCCCTCGAAGAACTAGAGCGGCAAGGTGTCTGCACCCTGAGAGCAGACGGAGTCATCGAGATCAGAGATCGCTTCTGGCCTTATCAGCGCGAGTACGATTCCGCTGCCAGTGACGAATCGCGACGCTATGTGGAAGAAGTGAAACGTCGGTTTCTCCAGCGCCGCTGCGTACAGAGTAGTTTTACGGCCGCCGATGAGAAACTGGCTCTAACGCTCCATCATCGCGGTGTCTCGCTCCTCCACGTCGAGCGTGCCATTTTGCTGGGCGCCCTGCGCAAGTACGCCGCGGTCCGCCAGAACGGACGCGGCACGCCGATCAGCAGCTTGCACTACTTCGCCAACCTCTTCGAAGAAGTCCAACAGGAGATATCGACTCAGTACTGGAACTATGTCGCCCACAAGGTGAATACATTCGAGCAAACTGAGCTTTGGGCTATCCCAGGCCGGACTTTGGAAAAGTGAAATGCGACCGAAGAGAGACAAAACCAGGGATGCTGTGGGTCGACCGAGTCGGAGATCGTCGCTCTCAGGCGATCCTGGCGCGATATTTTTCCTAGAACAACCAGGACAGGCACAACAACGACGAAAACGAGCAAGCACGGAGAACTGGTTTCACAAGAGCAACTGAGAGACGAAACAATGACAAAAAAGGAAACGAAACAATGCTGAATATGAATCGTGCACCTTGATTAATCTCGAAGGTGTCGGGCATGATTGTAATCCCAGCGTCGCTGCGCTCCGACTTTATTCACATGGCCGGAATGACCATTCACATCGCGCTGGAATCGACCATCCACATCGTCGGAATACGCACTGCAACGCGTTTCCGTTCCACATGATCTGCGATTGGGGGGTAAAACCGCTTCCGTCCGCTGTCAGCAGAACTGATTCCGCGTTGCTTGGAATGGCGTCCGGCGAGAGTGGAGTAACTTGGGATTGCGCCACTCCTTGAATGTCTCAGACCAAAGCTTCATTCATTTGCAAGCCCCCTTCCCCTGCACCCCATCCCCCAACCGCAGATATTCACAAACTGGTCGAGGTAGACGGCTGTGGAAATAACTTCCTCAAAATCTCTCGGCGGGAATCACTATAAGGCGATTTCGCTCATTGACTCCCAATGAGCGTAAACGCGATGTTTCGACAGTTGTCTCGTATCAACGACCGAGACTCATCAGCCACGGGCGCGGGATTGCTAAGGTCATTAGCAGCAGACCGAGTATGGCCATGTTTTTTAGGAAGTTGACCATCTCCCCCTGCTTTGCTTGTTGGTCTTGAACCCTCCAGAAATTGTGCATGCCGAACGAGACACCCAGAAGGAAAATCACCAACAGTGCCGCTCCGATGGTCGGGTGATACCCAAGGAGCAGGCTCAGTCCACCCAAGAAAAGAAGTACGCCCGAACCGCCCACCGCCAGCGCGGGAGCGGGTATGCCTTTGCTCTTGGCATATCCGGTCATCATGTTGAGTTGCGCGAAGTGGTTGAACCCGTTCATGAGGAAAAAGCCGCCAGCGATGATCCGCCCGACGAGGAACGCAATGTTATGGATGCTCGACATAAACCCCTCCTCATATTCATCACATTGCGGAAGTCTACAGCAGTTTCGTTCGTGGCGTAGTCAGGCGATGAGTGCTATGGCGATATTACGTCAACAATGGCATTGCGCAATCCGTGCCGGACCACGATTGCCTTAGACAGTCGGCTACGATCCTCATTTGAAGCATGCTTGACATGCAGCCTCAGAGCTTCTCGCTCGACACGCATCGAGCAACTGCTCCATCGACAGGCTCGCTTTCTCTTTCAGAAGCTCTTTACACAAAACCGTCGATCTTGGGTTCTCTACAGGTGGCTCATGAAAAGCTACTTTTTTCCGACGCACCGCATGGATGCTCGGGCCGTCCTCATCAACCCGGAGTTCCACTGCGTCATCAGCCCAGTGCAGCCGTATGGCTGACCCCGCATCTGGTCCAGCTAAGAACTCCGCCGCCATGACTCCTTTATTGTCAAGTGTTAACCCGACGTTGCCCCCTGGTTCGAAGGTGACGTACCCACCTCGTTCCTGACCCGTCTCGTCATAAAGGAGCAGGCCAGCAATGCGGCTCCCGCGTGGGGTTGTCTTGTTAGCGTCGGGAAGGTTTCCGCCGAGTCGAGCACGAACGACGCCATGGCTATCGACTATGGTCAACTCAGAAAGAACAAGGGTTTTGGCATCTTGCTTTTGTTGTGCGTGTACTTCACGTGCGAACTCGCCTGCCGCGACAACCAGCAAGGTAATGAGTACAACATTCACAGCCAGAGATAGCCGTTGTCGTTTTTCAAGAACAGCAATGCGCTCCATTTGAAGATTTTGCATGGGAGTACCTCTCCTGGAGTTGTAGGACTCCGCCTCCGTTGCAAGGAATGATACTGCTGAACGGCTTAAACAGAACAGACTGAACTCCCAGCCGCCAACTGTTGAGAACAGGCCAAAGCGTGTTAATGCCGGTGATAAAGGGAGCCATTGCTGCCGGTTCGGGCCGGAGCCAGTGAACCACCCTAACTTGCCTTGCACCCGTAACCGCGCTTCACGTATAACCCGTGCGAGAAGACCAGCCATATGTTCTACGACAGCGTCGAGAGTCTGCTTTGGCTCAGGCAAGAGGGAAACGCCGGATCGATGTCGTGTTTGTCAGGTAAACCAATTTGAGTTGTCAGGCAGCCCGCCGTGAGGCTTCTTCCACTACTCTCAAGAATCACGCTCAGGGCAACAAACCCGCGTGCTCGGGATAGTCAGCCCACAGTGCCGGGGAATTACTACCTGCTCACTCAATCGGTCAAGACAGAATTCGACCCAACGGGAATTCCGCAGGACGGGCTGGAATGGATGGCGCGGGAGGATCATGTGTGAACTGAATTGGCGCTGGGCACGAACTATCCAAACCAGCCAGACTGGCTCCCTTTTAAATCGGCGCTAATAAAAGCGCTCAAAACCCCGTCATTGAGTGTTAAGGCGATTTATCGCCAACCATCTGGATAGTCGGATCGGCTCCCCCCGGAGGTAGCATGTTTATTTGTTTAGCTCACGAACATGCGAGCTATTGTGAAAGACTTCATGCCCGTCGTTACGAACACATCGACTCCAGTCTCTGCGATAACGCAGAAATGCTTCATGCAGAACCAATTGATTTGACTTCCGGGCAGCGCGGGCGGACAATTCCTCCGGCTGCGAAGAGGATGGTTTCTCCCCGGCTGCAACGTCCTTCCCCAAACTCGCTATCTCCTGGGCTCAGAGTCACCTTAAAGGAGCTTCATCATGAAACGCTCTCTCCTCTTCTGGTTTTGTATAAGTCTGTCCGTCGCACTGATCGCCCAATCATCCGCGCCCAGTTCGGCCAGGATGGTCGAAAGTTACGGCAAGCTTCCGTTGGCCTTTGAGGCCAATGAGGGCCAAACCGACCCCCAAGTCAGATTTCTTTCACGTGGCGCGGGCTACAGCCTGTTTCTCACTCCCACGGAAGCGGTGCTGGAACTGCAGCCATCAGCTGCCAGCCATCACCTGGCAACAAAGAGTCCTAAGGTTTTGGATATGAGCCGTAAGGTTGCAGTCGGCGATCAGACGTCGGCTCCTTCTGTCTTGCGGATGAAGCTGGTGGGCGCGAATGGCAAAGCGGAAGTGATGGGGCAAGACGAATTGCCCGGCAAGAGCAACTACTTCATCGGGAATGATCCGAAGAAGTGGCACACCAATGTTTGCCAGTTTGCGAAGGTGCGATACGGGAATGTCTATCCCGGCGTGGACCTGGTTTACTACGGCCATCAGCGGGAACTCGAGTACGATTTCGTGCTGCAGCCGGGAGCGAATCCGCAGGCGATTCGGCTGGGGATTGAGGGTTCGAGAAGACTCCGGCTCGTGCGCGGCGACCTGGTTATGACGAGCGCGGTGGGAGATGTTCATCTGCGCTCGCCGCATATTTATCAGGAGGCGAGCGGGGTGCGGCAGGAAGTTCGCGGCCGCTACGTGATCACGGGCAAGAACGAAGTGGGATTCCGCGTCGCCTCTTACAATCGG
>QIAN01000210.1 GCA_003225005.1 Acidobacteriota bacterium | reverse complement strand
TGGGCAGAAAAACCGAGATGCCGGACCATGCCCTCCTTTCTGGCCGCAAAAAACGTCTCCGCCGCTCCGCCAGGAGCGAGAATCTTATCTACGTCATCCATCGAGCTAACGGCGTGAAACTGGTAGAGATCCACATGATCGGTGTGAAAGCGTCGCAGGGTACGCTCCAACTCCTCGCGTGCACCCTTTGCGTCCCTATGCATGGTCTTTTCTGCAAGGAAGACCATGCTGCGAAATGGCTTCAATGCTTCCCCCAGCTTGCTTTCCGCCTCGCCATTGAAGTAGGACGGGGCGCAGTCAAAATAGTTCAAGCCACGGTCGTATGCTTGGGCGACGCGGCGCGAAGCCATCTCCTGGGAAAGGCCACAGACAACGATGCCACCCATCGCGATGATGGAAAGATCGATTCCATTCTTATACGGGCGGCGGGGTAGGGGCGCCTCCCAACCGTGTGCGGTGGTGGCTGTCAGAGCCGCTGCAGCGCCAATGAACTCGCGACGATTCATAGACTGTCCCTCCCTCGCCGCAGTTTAGTACGCGGAGACCTGTCACGCAACAATTGCCCAGTCTCTCATCATAAAGTGAAGTACTCGATTCGTCCGGTTTTGCGTTAGCGCCAAGCTCCCCTGCGAGGAGCGCGACGGGCTAACCCTGTTCCGCTGAAATGACACGATCGGTTGGGGCTGTTCTCTACGCGGGCAGTGTTGATTAACCATGGCCGAGGAATCGGAAGCTGCGGTACTCACTGGAAGAAGAGCCGCGTAGTATTCTTAGGCTCTCTTCGAGTGACGACGGTTACGAGCATTTGTATATTCTGGCCCTACGACCAAGGCCCGTCACCTAAAGCTGGCAGATACACCGTGGCCTCAGGGTTTCGGCGCCGCTCTTACGAGCATAGATACGTTGTTCAAGGGCGCCAGATCGGTTCGTTGCCTCCCTCAGCCTTGTAGGCTAATCCATGGGACGCCCGGTTTGATCGAGTTCCTCCAGACAATCATTTTCAGCAGCGTTACAGGTCGCATTCCGACATTACCTGGAGTTGACGGATTTGTGTCGAACCGTTGCTTTGAATGTCGGCCGGAAAGATACTAAGAAGTGAAAACATCCCGACGTGGTGTCGCGATAGCAGCCGAGCTTGTTCTCGTCTCAGGCGCTATTCCTTGGTTAGCGTAAATATGGAGGAACACATCTTGGCAAAACCTCTAAGGACGCTAACGGTTCTGTCCTCCATATTCGTTATAGCCCTTAGCGAACAACCCATGCAGGCGCAAGACGGCAACCAACTGAAAATAGGGTTTTCCATAGAAGCGATGAAAGGAGAGCGTTGGCAGACGGACCTCAATTCCTTTGAGGTGCGGGCTAAGCAGTTAGGCGCGGAGGTGATCTCCGGCGACGCCAACGGAGACGATGATCTTCAGTTCCGGCAAGTGAAGGACATGATCAAGGCCGGCATCAAAGTCCTGGTTTTACTACCCCGCGATACGAAAAAGGCCGGCCGGATGGTCGACGCTGCAAAGGCGGCTAATGTAAAGGTCATCAGCTATGATCGGCTGGTCCAGGACACCGATGTCGATCTCTACGTTAGTTTTGACCGGGTTGAGATCGGCAGGATGCAAGTGGAATATCTGGTGAAGCGTGCGCCCAAAGGGAACTACGTGCTGATCGCAGGTTCTACAAACGACGAGGGCGCCAAAGCTCTGCATGACGCGCAGATGAAAGTTCTGCAACCATATATTGATCGCGGCGACATTCAAGTGATTGCCGATGGGTATACCAAGGACTGGCTGCCTTCCGAGGCGTACCTTTCCATGCTCAAGGCGATTGAATCGTCCCAGGGCAACATCGCTGCAGTTCTCGCTTCCAATGACGGAATGGCCGCAGGTGCGATTCAGGCCCTCCGTGAACACAAGCTGGCCGGCAAAGTGCTCGTTTCCGGACAGGATGCGGATTTGGCGGCCATTATATGCATCGCCCAAGGCACGCAGGCTATGACTGTTTATAAACCCATTATCAACGAAGCGGTACGAGCCGCGGAGGAAGCGGTTCACCTGGCGAGGAGCGAAAAGACAGACGCGGTTGGGACCATAAGCAACGGCAAGGTAAAGGTGCCTGCCATATTGATGACACCAGTGCTCGTTACGAAAGACAACATCAAAACAACGGTGGTCAAAGACGGATTTCAGACGTTAAAAAGCATTAACCAGGGATTGTCTAAAGACCAGCAGATCAATTAAGGCATTTTGAGTCCTCCATCCCTGGCGGTTTTAGCGATGGATGCAGCTTGCAGATGGCTCGACGATTTTGTGGAAGAGTTCGTACATCACTAGCCGACGTCTCTTTTGAACGCCTTGTATTCCTCGCGAGAGGTCTCCTTCCCAACAACTCTGATAGATTCTTCCATCCTGTTCGTTGAAGCCGAGGACTGTCTGAAGGATTTTTCGCGGTCGAATCGTCTCAGCAGGTCTTCTTTCAACTGTTGGGATCTCGCGACGACTAGAAAAAACATCTTCTCGGACGACACCAGCCACAATCTTCCGCGCAACGAGTTCATCAAGGAAACGCTGAATTGGCTTGACCAGTACTTGGGACCAGTACAGTAGGTTGCTGGGGCGCGAAGTCTCGACCAGCGCAGCCCATCCTCGGAGCGGCCTGTGCCCTTGAGCGATTCCTTAAGAATCGCAGCCGGGGCCGCCAGGGGAGCCGCACTCTTTCCACAGCTTTTCCCAATTCCAGATCCCGTACGCCACCTGGTTTGGCAACGGGAATCCGAGCTGATGCGCGAGCATACACACCTGCCCGCGATGGTGTGCTTCGTGAGAAAGCATGTAGCACAGCATTTCCACGCCAACCGGCCAAGGTTGAGCCCAGCCATCTCTACGAAACTTCTCGACGCGGCCCCCACAACCGCCGAGCGCTTCGGCGAGCATCTCCTCGCAGCGAGCGGCGCTCTCCGCCAATCCCACACGGGCCTGCTGCGGCGTGCAGTGCGCGCGGTTGAGGTGTCGTGGAACCCTTAGGTGCGGAGCTGTAAGCCTGACCCACTTGGAGCGGACATTGTGCATGTGCGTGAAGATCGCCGCAATGGTGCGGGCCTTGCCGGGCGGTTTGGCTTTCCAGGCGGTAGGGTCAAGATGTTCGATGAGAATTTGGTTCATGCGATCATTGGTGGCAAAGATCTGGACTGCGGCTCGGCCGAGTGGAGTGTGAACCTTGTGTCGAGGCGTGGTCACGGCTTCCTACTCCTTGACCTATAATACTTCCGGGCCGTCGGCAAACGAGAAGTAATGCGGTTACTTCCGGTTTGCCTGACCACAACCGACAACACGACACGCGCATCGAGTTGCGAAATCGCGCGAATGGGCTCTTGAGCAATAATGCTCTACGAGCGTTCACTTAAATCGCTGCTGTTGTTTGACGAATTTGAGGTGTCGCGGTGCGACCACTCTCTCGACGGAATTTCATGCAAGGTATGAGCACCCTGCTGGCGTTGCCACTCTTGCGCACAGAAGAGCCGGAAACCCTTTTGTATAACGGAAACATCTGGACGGTGGATGAAGCCCAGCCGCGAGCTCAGGCAGTGGCCATTAGGAGTGGGAGACTTCTGGCCGTGGGCTCGAACGCCGAGGTCCTGCCTCTGGCTACCGCGCGTACGCGCAAAATTGACCTCGCGTTTAAGAGTGTGCTTCCAGGCTTTAACGACGCGCATGCCCATCCTGTAGAGTCAGGCGTACAGCATCTGCGCAAAGTAGCCTGCGACAGCGACTCCATCGAAAAAATACAAACTGTTTTGCACGCGCGCGCGCTGCAGACTCCACCCGGAGAATGGGTGCTCGGATTTTTGTACGACGACGGCAAAACTCCGCGCCCCATCAACCGGGGTGATCTGGATGCGGCGGTGCCCGATCACCCGGTGCTCGTCCAGCACCGCGGTGGCCATACGGCTTTCGTGAGTTCCTTGGCGCTGCAATTGGCGCAGGTCAACGACCAGACACCCGATCCTGCGGGTGGCCGCTTCGAGCACGATGCCGCGGGTCACCTCATGGGTTTCGTGGCGGATGCCGGGATGCAAGCCTTTTTCAAGCTCATTTCGAATAAAAATACGCGCGAGGACCATTGCCAAGGCGCAGCACTGATCTCCAAACTCTTTGTCACCAAGGGAGTCACCTCCGCGTGCGATGCCGACGCCTCGACTGACGACGTTCAGGGCTACCAGGACGCACGCGATGCCGGCAAACTCGCGATGCGTTTGTATTGTCACGTCTCCGCCGCTTCGCTCGATCATTTTATGGCCGCGGGGATTCACACAGGCTTCGGCGACCAATGGGTACGCATTGGCGGCGTAAAACAGTACGCGGACGGCTCCATCTCAGAACGAACGGCATGGCTCTCGCAACCCTATATCGGGATCCCCAATAATTATGTCGGCTTGCAGCTTTCCAGCCGCGA
>QIAN01000209.1 GCA_003225005.1 Acidobacteriota bacterium | reverse complement strand
TAGTGGGTGCTCCCTTCGGTAAAGTTTTGGCTGACACTCAAAACCTACCTCAAAGGGGCGCCCTTTTATAATGCGTAGTTGTTGTGATCGCCTGTGGCTGTTGAAAAACTCTTTCCCGTGAAATTCGCAAAAATAAAAGCGCTGAGCACCGAAAGCCACGACTCCGATGCCGAACTGGTCATGGGAATGGCGCGGGAAGTGATGATTTGAGACGAGCGTCATCAGCTCAATTCCGGGAACGGTCGATCCGTGCCGCTCCGCCCGATGAATGCGGAAAACCATAGCGATTTATGTATTCTCTCGCGCCTGTTCCGATCAACGATACAGCGTGGCCAAAGGCTCGACGAAAGATGCATCGCCCACCGGATGTTTCTCTGAGCGTAATCGAGCTCGTGAGCCGGGAGAATTGGACCGGCTCCTAACGTACCAACGCGTAACTCCCGGATGGTCGCTCGCCGGGAGCTCTTCCCAACGCCTGCGGGCATTCCCAATTGCTACTGAAATGGTAAATTTGTGAACTTCGCGCAGCCCAGTCCTACTTCCCTACCATCGCCTTCTCCACCTCGTCGGCCGTAGCCGGCAGCGCACCACTAAGATTGATCAGCTTGCCATTTTTATCCACGTAAAAATCATCTTCGATGCGAACGCCGAGGCTCTCCTCGGGGATATAAATGCCGGGCTCGATAGTAAAAACCATTCCTGGCCCGAGCGGAACATTGTAATCACCCGGATCATGCACATTTAGACCGAGGTAGTGGCCTAGGCCGTGAATGAAGTACTGCCCCAGCTGCTGTCCATGCAGGTCCCTGCCGTGTGTATTGATGTAGTCATAGGCAACCTGATAGAGCGAATTGGCGCCGTTCCGCGAGATACTCGATTTGCCCGACTGAAACGCCGCCACCGCCGCCTGCTGCGCGCCCAGGACAATGTCGTAAATCTCGCGCTGCCGCGCACTGAAATGGCCGCCGACAGGAAGCGTGCGCGTGATGTCAGCCGCGTACATGGAATATTCTCCTGCAGCGTCGATCACAACCACGTCCCCGGACCTCATGGTCGCACTGTCGTCAGAGTAGTGAAGTACGGTGGAATGAATCCCAGAGCCCACGATCGGGGCATAAGCCGGACGCTCACACCCACGCCTGCCCCAAGCGTACTGCATGAGGGCCGAAATCTCGCGCTCGTTTACGCTCGGCCTTACCGCTTTGAAAGCGGCGAAGTGAGCCGCTACAGACGCGTCCACGGCTTTGCGGATCAACCCCACCTCGTCCGGATCTTTGGAGGTGCGTAGCGACGACAGCATCGGCTTCACGTCCTGATACGAAAGCATTGCGTTGGTCCGTTTCACAAATGCCAAGGCTATCGTGCTCGCCGACTCTCCCTGATCCGGCACGTCGGTATAAATCGACGGAAAAGCGCCGGACACGAATCGCGTAACTTCGTCTGGCAGCTTGCCTATCGCTTCTACCCGATCGAAACCGGCAATCTTTGTGGCATCGGGATTCTCCGGGCCAAGTTTGGGACCAGTCCATTTCTCTTGCGTCAGATTCCGAGGTGGAAGAAATAAAATTTCTGCGTAGGAGCGCGCCGGGGAATCCGCTTTGGCCTCCGCGGACGAAACAATGAGCAGCGCCGCACCGGGCTCGGTCGCGCCCGACAGATAGAAGAAGCTGTCCTCCTGGCGAAATCCGTGGACTTCATCGGCCGCTTCAAGTGGCGCAAACAGGACAATCACGCCAGATGCTTTCTTGGCGAGTGCTTCGCGACGAGCGCGATAGTCGGCGTTCGGCTGGCGATCAAGGGCTGCGGCGGAAAGAGAAGCACCAACAATGAGGTTTAAAAAACAAAAAAAGAGCAGCAGTTTTCTCATTCCGAACGCCTTCTCCTCAGTTCTCCCAGTTTGGAGCACCCAGATCACTTGTGTGCGCCAGTCAAAGACTCCTTCGCCTGAATAAAGGACGCGACATTGCTCGTATCGATCAGCGCAGATCCAGTGTCCACAAAGGACGGGATTGGGGCAAAGCTGTCTTTTGACCAATCCGTATCAAGAGAAGGCGGCTTGTTGTGGTGCAGTCCGTCCAGCATCTGCAACCCAACGAACGCCATCGTGTACGGCTTTTGTGCAATGGTACCGGCGATCATTCCTTTTTGGATCCAGTCCAACGTTTCAGGATCTGTGTCCATCGCCATGACCATTTTGCCGGTGACGTGGTAACTGTTCAGCACGCCGGCAACTTCTTTTCCAGATTGCGCTTCCAGGCAAACAAACGCGTCCACTTTGTCTCTTTCCTTGCCCACGATCTGTGTCGTAGTGTCGAAAGCAATGCGCGGATCGCCTTGGATATCCACTACGCGAGTAACCTTTATTCCTGACTGGCGCTCCAGCGCGTCGCGGTAACCGCGGAGCCGGTCCTGCATGTTGCGCTGCTCGGGCATGGTGAAGACTACGACATTGCCTTTACCTTTTAGTTCCTGTGCCAGACGCTGCCCACCGGTAAGACCCGCCTGGTAATTATTGGTCCCGATGAAGAACAGCCGCTTGCTGCCGGGCGCGTCTGAATCCAATGTGATTACCGGAATTCCAGCCGCAATGGCCTTGTCGATATCGTCCTTCAACAAAGCAGGATCGGTCACCGCCAGCAAAATGCCAGTAGGTTTTTTCCGCACTGCCTCTTGCAGAGCATCGCGTTCGGCCTTCGGATCGTAGCTATTCGGGCCTACGAAAATGGATTGCACCTTCATTTGCTCCCCGGCCTTGGAGAAGCCTGCTGCTGCCGCCTGCCAGTAAGGAACTTGGACATTGGCGGCGACGAAGATGTAATGTTCGTCGGAATCATGTGCGGAACCGCAGTTGATGAGCGGCACAACTAAAGCCGCGAGACAAAGCAGAGAGTATAGCCTTCGTGAGAGGGGCATGGGATCCTCCTCAGAACCTGCCGCGGTTAAATGCCATGAGCGTCACAAGCCGATAGCAACTGCGGAATTGTAACTGAGGGACCCAGCGAAGGAAAGGTAATGGCTAGCGCAATGCCTTATCGAGAAGGCCCGAGATTGCCGTTTCATCCATTTCACCCGATGCCTTATACAGCGCTGTGCCCGCAGCATTGAGCACAACCACGTGGGGAATATAGCCACGGTAATACTTCTTTTGTAGTCCTTGCTGGGCATCCGAGAGCGGATGGTCGAGGTCCACAATTACGAATTGAACGCGGCCCTTGTATTTCTCATACAGACTGACAGTGCGGCGCGCCTGCGCTTAGAGTTGTAGCAGCCCTCTCCATACAGGAGGATGTAGGCGGGCTTCCCAGCAGAAACCCCGTCGTCCATACGCTCGCCGGTGATCAAGGGTCCGTCCTGACTGTCGCTCGTGTAGTCGAGTTTGGGATTCAGTCGCAAATTCTCGCCCGCGAACGCGGACGGAACCAGGCCTAGCGCCAGCACTAACGAGAGTATGGATGCCTTCATGACAGTTGCTCCCTCATCGGGAATCCGAACTCATTCCCGACTGCCTCATCCGATGGCTGCCGCTGAGAAAAGTTACAAGCGGGAGACGACACAACTCCGAGAAAATCACCCCGGTAGAGCTAAACTCCAACTGGAAATGGCTTGGTATGGGTTTCCGAGCTCAACGAGACGCCGGCAAATCGGCCTTGCAACAGAGACATCAGGCCGGTGTACCAATATCCGACCACGAACAGCACAAGAAATGGCACGGTGATGTAATTTTCATTTTCTATCGCGTAATAGACCGTCAGCGCGAAATAAGCCCCGATTAACAACTCCACCCAAGGCACCCATCCCAGCCGTTTGCGGTATCGTTTCGCGCCAACTTTGTCCAGCTTCGACTCAACGCGATACTTAGGCGTACGCGCGAACGCACTCTCCTTTCCGATCAGTGCTTCGATCACGGCTTTGGTGTTAGTGACTGTCAATCCAATCCCCAACGCCATGAGAAATGGCAGGTATATCAATGCTCGCGGCCAGGTCTTTGGAAACAGTTCGCGTTGCGAAACCAGATAAAAACTTGAGATGGAAAATGTGGAAGCCAGAAACAATGGCAGATCGATATACACCATCTGAAACCAGCCCTGGTAGAAGCGAATCACCATGGCCGGTAACAGCAACACTGAAAGCACGACCATCAGCGGATAGCTCAAATTGGCTGTCAGGTGATACCAGGCTTCGACCTTGGTGCGCCACGGCGCATTGCTGCACAACACCCGCGGAAGAATCTTTTTTCCCGTCTGCACTAGTCCCTTGGCCCATCGAGCTTGCTGCGTTTTGAACGCAGTCATCTCCACCGGCAATTCGGCGGGACACTCCACATCCTGCAAATAAATAAACTTCCATCCTTTAAGCTGCGCGCGATAAGAGAGATCGGTGTCCTCGGTTAACGTATCGTGC
Organism: Acidobacteriota bacterium; assembly: GCA_003225005.1. Taxonomy (GTDB): domain Bacteria; phylum Acidobacteriota; class Terriglobia; order Terriglobales; family Acidobacteriaceae; genus Sulfotelmatobacter. The sequence continues at coordinate 54,913 of QIAN01000209.1, read as the reverse complement.
TGCCAGCCTCCGGCTTCCTCGATGGCTTTCCGCCGCCAGACGCCGGCCGTGCCGTTGAAGTTAAAGAACACACCGCTGCGGGCGCGTCCGGAGTGCTCGAGCACGAAGTGGCCATCGAGAAGAATAGCTTCCACCTGCGTGAGAAAAGAGTAATTCCGGTTGATGTGCGTCCACCGCGTCTGCACCATACCGATTTTCGGATCGGTGAAGTGATGAATGGTGCGCAACAGAAAGTCTCCTGGGGGCGTAAAGTCGGCGTCGAAGATGGCGATGAACTCTCCCTTGGCGATATTCATGCCTTCAGCCAGCGCTCCGGCTTTGAAGCCTTCGCGGTTCGTGCGGTGATGGTAGGTGATGGGGTTGCCCAGCGCGGCATAGCGTTCGACCAGGTTTCGCGCCACGTCCATCGTCTCGTCGGTTGAATCGTCGAGTACCTGTATATCCAGCTTCTCCCGCGGATACTTTAGCTTCGAAACCGCATCGAGCAGCCGCTCCACAACATACTGCTCGTTGAAGATGGGCAGTTGCACCGTGACCCGCGGCAAGTCGTCGAACAGCGCTGCCGGCTCGGTCGTGCGGTTGTCCCTGTGCTTGTAATAGAGGTAGACCAGAATGTAGCGGTGCAGGCCATACGAAGCCAGCAGAACCAGGACAACGAAATAAGGAATCAGCAATCCCAGGTCGAAAGCATTGGCGTGATATAGACCCTGAAAAGTCCTATCCAGAAAATGCTGGCGGATGTACTGTCCAATGCCGCGGGGGGCAGCCCATACAGCCAGCATCGAAAGCAACAGGTTGGGATCAGAAGTCAGCAAGAGGTCCGGTCAAAACCTTTATTCTACCGGATTCGAGCTTATTGACCGTTTCGCGTTCCCTGGCAAGGTCCCAAAATAACCACAAAAGGACACAGAGGCGCACGAAGGAAGTCCTGGCGATGCAAGCCTTCGTGTAACGCAGTGTCGAGAGAATTTAGGACTACTAGATTTGTTGAGCCCAAGAGATCGATCGGAGCAAATCCGTTGGACCAAAAATGGGCCGTCGGGAAGGTAACGAAAAACTAAATCCCGGGGAGCTAGTATGGCGCCGAATCGGAGTGCTTCGGGTCTCCGTCGTTTTTTCCGCTTTTGTTCCGCCCTGGGGCCGCGGACTCACTCGCGCACTCCTCCGCCTTGTCCAAAAGAATTTCAAGCTCCATGGCAAAGTTCCGCCGCACTGTGGCCTGCAATCTCCATTGATCTTGGATCGGTGCGCTCACTCGCGGAACCAATTCTTCGAAGCGCTCAACGGCGCGCTCAAAGTAGTCGATATCTTTCTTCAGCAGTCGAAGGAATTCCGGGTCGGCAGCGGACATAAAACACCTCCTGACCCATCGAGCAACCCGCTGAGACCGGAAGCAATTCTCTTGCCAAGCCACACGGGATCTGGGCACGCGGTTAAGCAATGCCGTATTTTCAGAGAGTTAGCATCTTTTCTTCTTTTCCAGCGCGCGTACAGATTTTCATTGGGACGAACATGGACACGAGTATCTAGTTGCGAGTGCGTGTAAAACTTTCGCCTGGAGCGGGCACGACATCGGTCTGGTGGTCGCTTATGCCTATGTCGCGCAGTTCCCCGCGGAGGTCGAGAAACTGGTCGTCATGGACGCCTTCCTGCCTGGCGTCGACGGGTGGGAGGCGGTCTACAACAATCCTGCAATCTGGCACTTCCGTTTCAACGGGCCGACACCGGAAGCCCTGGTGCAGGGACGCGAGCGGATTTACTTCGAGCACTTCTGGAACAACTTCGCTGTCGACAAAACGTGCTCCATTCCTGAAGCCGGCCGAAAAGCTTACGCCGCGGCCTACGCCCGTCCCGGACGCATGCGCGCCGGCTGGGCCTACTTCGTTTCATTCCCGCAGGCCGCCAAGGATTTTGCCCAACTCTCCCACACCAAGCTGACCATGCCGGTCCTCTCGATCGGCGACGAGGAAGTCACTGGGAAATGCGCTTGTACAACAAATGAAATTGGTGGCAACGAACATAACTGTGGTAGTGCTCAAAGACACGGGACATTGGATCCTGGAAGAAAATCCAAAGGCCGCGACCGACGCACTGATGAAGTTTCTCTAAGGCCCTTTTGGAACGGGCACGGCTTCAGCCGTGCCCCTCCACACCACAAAAAATGTGGGCTTTATTCCTGAGGTTAGGGCTTTCCTATCGCTCCAAACCGAAGGGCGGTGTCGTTGAGCTTGATTTCTGACAGCCTCCACGCTAATCGGCGTCATGAGCGTGGCTGTTCTTCAGGCGCATCACTCCTTGGGGGCAGTAAGCCTACGGTTCCCGATGTTTGCCAAAAACCTTGGGTGTCGCGCCTTTCGAGACGTGGATTTATTCTCACGAAAGTCTGTGTGTCGGTACTCAAGCCCCGAACCTCTCGGCGGCGCGAGCTTTCGCCTTTGCTGCCTCTTCTTCCCGATTCTTAGGTGGCGCGTTGGTTTCGAGCGAACGGAGAAGACGACTCGAGATGCCGGCTACCTCATCGACGGCAGCCAGAAACGAGGCTTCGTTCGCCTTCGACGGTTTGTTAAACCCGCTGATTTTTCTCACAAACTGAAGTGAAGCCGCCCGAACCTCTTCGTCGGTGACTGGCGGATCGAAATTGAAAAGAGTCTTGATATTCCTGCACATTAAAGACGACCTCGACTTGTCAGAATGCACAGCGGACTAGGAGACGCTCGCTGCTGTGCCGCAGGCTCAATCTTAACAATCCTGCTAGATTTCTTCATCATGGCTCAGCCGCGGTCGGATGCGCCTGGGTTTCGAAAACCGACTCTCATAACGCAAGAATCGGATGTCCTCAGATCACTTTATCTCCCATATTTTGTCTCGACGACCCTGGCATGTTCGCCTCGGATCACACACTCAACATGGGAGGAGAACGATGGTCACGGCAGCCGTAGTCGATGAAATCCGATATCCCGTAGGAGAGTTTCGAATTGATCCCGACGCCACCCCTCAGAAGCGGACGATGTGGATCGAGCAGATGGCTGAAGCGCCGGCCAAACTGGGCACCGCCCTACTCGGCTTGTCTGAGGAGCAGCTGGATACGCGTTATCGAAAAGACGGGTGGACGCTGAGGCAAGTTGTGCATCACCTGGCCGATGCCCCGCTAAACGGCTTCACGCGCTTCAAACTCGCTTAGACCGAGGACAGGCCTGCCATCAAGACCTATGAAGAGGACTTGTGGTCCGAAACTGCTGACGGACGCGAGGCTCCAGTTAATTTGTCAGTCGATCTTCTCACCGCATTGCATGCTCGGTGGGTCATTCTGCGTGAGTCGCTAACTGAAAGTGGCTTGGCGCCCACCTTCCGCCATCCTCAACGGGGTGAGTTGCGAATTGATGACGCCATACAGTTGCACGCATGGCACAGCATTCACCACGCCGCACACGTCAGCAAACTGCGCGAGCGCAAAGGCTGGTAGGCGGAGACACTGACCGGTGAAAGTCGCCTGCTGCCCTTAGGGAATGGATCCTCGGTAACAAGATCTAATTTTGGGTGGCGCAGCGCTTTTTCGGTGCTGCGATAAGCCCAGAGTATAGCTATGGGCTTTAGCGTCTGAGGCCCTTCCGGATAGAAGCTGAACGCCTAGTTAAGGAAGTACTGCCGATAAAGCGTATCTCGCTGTGCAGGACGAAACCCAGCGTCGCGGATGATCCTTCGCAACTCTTCTTCGGTCGTGCAGTTAGTCACTCCGGCGGCGCGAACCACGTTTTCTTCGAGCATCACCGAGCCCACATCGTTCCCGCCAAAACGCAGACCCATCTGGCAGACTTTGAGTCCTTGTGTGACCCAGCTCGATTGCACGTTGAGGAAGTTCGAAAGATAAAGTCGCGAGATGGCGAGGACCTTCAAGTAATCGACCGCCGTGGCTTCGTCCCAGTGCCGTCCGCCCAAGGCAGTGTTTTGCGGCTGAAAGCTCCACGGGATGAACGCCGTGAACCCGCCCGTTTCCTGTTGCAGTTCGTAGAGGCGCTGGAAGTGGTTGACGCGGTGCTCATAATTTTCTCCCACGCCAAACATCATGGTCGCGGTGGTACGCATGCCGATTTGATGCGCGGTGCGATGCACGTTGAGCCAGTCTTCGCTAAGGCATTTGAGCCGCGCGATTTTGTAGCGGACTTCGTCGTCCAAAATCTCCGCCCCGCCGCCAGGAATGGAGTCGAGACCCGCATCACGCAGCCGCAGAATGGTGTCACGAATGCTGAGATTGCTGTACTCCGCAATGGCGATAATTTCCGACGCGGAGTAGCAATGCAGATGGATCTTGGGAAAGCGTTCCTTGATCCCGCGCAGCATTTTCTCGTGCCAATCGATCTTGAGATCAGGATGCAGCCCGCCCTGCATCAGCACTCCAGTGCCGCCCAGTTCGACGGTCTCGCGGATCTTGTCATAGATGGTATCGAACTCAAGAATGTAACCTTCTTTCGCCGCAGGCCCTTTCAGCGGACGATAAAAGGCACAGAAAGTGCAGTACTCGGTACAGTAATTGGTGTAATTAATGTTGCGGTCAATGATGTAGGTGACCACGCCCTCGGGATGACGTTTGCGGCGCACGGAGTCTGCTTCCATCCCGATGCCTATCAGGTCATCGGACTGGAACATTTCCAAAGCTTGTTGCTTGGTGAGAGACATGGCCAGTTACCCGATTATTCTAACGGAGCACCGCGCGCTGCGCCAAATTCGGGAAATGATTCAGAACTGCAGATACGTAGCTTGCTTCGTCCTGCCCGACGGCGAACGAAGACGTTGCAAGCTACGTTTCTCTACGGGCGGGCAGGGACACTAGAGGAAGTTTTCCAGCGAAGGTACTGGATCAACGTCAGCACGCCTCCCAGGACGGCAAGGCCAATCAGAATGGTCAGTGCCGGTTCGTAGTAGCGCGAGAAAAAGCGAACGATGTGAGTTCCATAAAGCGCTCCCAGTCCCGCAACGATCGAGTAGCGAACCAAGCGGCCCAGCGTCAAAGCGCCGAGGAATTTCTCCCGCGAGTACTGCAAAGCGCCTGCGGCGATCAGGAACGGAACAAAAGGAAATGGCGGCGGCAGCAGAGCAGGAACCGCGACGGCCCAGAAGCCCCATCGTTCAAACGTTGCGTAAACCTTCGCCGCTCTCGGTTTCGAGAGCTTGCGCTCCATCGCCTGCTTGCCACCTTTTCGGGCCAAAGCATAAGTAATGTAGCCGCCAATCACGGCGCCCAGCGTCGCCATCAGCGCGTAGTACTGCCACGTCTGGCGATGGCGCGCAGCCAAATATATGGTGAGGACGTCCATGCTGCCGGTCAGCGGAATCACGGAGTTGTCCGCGACTCCCAGCAAGACAAGGCCGACTCCCCCCAGTCGGCGCAGTTGCCGCAAGATAGAAATTATAAGAAGCGGATGTAGATGCGGCAGCATTCAGGCTGGAATGGAGTTTACAGGTCAGCTCGTAAAACATGCTACGTAATTGCGGCCTTGGTGCCAGCGAAGACAATTTCCGGCGGTACCGTGGGCAGTGCTCCAATTTCGACGGCGTAACTGTAAAACGACTGCAAGCCCTCAAGGCATCCCACATCAAGTTGGTAGTGAATATTTTCGGTGAGGTAGCTGCGCACGTCAGGTTCACTGATTCTCAAGCGTGGCGCCCACTCATGGGCTATGTAATCGAGGCTTTCGGGACGAAGTCCGTGGTCGCGGGATTGCTGGAAGATCGCTGCCAGATCCAGCGACGACTCAGCCTCTCGCAGTGCCGCTTCGCGAATCGCCCAGAAAGCAAACACAAAAGGCTTGCCGGTATAGCGAATCCATTCTTCGGCGAGATCGATGGTCAGGTAACGCGTGCGATCCACTTGTAGCGCTGGATCTCCAATCACAAGCGCTGCATCGTGGACTGCGAGCATTCTCTCCACGTTTGGCGCCATGGATGTGAACTTTCTTCCGCCGCCAAGCCACTTCTCGAACAACACTTTTGCCAGGGCTACTGATGTTATGGAAGAGGTATCCAAAGCCACCGTGCGGACATTCTCGATTGGCACTTTGCTTACGAGCAAAATGGATCGAACTGGGCGGCGCGATGCGATAGCAACGCCCGGCAACACCTGCAGACCGGGAATGGTCGCGTAGGCGGCAGCGGGAATAATTCCGATATCGGCACTTCCCCGCTCCAGAGCCTGAGCGCAGCCTGACGGCAGCGTGTAGGCAATGTCGAATTGGCTACCCGTCTGGCCATGCTCGAAGTCCCACATCAAGGGGGCGGTGTTGAGGTAAGAAATTGCAGAGATGCGCAGTCGGCTCATGTCTTGACCGATTCTAGCAAACCATTGTGACATCTTCCCTTGAGCGAGCTTTCGCGAAGTGAGTACTGTCGGCGCGTTGCCGAGAACCGTCCCGCTGAAGTGCCAGTCAGGAGCGGTTAACGAGATTTAAGAGTCTGCCGAAGACGGCGGGCTCGTTGTGGAGTCATCTGTCCCTATCTCAGTCGCTACATCGCCAAGCGCCACTCATTTGTTGGAGGGGTGGCCATTGCGCTAACGCCCGGCCTCGGTCCGGCGCCGGGCGCGGAAACCAGTAGGCTGCGGAATATTCCGGCACGCGTATCACTGCACGATGCTCTCTTGCGCAAAATCGTGATGTGTTTCTGTCCCTGGCAATGGCACAAACAAGAATTCTTGGGTCCGAACACCCTGATTAAACAAGGCGCGGAGCTGGTCGCGACGTGGAAGGACGTGTGAGAGGATCTCCTTGCAGCAGTACGAGTTGTGCTGGTCCGGCCCGCCGGCGATGAATCCGGCCGCCCATCTTCGGCATCCCATTTCCAGACGAAGGGCTTCCACCCCACGAAAAGCGGATCCTGGGCCTGCTCAAGGCCGACCAAACAACGCACATGGATGAAATCGTGGAGCAACTGGAGACAGAAATGTCGCCTTCGGAAATTTTTGCGGCGTCGCTCTTTGAATTGGAGTTGGCGGGGAAAGTGAGGCAGATGTCCGGGAAGAATTTTGTAAGAAGCTTTTGAGAACAGCGACTAGTTTCTAGCTACGGGCTTCTGGCTCAAACGAGGCGGTGACCGATGGAGGACTTCAAAGATCCGCGAGTATGGACCGAGGCTCATGAACGACATTGTTTGTATACGAACAAAGACACACATTCCCGAAAGAGGAGATGTACGGTTTGACGAGCCAACTGCGACGCGCCTCCTCCTCGTCGGCGCGAACCTTGCGGAAGCGTGTGGTCGGAGATCAGATTCCGAGATGAAGAGGTTCCCTTAAGTTGCGCGCAGTTCGGCGAGCAAAGTGGAATACCACCTGCTGCCCGCCAAAGATTTGCACTTTCTTACTGCCGATGAGTTCAACGATTGGGAGGGGAAGGGGCTCGAGTGCAGCGAATGTAGCCTCTCTCATCCAATGTCTGCAGAGTCCGATTTTAGCGAGATGCTAGGAGCTAGCAGCCAGAAGCTCTCGCCCGGTAACTTGTTGCCGCGGCCAACTTCGTGCTAGGGTCAAATTCGAGTACCGTTATCAATGAGGAAGAATTGTCGAAGGGTTTAGTCATCGTCGAGTCGCCGGCCAAGGCGAAGACCATCCAGAGGTATCTGGGTAAGGGCTTCACTGTCGAGGCCTCGCTGGGGCACGTCAAGGATCTGCCTAAGAGCGTTCTTGGGGTTGATACTGACAACGACTTTGAGCCAGAGTACGTGGTTATTCCAGGCAAAGAGAAAGTCCTCATTCGGCTGAAGAAGCTGGCGCTGTCGGCGGACGCCATCTATCTGGCTCCTGACCCAGACCGCGAAGGGGAGGCTATCGCCGCGCACCTGGCGGAGGAGCTGAGCGACAACGGTTCGAAGAGTAAAAAGAAGAAGAAAAAGAAGAAAGACGGAGAACCTCAGCGCATTCGCCGCGTGACGTTCAACGAAATCACAAAGCGCGCGGTGCAGGAAGCTTTCGAACATCCGCGGGACATTGACCAGCATCTCGTGGATGCGCAGCAGACACGCCGCATCCTGGACCGACTGGTGGGCTACCAGGTGTCGCCTTTATTGTGGGACAAGGTTCGCCGTGGGCTTTCCGCGGGCCGAGTGCAGACCGTGGCCTTGCGCCTGATTGTTGAACGGGAACGCGAAATCAAGGCGTTCGAAAAGAAAGAATATTGGACCATTGATGCCAACCTCGCTGCCCCTAAGCCTCCGGCGTTCGACGCCCGTTTTTTGGGCAAGGGCGAAGAGAAGATTGAAGTCACGAACGGCGAGGATGCGGAGAAGATTCGCGCGGCACTGGAACACGCCGACTGGGTGGTTCGTACCGCGGACAAGAAAGAGCGTCGCCGCAATGCCGCTCCGCCATTCACCACCAGCAAGTTGCAGCAGGATTCAGCCCGCAAGCTGCGCTTCAGCGTCAAGCGCACGATGATGATTGCTCAGCGTCTCTATGAAGGCGTGGAATTGGGCGAAGAAGGCCTAGTCGGGCTTATCACCTACATGCGTACGGATTCGACCCGCGTGTCTCCGGATGCTGTTCAGGAAGTCCGAGAGTATATCGGCAAGGAGTACGGACAGCCGTACCTGCCTGAAACGCCGAACACATATAAGGAGAAGAAGGAAGCGCAGGCGGCACACGAAGCCATTCGTCCGACTTCGGCAATGCGCCATCCCGACCAGATCAAGCAGTACTTGAAAGAAGATGAGTTCAAGGTCTACAAGCTGATCTGGCAACGCTTTGTGGCTTCGCAAATCATGCCCGCCGTATTCGATCAGACTACGGTGGACATTGATGCAAGAACAAAGAATGGTAACGGGATCTTCTGGTTCCGCGTGACCGGGTCTGTGCTGAAGTTCGATGGCTTCCTCAGAGTCTATGAAGAATCCAAGGAAGGCAAGGACGAGGAAGACGAGGAACTGAAGCACAAGCTTCCGCCGCTGGAAGCTGGCCAGAAACTCACACTCAAGGTTCTGAAGCCGGAACAGCACTTCACCGAACCGCCTCCGCGTTACAACGAGGCTTCGCTGGTCAAAGAATTAGAAGAACGCGGGATCGGCCGACCGTCCACGTACGCCGCTATTCTCACCACCATTCAGGAGCGGCAGTACGCGCAGAAGCTGGCTGGCAAATTCACTCCCACCGAGATTGGACTGGTTGTGACCGACTTGCTGGTCGAAAACTTCCCCGACATTTTCGACATTTTGTACACGGCACGGTTGGAAGAGGACCTCGACCAGATCGAAGAAGGTAAAGAGAAATGGACCGATACTCTCGCTGACTTCTACAAAAAGTTCCAAAAGGATCTCCGCTATGCCGAAAAGCATATGGAAAACATCAAGCGGATGGAGAAGCCCACGGACGAGAAGTGTGAGCGCTGCGGAGCACCGCTCGTGATCAAGTGGGGCAAGCACGGATCGTTCTATGCGTGCAGCACTTACGATAAGGAAGATCCGAACACTTGCACGTTTACGAAAGAAAATCCAATCAATCTGCCTGATCTGGACTCGGCCGACGTGCAGGAGACTACGCAGGAGGAATATTGCGAGAACTGCGGCCGCGTAATGGTTTTGAAGCGCGGGCGCTTCGGACAATTCATGGCTTGCACTGGATATCCGGACTGCAAGACCACGCGGCGGCTGGATCAAGGCAAGAAAGTTCCAGACATTCCGCTCGATGAGCCATGCCCGAAATGCGGTCGGAATATGATGATCCGCCACGGACGCTACGGCGAATTCACGGCTTGCAGCGGGTATCCGGAGTGCAAGTACGTGAAGCAGAACTATATCGGCGTGAAGTGTCCCGAGTGCAAGGATGGCGAACTCGTCGAAAAGCGGGCGCGCAAGGGCAATACATTTTATGGATGCGGCAATTATCCCAAGTGCAAATTCACCTCTGCGCACAAGCCGATTGCGGAAAAGTGTACGAGTTGCGGCAACGAATATCTGGTTTTGAAGAACTTGAAGGCCGGCACCGTAGTCGCCTGCCCGAACAAAGAGTGCGATTATGAGCGGCCCGCGCCAGCGGAAGAAGCCGCAGCGACTTCGGCATAGATTCTCCGGCGGGGGAACACGCCTACGACAACAAAATGGCGGCCCAGGCGCTTAATGCAACTGGCACTTTTTTGTCTTTTTGTGCGGCATGGCACGTCACAAGCACCGAGCAAAGCAATCCCTAAAACCCAAATTGTTCTCCGGGCACGGGGACGCCTTTGCCGGATCCGGAGCGCTCCGGACCTGGCACGGCCATCATCGTGAACGGTACGCCGTATCACCGGGGTGGTGCGACCAGCTGCTGCCGCCCGCCAGAAGGGTGTGCTGGGCTTGGACACTGTGGCCCTGAGAATCGGTTTCATCATGTATCTGCACTCTGATCACACGCTGGGATTGCCGGACGTCATGCTGACGACATGGATTATGGGGAGAAAAGAGCCGCTTACCATCGAGCGAATCCCGGCTGCGATCAGGCGCGCACAGATGAGTGCCGGCAAGCAGGAAGCGAAGAGCAATTGCTGAAAGAAGTGCGACAGGCTTACAAGGGAAAAGTGGTCGCGGGTCACAATCTCGAAATTTACTGATGCGCAGGGATGGCATGAGTTGCTAAGGCAACCCCGAACAACGTTCTGAGACCAGTTATAATTTCGCGGAGGAAATTATGGCCAAGAAACCTACGGTAGCTGATGCCCAACTGATTCTCCAGCTTTACGATCTGCGCCGCGAAACAGAAATGCGGAAGGCCCGGCATTGGTGGGGTGCCGAATTTTTCCCGCAGAGCGCTGACGAATTCCTGCGAGTCTCCCAAGCCGCCGGTACGCAAGAGAACAATTGGCTGCGGCAGGCTCTTGGCTACTGGGGTATGACCGCTTCGTTCGTCCTAAAGGGCGTTCTGAACGAAGAGCTTTTTCTCGAACCGGCGTTTAGCGGTGAAATGTTTCTAATCTTCGCTAAAGTGCAACCCATCCTGAAGGAATTGCGAGAGAAGCTTGGGGACCCACAAGCTTTCCATAATCTGGAAGAGGTGGCCACGCGCACCAAGTATGGACGAGACCGCCTGCAACTTTTGGCCAAGCGTGTCGAGATGATGCGGCAAAAGAAAGCCGAGCGACAAGCCGGGTAAGACCAATCTGGCGGTGCTTCCAGACATGTGTCCCAGTCCTTTTCTAAAGCTAACCATCATCTGATATCCTAATCAGCTGTGCGGATGATCTGGTGGTTCCTGATCCTAGGTGTGAGTACCCTGGTCGTGGTGTGTGTCGCCATGGCCCTATACATGAGGCTGCATCGCCGCTTGAAGGACTTACACGCGTCCCAGGAAGGATCGTTGGGCGAAGAACGCGGGCCTCAATCCGGCACAACTGAATAATGATCGGGCGTCGCCCATCCAAGGAAATTTCATGATAAAACCGGCAATTCAGGCATTAGGTGCCTCGCAGGGACGCAGCGTCGAAGTGGCGCGACAAATAGCCTTGGTTGTCGGAGCCAGTTTCTTCGTGGCGCTGTGTGCGCGAATTACTATCCCTCTACCTTTCACGCCGGTACCGCTGACCGTGCAAAACTTTGGCGTGCTGCTGGTGGGAATGTTGCTGGGGAGCAAGCGCGGTTTCGCGGCGCTGCTCCTTTATCTCGCGGAAGGTGCGATCGGTCTCCCGGTGTTCAATCCTGTCGGTCCCGGTGGACTCGCGCAGTTAATGGGTGCGACCGGCGGATTTCTGCTGGCCTACCCTCTCGTGGCAGGCTTGACCGGGTTCGTCATGGAACGCGGGCAAAAGAGCTTTGCCCGAGCTGCGGCCGCGGGGTTGCTGGGCGAGGTTGTTCTTTTCACCGGAGGCTTAACGTGGCTGGCGGTGCTGACTCACTCCGTGTCGCAAGCGCTGCGCTGGGGGCTTTATTGGTTTGTTTTTGCGGAAGTGATCAAAGGGATGATGGCGGCCGCGCTGGCTACGCGACTTCGGCGTAGTCCGGAAGTTCAGGCATGAGCAGATTGGATTCCGTCAACATGACAGTTGTTTCCGAACAAGAGCAGGGAGTCTCTCGCGGTAATAAGTCGAGAGAAGCGCGCGAGATCACGGTGGCGCATAGCCCGGACTCGGACGACGCATTTATGTTCTACGGTCTGGCTACCAATAAAGTCCGCGTGTCCGGCTTGCGTTTTACCCACACGCTTTGCGACATCGAGACGCTTAACCGCAGAGCTCACGACGGCGTCTACGATGTGACGGCGATTTCTTTTCATGCTTATCCGTACATTCAGGAGAACTACGCTCTATTGTCGAGCGGCGGAAGTGTGGGCGAAGGCTACGGCCCGATGGTCGTGGCCAGCCGGGCTTTCACGGCGAGCGAGATCAAGAAAAAGCGGATTGCCGTGCCCGGGACGCTGACTACGGCATATCTGGCGCTCAATCTTTTTGCCCCAGGGGTTGAGACCGAGGTTGTTCCCTTTGATCAGATTATTCCGCAGGTGCTCGAGGGTAAGTATGAGGCTGGGCTCATCATCCACGAGGGCCAGCTCACTTATGACAAGTCGGGATTGCACCGCATCGTGGACCTTGGAAAGTGGTGGCAGAAGGTTACGGGCCTGCCTTTGCCGCTAGGCGGCAACGCAATCCGGCGCGCTCTGGGGCCACAACTCATGTCGTCCGTTTCTACCGCGCTGCGCGACAGTATCCAATACGCTCTCGATCATCGCGAGGAGGCGCTCAGCTATGCCATGCAGTTCGCTCGCGATCTTGATGCTCAGCTCGCCGACAAATTTGTCGGGATGTATGTAAACGAGCGCACCCTCGACTACGGTCCGGAAGGCCGCGAGGCGGTTCGGCGGCTGTTCGATATGGGGCATAAGGCGGGGATCATTGGACCGGAAGCGCGGGTGGATTGGGTTGGGTGAGCGCTGCTGGCTCCTAGCTTCTGGCTGAGACCTTACGGTCTTCGGATCAGGGTTACAGCCGCTCTTCTGCTGTATTCCTAAAGCGCGAATTGCCGCAGCCACGTCTGCGATTTGCTTAGTAGCTAGGAGCTACAAGCGATTCCTTAGAGGAGCACGACTTGAACGGCACTCCTAACAATTCCGATGTTGCCCAAACGCTATTGATCGACGCCGATGACACGCTTTGGGAAAACAATATTTATTTCGAGCGGGCGATCGCTCGTTTTATTTCTTTTCTGAATCATCACGAGTTTTCTGCTGAACAGGTACGAGAGGTGCTGAATGATGTGGAACGAGAGTGCATCGTAAAGCACGGCTACGGCCTGCACAGCTTTGCGCACGCATTGGTAGAGACATTCGAGCGGCTCAGCGCCCATCCCGTTACTCCCGAGCTGCACGCGCAGATCCACAGCTTTGCGCACACCGTTGCCGATCATCCCGTGGAAATTTTGCCGGAGGTGCCTGAGACTTTGCAGTACCTTTCTGCGCGGCACCACCTCATCCTGATGACCAAGGGCGCGATCGCCGAGCAAACCGGGAAGGTGGAACGGTCGGGATTGAAGGAGTATTTCTCGGCGCTCGAAATCGTGGCTGAGAAAGATGTGGGTGCATACTCGTGCTTGATGGAGAAATACGAACTTGCGCACGATTCTACTTGGATGGTGGGAAATAGTCCGAAGTCCGATATCAATCCTGCGCTTGCCGCGGGCCTCCACGCCGTCTTTGTGCCGCACGGGAGCACTTGGATTCTTGAACATGAGGAAGTGAATACAGCGCCGCCGTCGCAGCGATTGCTTATCGTTGGACAATTTGCGGAGTTAAAGGAACATTTTTAAGAGGCGTTTGACTTCCCTGCTGCGCGCCGCAATTGCTCGGATATGCGCACAGGACGAAAACCGAATTCGTACTCGAAACGCGTGGCATTCAATAATTGTGGATTTCCCACGGCATTTCCGGTTCCCACTCTCAGCGTGATGTTCGGGTTCAGCCGCTCCAGCTCGTGCTTCAAATCTGCCACGCACACGGATTCACAGCACGCGTTGTAAACCGCATGCTTCGTTGGTCCCGCATGCAGTAGAGTAAGCAGCATCTTCGCGACATCATCTACATGGACAAGCAAGAGTCGCCCTGCAGCTCTGAAGGGGACAATAACCTCCCTGGGCTCTTGGGTTCCGAGATGCTCGAAAATCTCGCTTCTCCAGGCGGACGACTCGGATTGCGCACCGGGACCGACCACTCGCCCGATACGAAGGCTCACGAAATCCAGCGCGTGTTGTTGCCGATAGGCCTCTCCCAGTCGCTCGATGTATAGCTTTGCTGCACCGTAGAGATCTTCCGGGTAGGCGTGGTGCTCCTCCGAAACACACTCTTCCAGCGAATGTGTTCCATAGATGCTCAGGGAGCTGGCGAATACGAAACGGCGCACGGCAAACTGCCGGGCCATCTCCAGCAGATTGAGGCCGCCGTCGATATTTACTCGCGTTGCCAGGAGTGGGTCGCGTTGCGCCGCGGTTGGCAAGACGGCAGCCAAGTGAATGATTCCGTCGACTGACTCCGTGGCAAACAACTTCCGTACTTGTGCGGAGTCGGCAAGGTCGCACTGCAAATTCCGGCGTGAGCGGGCAGAACTAAAATGCGGTGCGTGATCATTCGCCTGATCCACAGAAAGAATACGATAACCTTCCGCCTCGAGAAGCGCGCATACGGATCGACCCATGAAACCGCGCCCGCCTGCGACCAGCACTGAAGCACCCCTGTGCACTTGCGCCATGTCCGATCTACCTTGCCCTCAATCGGCGACCAGAATCCAACTCGTAAACTCTTTCAGGCTAACGTCACAGCACCAAACTAACCAACAATCCACACTCGCGGCGTGCATTTCCTGCGTGATACGCTCATTCTGCTCTGGTTTTTTTCGCTGACCACTAAAAGGTGGCAGTACAGATTAACAATTTCCGGCGGCTTCTGCGCACGGTAGAAGCGCTCTCTGAACTCGGACCCGAGTTGACGGGCGAGCAGGAGTTCAGTGAAACTTCGCGGCGCATGCTCTCGGCCATCATCGAAGCGGCAGGCGCGCGCGAAGGTGCGCTGTTTCTCTTCAGCGAGAAGCCGACCGCTCTGACCTCGGCCGCAGCCCAGGGATTCGCCCTGCTGCCTGAACCCTCCTTCATCCCTCTCCTGCCCAAGCACGTGCACGCGCTGACCGCCGCGCGCGGGCCAATCGTCCTGAATCCTTCCACGTATTCAGTATTCCTGAGTTCTAACGGCAATGTGGCGCCCGAGCTTTTCAGGTGCCTGGCTCCGCTGAAGGCCACGGGCAAGCTCGCCGGTGTCGTAGCGCTGGGCCGACGGCCCGGAGACGCGATTTACGAAGATGCGGATCTCGACGCCATGGGATTGCTGTGCAGCTATGTCGCGCTGGCCGTTCACAATCACACGCTCACGCAGACGGTTGCTCAGCGCGTCTCTGAAAATCTGCGCCTGATGGCGTCACTGCACGGTTTCTACGACAACGCCCTGGAGGCTTTCGCTACGGCCATCGACGTAAAACACGTCAACATTCACGGGCACTCGCTGCGCGTGGGGCGCTATGCCGCAGCCATCGGCGACGCCATGGGGATGGAATCAGGCGAAGTCGCCGCCTTGCGCAGTGCAGGGTATTTGCATGATATTGGAAAAGTTGCCGTTGATCGCCGACTCTTCGGCAAGCCTTCGGCTCTTGATCCCGAGGAGTTTAGGGAGATGGCCGACCATACGGTGGTCGGCCACCAGATCGTCAGCAGCGTGCAGTTTCCGTGGCCGAAGATTCCCGAGATCGTGCGCTGGCATCACGAGCGCAGCGACGGCTCGGGCTATCCAGATGCTTTGGCCGCCGATGAACTACCCATGCCGGTGCGCATCGTGGGGCTCGCCGATACGTTCGACGCCATGACCAGCACTAGACCTTACCGCCAACCCTATTCCGTCGGCGCTGCGCTCAGTGAGTTGGTGCGCATGGCGCCGCAGAAATACGATCCCAATGTTGTGCATGGGTTGCTGATTCAGATGCGCCGTGACGCTATAGGAAGCAATCGTACGCCCTTGTTGGCAGACCGCATGACGGTGAACATCGCGGCCAGCGATATTGATCATCTTGCAGCGACATTGCAGCACAAAGTTTCACATGGGAAGCTTTATCTGACGTAGCTGGTTTGTAGCTTCTAGCTCCTAGCTCGTAACTCATAGAGTTGGCGTCGCAGGGCTACGGCTTCGGCCTCGTACGGCTCCTCACCGAGCCTTGAACTTAGGAACTAACCCCTTTCAGACCGAAACTTTTTCTGCCTCCGGGGTTGGTAATGGAGACGTCTTGGCTGGCCGTTTGTCCGGGGGGTCCCGATGCGATTGCGCCGCACGCAGCTGGTTGTTTCCGTGCTTTGCCTGATCCTGGCCTATGCTGCCCCGCAACTGCTGGCAGGGAAAAAGGACAAGCCACCGGAAGCCACTCAGAACGAGCGAAAGCGTGCGCTGCATGCCCTCAACCGTCTCACCTTCGGTCCCCGTCCGGGAGACGTCCCCGCGGTGTTGAACATGGGCGTAGACAAGTGGATCGACCGACAGTTGCATCCTGACAAGATCAACGACAAAGCGCTGGAGACGCGCCTCGCACCCTTCCGCACATTGCGCATGGATGTTCACGAAATTCTGGAGAATTTCCCAGACCAGCGGAGAGCCCGGGAGGTGATGGAAGGAAAGCGTTCGATGCCGTCCGATCCCGCGCAGCGCGCAGTTTATCAGGTGCTGATCGCGCGTCTCGAGGAGAAGCAAGAACGCAGGGCCGACGGCGGCGGCACGGGGGCGGCGTCAGATGGCCATGGCGCCCACGCCGACAACCGTGGCTTCAGTTCCCCGGCCGCTGCGGGCGAGCACACTGATCCGCCCACCGATACGAACCCTTCGGCTGATAAGACGGGCGAAACCAGGGGCCGTGCGGATAGCTCAGGAAGCGCCGCCATGGCCGAAGGCAATGCCAATACGGCAAACGCGAACAATACCGACAACTCCAATGCTGTCGCGGCGCCGGAAGCTAACCATGCAGCAGGGGTGTTCGCGGAAATGAAGCCAACACCTGGGCAAGATGCCAAGGCCCGGAACCGCGAAGACCGTCTCTACGCAGACCTGAAGGTTCGACAACTGATCGACCTTCCTCCTAATCAGCGTTTTAAGCAAGTGCTCGAGATGTCGCAGCAAGAGCAGCGTGCCTTGGCCGACTCCCTGCGAGGCGGAAAAGGGCAGGAATTTCTCGAGGGCATGGATGCGAAGCAGAAAGAAACCTTGCTGGCAATGAGCGCCCCGTTGCTTATTGTTGGGGAAGAACTCGCGGAAGCCAAGTTGATGCGAGCAATCTACAGTGATCGCCAACTTGAAGAGGTGATGACTGACTTCTGGTTCAATCACTTCAATGTGTTCATCGGCAAAGGTGCTGACCGGTTCCTGGTGACGGTCTATGAGCGCGACGTCATACGTCCGCACGTGTTGGGCAACTTCGAAGACCTGTTGGTTGCGACAGCAAAGAGTCCGGCAATGTTGTTCTATCTGGACAATTGGATGAGCGTGGGGCCGAACTCGCTGGTGGCGAGCGGCGTTCCGTCACGGCCAATGAGACCGAACGGTCCTTACCGCCGCCGGTATCCTGGTCGTTTTCCACCGCCAGGTCGCAATCCGAATGCACGCGGCAAGCGCAACAGCGGACTGAATGAGAACTACGGCCGCGAGTTAATGGAATTGCACACGCTCAGCGTGAACGGCGGATACAGCCAGCGGGACGTCACCGAAGTTGCCAAGGTCTTCACCGGTTGGACGATTGACAAACCAGAGGAGGGCGGCGGCTTCAGGTTCGATCCGCGGATGCACGAGCCGGGATCGAAGTTTGTCCTCGGCCACAAAATCAAGGATAAGGGCGAAGGCGAAGGGCGCGACGTGCTCCACTTGTTGGCGACCAGACCCCAGACTGCACACTTCATCTCACTGCAACTGGCGCAGCGTTTTGTGGCCGATGATCCCCCTGACGCTCTAGTCGACCGGATGGCGAAAACCTTTTTGAAGAAAAAGGGCGACATCCGCGAAGTGCTGAGCACGCTTTTTTATTCGCCTGAGTTTTGGGCTGAGGGCGCCTACCGTGCCAAGGTAAAAACTCCGCTTGAATTTGTGGCTTCCGCCGTACGTGCCACCGGCGTGGACGTGACGGACGCAATGCAACTGACCCGGCAATTAAACAACATGGGCATGGCCCTTTACGGCATGCAGCCTCCAACGGGTTATTCCATGAAGGCGGAGACTTGGGTGAATTCGAGCGCACTGCTTGGCCGCATGAATTTTGCCGTCGCGCTGACCAGCAGCAAAGTTCGAGGGGCTAAATTGGATTCGACGCAACTGATGCGGAACGGACCTCCGCCCACGGATGCGACTCAAGCACTGGCTGCACTGGAGAACGCGCTGCTGGCCGGCGACGTGTCGAAGCAAACGCACGATTCAGTGGCGGCTCGGCTGAAAGATCCCAAGATCAGTCAGCGTAAGGTGGACGATCCCATGCGGCCCGCTGACATAAGTACGATTGCGGGCTTGCTACTAGGCTCGCCGGAGTTTCAGAGGAGATAGCTGCTGAGCGTAGAGACGTAGCTTGCTGCGTCTTTCTTGGCGCGGAGGCAGCGTACCAAGCTACGTCTGTACCGGAAACTTTATGGGAATTACACGCCGGATATTCCTTCGCAATGGTGTTCTTGCCGTCGTGGGCACGGCGGCTGTGCCCAGCTTCCTGACTCGCGCTGCCTTGGGCGCAGGGGGTTCGAACACCCATAACAAACGCCTGGTGGTAATTTTCCAACGAGGGGCCGCAGATGGCTTGAATATTGTTGTCCCACACGGCGAGCAGCAATACTACGCAATGCGCCCGAACATTAATATTCCTCATAAAGCCGTGCTCGACCTCGATGGCTTTTTCGGACTGCATCCTTCGTTGGGGCCGTTCCATCCTTTATGGCGGCAAGGTCACTTGGCGATTGTGCATGCGGCAGGATCTCCCGACACGACACGTTCGCACTTCGACGCCCAAGATTACATGGAGTCCGGCACTCCGGGTGTCAAAGCTACCGAGGATGGTTGGCTTAATCGTTGTTTGCAGGCGCTGCCGCGGCCATCAAAGAAGTCGGCGTTTCGCGCCATCGCTCTAGGTCCGTCATTGCCGCGGATCTTGAGCGGCGCCGAGCCGGCAGTGGCGTTGAATAGTATCGAGGATTTCACTATCGGAGGCCGGAGCCAGAAAGCGTCGTCCCTGGCCAATACATTCGAGGCCATGTACGACCATTCTCTGGACGCGATGTTGCACGGCAGCGGCGAACAAACTTTCGACGCGATGAAGATGCTGAAGTCCGCCGATCCGGCCAAGTACAAGCCCGCGCCCGGAGCCGACTATCCGCGAGGACGCTTCGGCGACAGCCTGCGCCAGCTCGCTCAACTCATCAAGGCGAATCTCGGCGTGCAAGTGGCATTTGCTGACATCGGGGGATGGGATCATCACGTCAATGAAGGATCGACCGAAGGCCAAATTGCTAATGTGCTGCGTGAGTTCTCGGAATCACTGGCGGCTTTCTGGACTGACCTCGGTGACCTGGGCGAAGACACGGTCATTGTTACAATGTCCGAATTCGGCCGCACCGCCCGCGAAAACGGCAACCGCGGCACCGACCACGGCCATGCCAATGTAATGTTTGTTCTGGGTGGTCCGGTCAAGGGGGGAAAAGTTTACGGGCGTTGGCCCGGGCTGGATCAATCCCAACTCTACGAAGGCCGAGACTTGGCGTTAACCACGGACTTTCGCCAAGTGCTGGGTGAAGCCGTCGCCCGCCACATGGAGAACAAGAATCTGAATGAGGTGTTTCCGCGACACGAGAATCAGTCCTCAAAGTTCCTGAAGCTTCTGGGATAAGCTCCGCAACTGGATCTTTTCAGACCGCTGTCCTCGCCGGAAAGCGCCGCCGTAGCGCTGTAACCCGGGAACTGTCGGCTGCGGCGAGGATCCTCTCCGCCATGCCCGCCAGAAATGTGACCCGCAAGAGCACTATCGCGATCACGAAATTCAGCCAGGCGTTCGGGCCCCAGTGTCCTCGCCACGCAAGTTGCAGCTTGCAGCGACGAAGAGAACGGCGCCAGATAAGAAAATAGGCCCCTGACAGCCATCGGGACCGAGGGGCCCCTGCACGTTCTCAAACGGATGCACGGGGAAACTCAGGAGGGCAAGCAAGCCCGTTTTCCATTTTCTGGGCGGCCCGCGTGAACGCAAGCGCCCGCAATGACCAGAGAACATCAAGTGGGGAAGAGAGCGGTGATAAGAGAAAACCACAACAAGGGATGAGACGAGCTTCGAGTAAGCAGTTCGGGAATAACATCGGACCGTCGACATCCGGAGCCACACAGGCGAGGTGATCAGGGCGCGGTCTCTCTGCTCTAGGTCGAAGCAGTTTGCGAAAAACATCCGGTGAGAAAGTGAGTAACCGGACTCATGAGCTTTGGCCGGTCAAGATGTTAAATTTCAACCAGCACGTCGCCACTTTCAATCTTGAGCGGATACACCGCGACCTTCGCGCTAGGATTGTGCGCAGCCTCGCCCGTCTTCGGATCCCATTGCCAGCCGTGCCATGGGCAGACGAGCTTGCTGCCTTCGATCATTCCCTGCCCCAGGGGCCCGCCGCGATGCAGGCATACGTTGTCCATGGCGCTGATTGTGCCGTTGACGTTGGCGATACAGACTACTTTGTCGCCGCAGGGAAATTCTTTCGCTTCGCCTTCGCCGGGGAGCTCGGATTGGGTGGTGAGTTTGGTGAAGTTAGACATGGTTGTGGATGAGCACTCAGCGTTCCGCCCCTCAGGGCTTCGTTCGAACACTCCAGTAAAGTAAGGACCCGCCGCAGACCACCAGTGGCTGAATGCTGATTGCTGACTCAGATCCTTCGCTTCGCTCACGCTCGCTAAGCGCGGTCATTTTGGCTGCAGCGTCTGCGCGATCATTACCTGACGCTTAAAGTTCTCCACCATATTTGGATCAAGACGAACCTCGGTGGGCCTTTTGGCCAGGGTCATGGTGTCGATCTTGTCTTGCAGCTTGAGCAGCGCGTAGAAAAGATTTTCAGGACGCGGCGGGCAACCGGTCACGTAAACGTCCACGGGGACAATTTTGTCGACACCCTGCAGCACCGCGTAAGTATTGAACGGCCCGCCTACCGACGAGCATGCGCCCATCGAGATCACCCACTTAGGGTCAGGCATCTGGTCGTAGATGCGTTTGACCACGGGCGCCATCTTGAGCGTCACGGTGCCGGCAACGATCATCAGGTCGCTCTGCCGTGGGCTGGGACGAAAAACCTCTGACCCGAAGCGCGCGATATCAAAACGCGCCGTGGAAGAGGCGATCATCTCAATGGCGCAACACGCCAGGCCGAAGGTCATCGGCCAGACGGCCGATTTGCGAGCCCAGTTGAAGACGTAATCGACCGTGCTAATCAGGAAATTCTTTTCAAACTTGTTTTGCAGCCAGCCCATTGGGCACCCTCAGTCGCTAATTATAGTTCTTAAGTGCGGAATCCAGCAGCGAAAAGCAGCTGGGACAGGGCGGCCGTGACGGGTGTCAATCCTCGCATCAGCTCGAGGGCACCCCTGCTCGTCTATCGCGGAGACCACCTTCTCCTCGAGTTGCCTCTGCCGCTCGAAGAACACGCCCAACGCCGCCCTGCGCCCATCAGAAAAGAAAAACTCCGAGGCCCGCATCTACACCTCTCCGGCCGCCCTGCTGCAACCAAAAGACCTAATTAACTCCTAATTAGCTCGGTCACTGCATCTTGGAGCGAGAAGCCTGGCAGGAGAGTTGTAAGTTCTGTGAATCCGCGATATTCGCGGCAGGATAAGCCGGCAACTGGTGCAGTGAAAATGTTCGCGAAATGCAGAAGACTTTGGGCTAATAGCCAGCGAGAGCGGTGGCTCCAACGTAGCTCGCCAGGACAGTCTGGACACTCTGTGACACTCTGCTTCAGCCTTTCAAACATGGCCTCTCCTTGTTAGTCTCGAGCGGTATGCGCTCAAGGGCGGCGGAGCGGTCCCACACCGTCCACCCAGCGGGAAAGACGCCAGGCTGGGACAAGGCTGAGAGTGGGGTTCGTGATTTGAGAATCGAAATCGTCCAAGGCGATATTACGAAACAGGCCGACATAGACGCTATCGTCAATGCCGCGAACACCGAATTGATCCTAGGTTCTGGCGTGGCGGGAGCAATCCTCCGTCGCGGAGGAAGCGAGATTGACCGCGAAGGCCAAGCCAAAGGCCCGATCAAGCTTGGCGAGACTGCAATCACGGGCGCGGGCCGCCTGCCCAACAAATACGTGATCCACGCCGCGGCGATGGGACATCGTCCAGAAGATGCACGCGTTCGCAAGCGCCCGGGGTCGCTTTCGAGCGCCGCCATCATCGCCGACGCCACCCGGAACAGCCTTCGCCGCGCCGAGGAACTGCAATTAAAGAGCGTAGCTTTTCCTGCTCTCGCCACCGGCGTAGCTGCCTTTCCCGGGGACGACTGCGCCGAGACGATGCTCGGCGCAGTGCGCGAATATGAGCGGGAGACTCCGCGGAGCTCAATCCAGTTGGTCAGGTTCGTCTTGTTCGGAGCGGCAGATTACAAGACCTTCCTGTCTGTCTTAAACAGGTCCGAGCTTACGATTGGTACCGATCGAGCGACTGGCCAGTCGCGCATCCGATTTGCTCCTCTTCTTCTCCTCAGCTACAAATAGAATATCCATGCCGCTACACACACTTGCGCTGCCGGCGAATTCGACCTTCGCGGCCACCCTGATTCGGATTTGGGCTCGCATCCGCACATCGCAATTTTGGATGGTCGCCATCGCGTTCATTCTGCGCGTGGGATGGATCATTGTTGCTCACACCTACAAGTTCAAGAGCACAGAAAACAACTTCAGTTTCGGCTGGGAAATGGGCCGTATTGGCGCAGCCATCGTTTCGGGCCAAGGCTTCAGCAATCCTTTCGGGGCGCAGACTGGGCCCACGGCTTGGGTGTCGCCCCTCTACCCCTATCTGATCGGCGGCGTGTTTCGAATCTTCGGCACTTACTCCCATGCATCGGCGTTCGTGTTGCTGACAATCAACAGTATTTTTTCCGCTCTTACCTGCATTCCGATTTTTCTCATCGGGCGCCGAATCTTTTCCGAAAAAGTTGCCGTTGGCTCCGCATGGACATGGGCCTTGTTGCCTTACGTGATGTTTTGGTGCACGCGCTGGGTGTGGGAGACAAGTTTCTCCGCGCTTCTGCTGACGAGCCTTTTCTGGCTGACGCTCACCATGGAAGATCGTGCCGGCCTGAAACCATGGCTGGCATTTGGGCTGCTTTGGGGACTGGCCGCGCTGGCGAGCACGGTTCTGGTGGCGTTTTTACCCGCTTCGGGATTATGGGCGTGGTATCGGCGCGCGAAAAAGTACAAGCCATCGCTTAAGGGGGGGGGAGTAGCCGCGGCTATTTTCTTCGCCTGCATCGCGCCTTGGCTGGTCCGCAACTATCGAACGTTCGACAAGTTCATTTTCATTCGCGACAATTTTGGCGCCGAGCTTCGCTTGGGCAACGGAAACGGAGCCGACGGCACCTGGATGCAATATATCCATCCAACGCAGGATGTGTACGCGATGCGTCAATACACGGCCATGGGCGAGATCGCCTACATCGCCATGCGCAAGCGTCAGGCGTTGGATTACATCAGGCAGGACTACGCACGCTTCGCCACACTGAGCATCAAGCGATTCGTCTACTACTGGGCTGGGG
This sequence comes from Acidobacteriota bacterium, assembly GCA_003225005.1. Lineage (GTDB taxonomy): Bacteria > Acidobacteriota > Terriglobia > Terriglobales > Acidobacteriaceae > Sulfotelmatobacter. Next base: position 31,154 of record QIAN01000209.1, on the reverse strand, counting down.
CGCCGCGTCTGGCCCAAACCTGGTGGCTGGCGCAAGTTAAAAACTCTTTATTCCTGGCCTCCTCTGTGCTGATGTTCTGGGGACTGATACGCTCCCTGCACCAGCGCAAGCCTGGCGCCTGGCTCTTATTTTGGCTGGTATTGCTTTATCCCGCCATCTATTACATCGTCTTTCCCAACCAGCGTTATCGCCACCCAATTGAGCCAGAGATGACGATCTTGGGCGTGTATTTACTGACGGAGGCAGAACCGAAGAGCGGTCAGCGGACCGGCAACGGCGTGCGATGACGTTGCCGCGTGGCCGGGAACGCGCTCTCACCGATGTGGCGGTTGCGTATCGGGGACAATGCTCACAATGTGAACAGTTTTGGTCTTAGGATCGAGTGTGCCGACGACCTTAGCCTTCTGACCGGCATACTCTCGGGCAGCACTCTGATTGTCGAGGCGAAACACGGTGGCGCCGGACGACAGGACCAGTTCTCCTCCCAGATGCTCAATGCAGTACTGAGAGCACGAACGCGACGTCCCGCCCATGGACTTTGATTTCAGCATCTCTTCGTGCGAGCGAGTGAGCGAGTGAACGTTAAGGGCACACTGACTGTCTGAAATCTCGCCGCGAAATGTCTTTGACGCGCCAGCCTGAGCATAAGCCGCGTTGGCCCATGCCAGGATCCCCGCTGCGCATAGAATTGCGATTCGATTCATGCTCTATTCCTCAACCTCCTTTGGGAAGGACGACCAACTTCATGTGCATGCCCTCGTGATCTTCACTGCAAATCACGGTGCACACCACTTCATAGTCGCCCGCCTCGTCAGGGGCAGTCAGAAGGAACTGCTGCGTGCCTGCCTTGAACAGCAAGCTCCATCCCTCTACTTTAGACCGGTCCTTGGCTCGCAGCAGGGTAAAGCCATGTATCGATCCATCGCGATTCCACGATTTTCCTCTGCGCGCGGTTACGCGCAAAAGTATTTGTTCTCCAGCGGTCAATGTGATCTCTGGACTAGCCGTGCCGCCTATCTTATACCGGCTGTCCTTGTCCGCCAGCAATTCAATGACGCGGATCTGAGCGTGAAGAAGCAGCGCGGTGAAGACCACGGCAGCCGCGGCGATTCTCAAGAACCCACGAAGAATGAATTTCCCCACGTTCCTACCCGTCAAACCCGGGACAAGGCTACTGCGTCATGTAGAAGAGGACGAGGCGCATGTCTTCATCCGTAATGGTCGCCCGAACCCGCATATGTCGAACAATAGTTGCCATCATGCGCGGAGGAAACTTGTGCGGAGCCGCGTGGCATCGGCCGCAGTTGGTGCGAAAACGTAGCTCACCTTGTACCCGCATGGTGTCTGCATTGTCGTTGTTGGTCACGATGGCGGCGACTGTATTCGCGTTCTTCCCCGGCGGCGTGGCGGCAGCACCGAGTGAAACCAGCACCAGCACGCTCCAGACAATTGCCAGAATCGTTGCCTTCATTGTGCCCCCAGCCGTCCGAGTGGGAAAGCGAAGCGGTAAGCAAGCCCCACTGTCCACAGATTCAAATTTCCATCCGAGCTGAATTGGCGGCCATAACTGGCCGCAACTTTGAGTCCATCGTGCAAGTAGTAGTTAAGTCCCAAATCGCCTTCACGAGTGCTTACACCGGGCAGGCCATATTGTTGAGCGTCGTTGTAACTGATCTGGCCGATAAAGAATTGCTGTGCGCGCGCCGCAATTTCCATGTGGCGCATTGCCTTCTGCCAGAACGAAACCTGGGTTAGGCGGTATGCTCCTTCGATCCAATACCCGCTTCCCTGGAAGGATCGGGCATACTCCGAGCGCAGATTGAGAGGCAGACGGACCGGCTGCCACGCAAAGTGAAATCCAAACGCATTCGAACGCTCATCTTGCAGCAACTTTTGCCAGGACGCGCCAGCCTCGATCCTCGGACCTGGCAGAAAGAAGCCCACTCGCCCTCCCGCCAGACGTTGTGATTCGACCCCGCCGAGGCCGATGCTCGTGACTGAGACGTAGGCCGCATAGTTCATGTTGGCTTTGGCGTCCAGCCTAAATCCACCACGCAACATGGCTCCGTCGCTGGAGCCGGTCGCGATAGGAAAAATGAGCGGGTCAGGCTGCAGACTGCGTATCCATATGGGATACAGCCGCTCGTTGAAGATGCCGAAAGGGGTCAAGAACCGGCCCGTCGTGACCGTGAGGTAACGGTTGGCGATGTAGTCGAGTTCGAAGTAGTCGAGATGTTTGTTGACCGGGCCTGCATAGGCTCCGGTACCACCGGTGCGCCGAAAATCCCCCTCGAATTCCCCTCTAGATTCAATCAGCCAGCGGTCACCGATGGGTAGGAGGAGAACAGGACTCGTCTTTGGGTTGAGTTGGGCTTGACCTCCAGTGACATTGGTGAAGTACCCGGCGCTCCCGCTAAGGATAGGAACCGGCTTCTCCGGATCTGGCGTTTGGGCACCCGTTGTTTCCGCACCAAGGAGGGCCAACAAAAAGGAAATGAACAGACAGGGGACTCGGGATGAAAGCTGTCCCCACCGCCGCAAAGGCGATCTTCTTGTGCCGGACTTCAATTCGTAGACCTCTCTTTCCCCGTGATGGCAATTGTCCCCTATCCAGCCGTACCGAGGAACGTAACCGAGGTAATCCTTCCAGTCTCCGGTGCAAAACGGACCCCATTCAACTATGGCACTCACGAATTCCTCCGAGTACCGTCTAAGACGTTGTAGAAATAGGGAGGAACCATGAATCGCCATTCCCAAATCGCCACCTGGGTCGGTGCCGCTCTCGGAACTGCCGGCGCGCTGGTTATGCTCGCCGTGGGAGCGCACGCCTCCGATTACCGGAGAGCCGTCACGGAAGAATTTCACCACACCTACACCCTCACTCCCGATGGCCGAGTCGAGCTCGACAATATCAACGGCCCGGTGCACATCTCCACCTGGGACCGGAATGAAGTCAAGGTCGATGCCATCAAGAGCGCCAGCACCAAAGAGCGGCTCGACGAAGCTCGCATCGAGATCGATGCAGGCAGGGATTATGTTTCCATTCGCACAAAGTACCGCGACCGCGATCAAACCTGGAACGACGACAACTGGCACAACAATCCGCCGAGCGTCGAATACACAGTCACCGTTCCGCTTGGTGCGCATCTGGACGAGATCAAGCTGATCAACGGATCGCTCGATGTCGCCGGGGTTAGCGGTGAAGTACGAGCGAGTTGCATCAATGGCAAGCTCGAAGCCAAAGACCTCTCCGGCCGCGCACAATTGTCCACCATCAACGGCCGCTTGGATGCCCGCTTCTCGCATCTCAGCGGATCGGCCCTCGAGCTAAACTCAGTAAATGGATCGGTGAAGCTCACGATTCCGTCGGACGCCAAGGCCGAAATCGAAGCCAATACAGTGTCGGGAGACATCGAGAACGATTTCGGCTTGCACGTGAATCGTCACAGGTACGTGGGCCGCGACATGCGTGGAGAATTGGCCGGCGGAGGCGCGCGGATTAAGCTGGAAAATGTAAACGGCAGAATTGAGATTCGCCATGCTGAGGATGGCCGCGCTTTGAGCCCGATCAAGGATTTGGGTGGACGCGATCGTGACCGCGATGAGGACAATGACGACGATAGCGAAATCTAAAGGCTCGGATCGCAGAGTTCGCGGAGTACGGCCGCAGAGAGCGCTGCAATACTCTAATAAATCGTGTATCCCGGAGCTGGAGTGCGAAGATCAGGTTTTGAAGCCATCAGCAGCAACGCGCCTGCGAGCTTGAAGGCTCGCAGGTCTTCCAGACTGTTGAACGACTTTGTCTGGTAGCCATCTGGCGTGGGCGTGTCGTCGGGGATGCGGCGCGCTTCGACGTTCTCAAACGCGTGCTTCTTCAGCAGATCAACATACTCCGCGGCAGAGCGCACGTGAACCGGAACCCTGAGCTGGTCTACCCACTGCAGCGAAGATTGATTGTCTTTGTAGAGATTGATCAGAATAAACAGCTTGCCCCGCGGAGACATCACGCGGAATAACTCCATCAGGGCGCGATCCTGATCGGGATAGTAGTAAAAAGATTCGACCGACAGAACTTTGTCAAAGAAATTCTCCTCCCACGGAATCTGCTGCGCCGAGCCCCAAACATACAAAATATTCTCAAAGTCCTTCGACGCTTCCCGCGCTTGCCGCACCATCTCATCCGAAACATCTAGACCCACGACCTGCCCGAATCCCTCTGGCCCGTCCCCAACCAGCCGGGCCAGCAGACGCGTTGCCCATCCCGAACCGCATCCCAGATCGAGCACGCGCTCGCCCGGACGGAGGTTCATTAACCGAATGGTTTTGGCGGTGATGTCGAGATGATGGCGCTCCATCTTCTCGCCCTCGCCTTCGGCGGCCCAGCGATTGAATTCATGTTGCAGCTTTTCGTCGGGAGTGAGAGGTTTGTCGGGCAAGTTGGTTTCCTTCGTGACCTTTCGCGTCCTTCGCGGTTTGCGCCTCTATGTATTTTTAACATGAATGCTTCCTGGTCGCAGTAGGGGTTAACTCTTGCCGCGGAGGACGGCAGTTCCCGCTCTGTGCTACAGTTTTCTTTCTCATGGGGACACGTCCTCAGAATCCGCCTCCGCCGACTGGACCTGGACCGTTCTACTGCCCGCAATGCGCCAAGGAAGTCGATGATCCGCTGACATGCGGAGACTGCTCCGCGGTCATCTGCCGTCGATGCGGAACCCCGCTGGAATCCCCCGATGAATTAGGCATCGGATGACCATGGATTCCGTCGCTGTTTCTACAGGCCCCGACAGCAAATCTTCATCTTCGCAGCCGACGCTGGTTCGCGGCCTCGGCCTGCTCGATTCCGTGCTGCTCCTGGTCAGCGGCATCATCGGCTCGTCCATTTTTCTTACTGCCAAAGATATCGCAGCGCCGCTTCCCCATCCTGCTTGGTTTCTGATGGTGTGGGTGCTAGGTGGTCTGATTTCGCTTTGCGCCTGCTTCGCCTTCGCGGAGCTGGGCTCGATGTTCCCCGACTCCGGCGGCCAATACGTCTACCTGCGCGAGGCCTATGGCGATCTGGTCGCCTTCCTCTACGGCTGGATGCTCTTCAGCGTCGCCAACGGTGGCAGCATCGCCGCGCTGTCGGTGGGCGCTGCTGCATACACCGGCCAGATATTTCATCTCTTCTCGCAGCAGCACATAGTCTTCTCGCTGGCAGGAATCGTGCTGACTCGCGCTCACGTCCTGGCACTGCTCCTGATCGCAGTCATGACCGGGATGAACGTGATAGGCCTGCGCCGCGGCGCGATGTTGCAAAACGTCGCAACCTGGGCGAAGTTTTCTGCCATGGCGGCATTCGTCATCCTGGGATTCGCCATCGGCAAAGGGGACTGGTCACACTTCACTATCGAAGCTTGGGGAACAACCGGAGGCCTCACGCTGGGTCTCGGCCCCTGGCAACTACTTTCGGCTATCGGCGTGGGGATGATTGCCGTTTTTTGGGCCTACGACGGATGGGTCTACATCACCTGGGTCGCTGGGGAAGTAAAAGAACCACGCCGCAACGTTCCGCTCGCCATGCTGCTGGGGGTCGTGATTGTCGGCGTGATCTACGTTTCCATGAACGTGGCCTACGTATATGCGCTGCCCGGAACCGAGGTCGCCAGGCACGAGACCATCGCGCACGCTGCAGCTGTCGCGCTGTTTTCTTCCAGAGCCGCGCTCTGGCTCTCAGCCATGATCGCAGTCTCATGCTTCGGCGCTGCCGCCACCTGCACGCTCTCGGGGGCGCGTGTCTACTACGCCATGGCGTGCGATGGCGCGTTCTTTCGCAGCATGGCCCAGGTTCATCCCAAGTGGCGCACGCCCGCCTTCAGCCTTATTGGACAGGGTATCTGGGCAGCCGTTCTTACGCTCAGCGGGCGTTACGACCAGCTCTATACCTATGTCATGTTCGGCATGGTGCTGTCCTACACGCTCACCGTGATCGGCATGTTTCTGTTGCGCTGGAAGCGTCCGGACACTCCGCGCCCGTACCGGTGCACCGGCTATCCCTGGCTGCCGGTGATTTATGTGATTATCGGCACCGCATGGACGCTGAATACGATCCTGACTCGACCTAAAGAATCGCTCGCGGGCACGGTGATTGTGCTGCTGGGCATACCCGGCTTTCTGTATTGGAAGAGAACCAGCAACAGAGCAGCCGCGGCGGTCTCGTATCACTCCGTCGGCCTGCCTGATTCATCGAAGAAGTAAATCCAAAAATGGGAGTGAGGCAAGGGGCCTTGTCCCGCAGCCAATCAGAATTAATTCAAACGTCTAGCCCGTCGTAGCCGTCTTCCGTGCCGGATTAAAGAACGGCAGCGTCGTCACGGTCACATTCGTCTGGAGCCGAATCGCTTCGATCGTAATCTCCATCTGCAGCTTAGTGCCCGGCTTCGAATATTCGCTTTCTACGCTGGCCAGCGCGATCAGCTTCTTCAAAATGGGCGACCAGGTGGTAGTCGTGGCCTTACCAATGTGTTTTTCATCCGCGTAAACAGGGACAGCTATTCGTGACGCCTGCGTAGGTGCCGCCGGCGTCAGGCCATATCGCTCATAGAGAGCCTCAACATCCGTCCAATCCACTTCCAGCCCGACCAACTGCCGTGGAACTCCATTCTTCTGATCGCGTGCCAGCGCCTGCTTGCCGATGAAGTTGTCTTTCTCCAGATGGACCATCTTGGCGAAGCCCAACTCATACGCAGAATATTTCTGCGACGGTATCAGCGCCTTCTTGCTGCTGGTGTAGTCGACTTCAATCAGAAGCAGTCCCGCCTCGACCCGCGCCACATCGAGCGCCAGCATGCCGGCAGCGTGAAGATCGAACTGCCTGCCCTTCTCTGTTAACGCATCCCACACTTTCACCGCATCATTCCACGGGATCCAGATTTCGTACCCGAGGTCGCCGGTGTAACCGGTGCGGGAAATGTCGACGGGGACCCCCGCGATCTTGCCGCGCGTCACACGAAAATATTTCAGGTTCGCAATGTCAGCCTCGGCCACCGTCTGGAGCAGCTTTGCCGATGTGGGCCCCTGCAGCGCCAGCGCAGCAATTTTTTCTGAAATGTCTTCGATCTGAACGTCCATGTTCAGGCCGTTTTGCCGGAACCAGCGCAGGCTCGGATCGGCAGCGGTCCAGCGATACACATTTTCTTCCAGCCGCGAAATCGTGCCATCGTCAATCACTTTGCCCTGTTCATCGCACCAGCAGCAGTAAATCACCTGACCGCCTTTCACCTTGTTGATGTCGCGCGTGATGATGCGATTCACCAGCTTGGTGGCATCTTTGCCAGTGATCAGATATTTATAGAGCGGAGATATATCAATCAGCGCCGCCGCATTGCGGATAGCGTTGTATTCATGCTCGTGGTGCACTTCATACACGCTGACCGTGTAATAACCCGACCACTCGCGATAATTCAGGCTGTGGCAAAGCAGAAATGTTCTCTCGTGAAACGCGGTTCCAATGGGCAAAGTGTCTTTCCTTGGCCTTCACTCGGGAAATAGGCGACCTTGGATTATATGATCCGCATGCTCGACCCGGCAACATTGCGCGAATCCTGCCTCGCGATCACAGGGGTCGTGGAGGCCGGAATCTTGCCTGAAGGCGTCATCCCTAAGCCGCGGATTGACACACATGCCTAAAGACAAAACACTCAATTCTCGATAGAATGAGCGAGTCATTTTTCTACGCACATGCAGCCGAACCTGTCATCGTCGTTGAGCGCCTTGCGAAGCTGGACCGTCCTTCCCAGCGGGCTCTAAGCCTGACGCCGTTGCTTCGTCTTCCCGCTCTTTCATCGCAGACACGAAGCGTTCCCTGATGGAAGTTTCCGAGACAAGATATTTCGAACTTTTATTCGCGGCCGCACCTGCTACAATCCCTGCGGTTTTTAGCGAACGCCGGGAAGTAAAGGGTAAATATGGCAGCCTCCAACCGATCCAAATCAAAATACGACGTGGTCGTCATCGGCGGAGGCCACAACGGCCTCGTCAATGCTGCTTATCTGGCGAAAGCGGGCAAGAAAGTGCTGGTGCTTGAACGCCGCCACATCGTGGGCGGAGCCGCAGTCACAGAAGAAATCTACCCAGGATTCAAGTTTTCGGTCTGCTCGTACGTGGTCTCGCTGCTGCGGCCGGAAATTATTCGCGACCTCGACCTTCCCCGCCACGGCCTGGAGATTCTCCCGCTCGACGGAACATTCACGCCCATGCCAAACGGCGATCACCTGTGGCGAGTGAACGACCATGGCAAGACGCACCGCGAAATTGCCCGCCACTCGCGCGTGGACGCGGAAGCCTACGACGAGTTCGGTAAAGCCATGCAGGCCATGTGCCGCTTCGTGAAACCCATTCTCAGCATGGTGCCGCCCGATCCGGCCACGCTGAATCCGCGCGAACTGATGAAACTGCTTTTCATCGGACGCCGCTTCCAAGCGCTCTCCGGCGAGGATAAATACAACCAGGTACAGCTCATGACCATGAGCACGATTGATTTTCTCGATCAATGGTTTGAGACCGACGTGCTCAAGGCCACCATGTCGGCCTCGGGAATCATCGGCACATTTCTCGGGGTGCGCTCGCCGGGAACGGCATACGTGCTGCTGCACCACTACATGGGAGAAATCGACGGCGCTTTTCGTGCCTGGGGATTCGCGCGCGGAGGCACTGGTGCGATTTCGAACGCCATCGCCGATGCTGCGAAAGAAGTGGGCGTTGAGATTCGCACCCAGTCGGGCATCGTAAAGATCATCGTCCGGGGCGGCCGCGCCAAGGGAGTCGTGCTCGGCAACGGCGATGAAATCTATGCGGATGTGATTTCTTCCAGCGTCGATCCGCGTCTCACCTTTACGAAGTTCATAGAGCCCGAGCATCTCCCCGGCGACTTTCTGGAAGAAGTAAACCGCTACAAGTATCGCGGCTCGTCCGGCAAAGTAAACATGGCCCTCGATGGACTGCCGAATTTCAAATGCATGCCTGGTCCCGGCGCACACCTGCGTGGAGCAATTTCAATTTCGCCCAGCGTGGAATACATGGAGCGCGCCTACGACGACGCGAAGTACGGAAATTTTTCGCGCCGCCCATACATTGATGTGGTCATCCCCAGCCTCACCGATCCTTCGGTCGCGCCCCCCGGCAAGCACGTAATGTCCTGCTTCGTACAGTACGCTCCATACAAGCTGCGCGCCGGTATTAACTGGGACGATCAGAAAGAAGCGTTCGGCGACAACGTCGTCAACACCATTGCCGAGTACGCGCCCAATATCAGGGACATCATCCTGCACAAGCAGGTGGTGACGCCGCTTGATCTCGAGCGCGAGTTCGGCCTCAGCGAAGGCAACATTTTTCAGGGTGAGCTTTCGCTGGAGCAGTTGTTCTTCCTCCGCCCCGTTGCAGGGTGGGCGCAGTTCCGGACGCCGATCAAGAACCTCTACATTTGCGGCTCGGCGGCGCATCCGGGCGGCGGAATCATGGGCGCGCCGGGACGTTTGGCGGCGCTCGAAATCCTCAAAGACGTGAAGGGAGCCGCCTGAGCATGCCCGGCAAGAACACGGCTAACCAGCGCGACATCGTCATCATCGGCGGCGGACACAACGGGCTGGTCACGGCCTTCTACCTGGCGAAGGCAGGATACAAACCGCTGGTGCTCGAGCGGCGCCCTCAGGTCGGCGGCGCGGCGATTACTGATGAATTTCATCCCGGTTTTCGCTGCTCAACGCTCGCACACACCGCAGGCCCAATCCGCCCCGACATCGTTCGCGACCTGAAGCTCGAAAAGCATGGCTTGAGGTTAATCACTCCGGAAGTCAGTGTCACCGCCTTAACCCCCGATGGACGCGCGCTTTCGCTTTACCAGGACGCCAGAAAATCCGCGCAGGAAGTCGCCGCCTTCTCCCAGAAAGACGCAGCCAAGTATCCCGAGTTTCAGGAATCACTCGGCAAGATGGGCCGGGTCATTGGCGAAGCGCTCGCCACGCCGCCGCCCAACATTGACCACCCCAGCAGCGGTGATCTCTGGGGCATGTTGAAGACCGGGCGCGCCATCCGCAATCTTGGCAAGAAAGATATGTACCGTCTGCTGCGTTGGGGACCGATGGCGGTCGCCGATCTCGCGGCTGAATACTTCGAGACCGAACTACTTCGCGCGGTAGTGGCTGCCCGCGGCCTGTTCGGAACGTTTCTGGGCCCGTGGTCGGCGGGCAGCGCCCTGGTTCTTCTGATTCGTGCAGCCGGAGACGCGCATCCCGCGGGTTCTGCATGCTTTGCCGCAGGCGGCATGGGCGCGCTCACCCAGGCAATGGCTTCAGCCGCGCAGGCTACGGGGGCGGAAATCCGCAGCGGCGCGGAAGTCATAGAAATTCGCGTGAAAGACGGGGCGGCCAGCGGCGTGATTCTTTCCACGGGGGAAGAGATCGATGCCGGGGCCGTCATTTCCAACGCCGATCCCAAACGCACCCTGCTCAAGCTGACCGATCCCACGCACCTTACTCCCGACTTCGTGCAGAAGCTTCAGCACTATCGTGGCAACGGAACCGTGGCGAAGGTCAACCTCGCACTCTCAGGTCTGCCCAACTTCACAGCTTTGAAAAACGGCGATGCCGCCGCGTTGACCGGACGCATTCACATCGGGAATGAGATCGACTATCTGGAGCGGGCGTTCGACGCCTCCAAGTACGGCAATTTCTCGCCGCATCCCTATCTCGAGGCCACGATTCCGTCGTTGACCGATCCCACGCTGGCGCCCGAAGGCCAACATGTGATGTCAATTTACGTGCAGTACGCACCCTACAAATTGAAAGGCGATTGGGAAACTCAACGCAAGCCGCTGGGACAGACCGTGGTTAAGACTCTCGCGCAATACATACCCAACCTGCCCGAGCTGATTCTGACCCACCAGATCATCACTCCGCAGGACTTGGAAGACACCTACGGCCTTACTGGCGGACAGATCTTCCACGGCGATCTGGCTCTCGACCAATTTTTCACCATGCGGCCGCTGCTGGATTGGGCGCGTTACCGAACCCCGATTGAGAATTTGTATTTGTGCGGGAGTGGCACGCATCCCGGCGCGGGCTTGACCGGCGGCTCAGGGGCCAATGCGGCGCGCGAGATCTTGAAGGATCTGAAAAAGTAGTGACAAACCCAGACGCAGCGAACTGCGTTTCGACGAACAATATCGCAGAGACGTTGCTTCGAACGTCTTGCCAGCATCACGGACGCCGGGACTACGGCACCCCATGAAGCACTCCGCTATCCTCCTCGTCGCCTGCCCCGATCGCAAAGGCGAAGTAGCATCCATCGCGGACTTCGTCTACCGGCACAACGGCAACATTCTGCACGCCGACGAACACGCCGACGAAGAGTCTGGCCTCTTCCTGATGCGGGTCGAGTTCGATCCCAAAGATTTCGCCCTCGATCTCGCCGACTTCGGCAAACACTTCGCGCCGGTTGCCGAGAACTTTCAGATGAAGTGGCGTCTGGCGCAGTCGTCCCAGCGCCCGCGCATGATTATTTTTGTCTCAAAGTATGACCATTGTCTGATCGATCTTCTGTATCGGCACCAGAGCGGTGAACTCGCCTGCGACATTCCGCTGATCATCTCCAACCACCCCGACAATCAACCGCTCGCTGATTTCTACAAAATTCCTTACGCAGTCGTCGCCATCACCAAAGACAACAAGAACCAGGCAGAGGAACGAATCCAGGCCCTGATCACTGAGCACACAGCGGACGTCATAGTCCTGGCCCGCTACATGCAAATTCTTTCGAACAATTTCGTGAACCGCTATCCGCAACGGATCATCAATATCCATCATTCATTCTTGCCCGCGTTCGTGGGCGCCCGCCCCTACCATCAAGCGTTCGAACGCGGTGTAAAGCTGATCGGCGCCACCAGCCACTACGTCACCGAAGTGCTCGACGACGGCCCCATCATTGAGCAAGACGTTGTCCGCGTCTCACACCGCGATACGGTCGAAGATCTCATTCGCAGGGGTCGCGATCTGGAAAAAGTTGTCCTCTCCCGCGCCGTCCGCCTGCATATCGAAAGCCGAGTCCTCGTGTACGGCAATAAAACTGTGGTTTTCTGATGGCTCACGTTCACGCTCACCCGGAAGTTCATGTACCACAGTCACCGCAGTACCTGGCGTGACAGTCTGGCTCCGCCGGTAACTTGCGACCAAAGTGACTTTGGTCTCTACTTAGACATTAGTAAAGAATTCCTTATAAGACGGGGGAAATCCCGCTCTCGGGAGTCTGTTTGGGTGAGGATCTTAAGTTCGAGCTGAGTATTCTGGCGACCGTCCAGGGTTTCTACCAGAAGCTCATGTGGGCAGCTCTGGGCGGCGACGTGCCCATCCCCGCAGGCCTCGACGAGGACTCGCTGCGGCATTCCGAGCGCGATCTTCCCGCGACTCTTTCGCGGATGTATCGCTGGCTGCACTTGCTGGATATGGCGATCACCCCCGCCATGCTGCGCCAGGCACTCACTCCTGAAACCGATTCCGAAGTTGCCGAGGCCTTACTCCGATACTTTGTGCGCCGCCGCCAGCCCAGCTATATCAACCGCGACAAAACTGACTTGATCGCTACTTTTCTCTATCGCCATCCTCGGGTTCAAGGCCAGTGGGAGCAACGCGGCTATGGCCTTGATGGCTCGCTGCCGCTCTCTCCTTTCGAGATTGCGCTGATTGAGATCCTGGCTGACACCGATGTTCCCTCTCTCCCTGAAGAACACGTGCAGTTGCTGCGTCGCTTCGATCCTCTGCGCGAGGAGATTGGCCGTTTTCGTGACTTCAACGCGCTGATCGACTCCGGAATCATTTCGCGGGTGCGCGAACTGAAGCAATGGCTCGATGCTTCTTTCTATCATCCCGGCGTGTTGGCCACGGTCTCGGCCTACAACGCCGCGTTCGGTGCGAGATTCGATGAGTTATTCGCCAAGGCGTTGGGCGAGATTAAAGTATTCGCGCGTGCCCTGGACGATATGGGTGGCAGCATCCTCAGTACGGTGGATGGTGTAGAGGTCACGGTTGAACACGTGGCCGCGATTGAAGAAGGAGAAATGTTGCAGAGCGATTATGACAGCGCGCTGGAAAAATTCCGGCGCGTGTCCAAGCTCAAGAAGGAACTCGACCGGCGCCCACCCATCCGCAAATCGCTGTTGACGTCGTCAGGCGACCGAAACTCCCGCTCCTCGGGCGGTGCAGGCGCAGCCGCGAAACCGGCGCGCACATCGGCCAAAACACCCATTCCAGCGGCGGTTTTTCAACCCCCGGCCATAACGCCACAACAGATTTCGATGGAAGAAGGCAAGCTTCGCCGGGTGGAAGAATCCATCCGCGTCTTCGTCCGCGTGGCCGACCCGAAATATCGTCAGGTAGTGCCGATGCGGTTCTTCAACCTGACCCTCACCACCGAAGAAGCCGATGCCTACAACGCCAGCTATCTTGAGGAAAAGAGTTTGCGCGCCGACCTGGCTCGCACCTTAATACAACTGGTTTCAATTTCCGCCCGTATCATCACTGAAATGGAAGAGCTCAAGCGGTGTCAAAGCATGTCTTCTTTGTGGAAGCTTCACGCCGACGCTCTGGTCGTTCTCCTCGACATCGCCAGCACTGTCACCGAAGATGCCGGCAGCTCGGCGAAACTGGCCGGGCAAAGCGATACCGCTGCGATGGCAAAAGCCATTCATGGATCGGTGCAGAAGTTACGCGCATACTCTGACGCGGCCGTCAAAACCATGGCACAATCGGGAAGCTAGACTAGTACTGTTGGACTAGTTGATGTCGAACTGCTCCTGATGCAGTGCCGGATCGCTTTTCACGATGATGGTGCGCTTGGTGAGTTCTTCCATCTCGTTCAGCAAGCGGCCGTTGTTCGACTTCAATTCCTTTGCCACGTCCGGGTTCACGCGCAGCATCACGTCTTCGTGTTCCAGGTGTTTGGCAATCTTGCGCATCTCCACGTAAATCTCGTTGCAGACCGTTGTCACCGATTTCACATAGCCCGTCGACTGGCAATACGGGCAGGGCGCGCCGATGGTGCGCTCAAGCGACTGCTTCACTCGCTTGCGGGTAATGGCGACCAGGCCGAAGTCGTTAAACTGCAGGACTTTCGACGGAGCGCGGTCATGACGCAGCTCTTCTTCCAAAGCTTGCATCACGCGCTGGCGGTTGCGGCGCTCATCCATGTCAATGAAGTCGATGATGATGATCCCGCCCAGATCACGCAGGCGAATCTGACGCACGATTTCCTTGATGGCGTCCACGTTGGTCTTTACGATCGTGTCTTCCAGGCGCGCGGTCTTACCTACGTATTTGCCGGTGTTGATGTCGACGGCCACCAGCGCCTCAGTCTGGTTGATTACGATGTATCCACCGCTCTTCAGCCACACTTTCGACTTGAGGGCCTTGTTCATCTCTTCTGCAAGCCCGAACTGCTCAAACAGCGGCGTCTCCTTCGTGTAGAGCTTCACGCGTTTCACCAACCCCGGCTGAAAGCGGTTGAAGAAACGCAGAATGCGCTCGTACTCGGGCTCGGTGTCAACCCAAATCACGGAGAAATCTGACGTCACCTGGTCGCGCAATACGCGCTCGACTACGTTCAAATCGTGATAGATCAGCGCCGGGGATTTGCCATTTTCGGCGCGAGTCTTGATTTCGTTCCACAGCCCCTTCAGGAATCGAATGTCGGCTCGCAGCTCATCTTCGCTGGCGCTCTGCGCGGCAGTGCGCACGATGAAGCCGCCATGGCCATTTTCGCGCTCACTCATCACAATGCGTTTGAGCCGCAGGCGTTCTTCCTCGGAAGCGATCTTGCGCGAAACCCCGCCGTGGTTCACCGTCGGCATGTAGACGAGGAAGCGTCCCGGCAAAGCGATGTGACTGGTGATGCGCGCACCCTTCTTGCCGATGGGCTCTTTGGCAATCTGGACCAGGATTTCCTGGCCCTCCTTGAGTAGCTCGCTGATTTGCGGCACCGGCTGCGAGGGACGCCGGAATCGGCGTCCACCGCCTCGACGGCCGCGCGGCCCGCCTTGGCGGTCAAAGCCGGGCCTAGGACGCTGCGCGCGCTGCCTATAACTGGCGGTTGCGGCCGGAGCTCTAACTTCCACCCGGGCATCCACTGCGCCATCGCTCCTGGCCTCGGCATCCAGTAGAGCCTCGGCTTCAGCTTGCGCCTCCTCGAGCTCCAGTTCCTGGCTGTCCTCCTCTTCGGCCTCTTCCGCAGTCTCTGCAACTCCGGTTTCCTTCACGATGTCCACGGATGCGGATCCCTGAATTTCAGCGACTGACTCGACGGTCGCCGACATCTCCTGCCCAGGAGTCCCGGACACTTGCTCCGCGGCGGCACGAGTTTCCTCTTCGAACTCATCGAAGGTCCCGTCGTCGCCGGTTTCTTCGCCGTAGTGAACGGCTTCGGCTTCCTCTTCATCGATGGTTTCTTCTTCCATCGTTCCAGTGGACCTGGCAAATGCAGGCGTATCCGTCTCCACCACGCGAGTGCGACGCTCGACTGCCTCATCCATGGACGAGGGCTCGTGGGCAACCTTCTCTTCCTTGTGTGCCTCCGATGCCACATCGGAGCGGGCGGGAGCAGCCGCCGACGCTGTGCTCACGGACTCGCCAGCGGGTTCCGGCCGGCGAAATTCGCGATTCCAGTCCAGGGAAGTCGATGCCCCCTCAAGGTTTTCGTCCTGCTCGGCACGCAAATCGTCATGTTGTTCATGCAGCGGCTCCGCAACGGTTGATGCCGAGGCGAAGAATGGTTCGTCTTCCGGAAAAGTTGCCGCACTCGGTACGGGAGAGTCCACAGAAGCTGCAGAAACGGATTCGTCGACTGCCGTTCTTCGCGAAGGCTGGTCCCGCCCCGGCTGGCTCCGGCGTTGGTACTTCGAAATGGATTCTCCCGGCAGCAGGATTGGCTGATAACCCGGTGGCGGACCAGACTGTTGAGTGCGGCCCGGCTCACGTCTGAAACTCGACTCTCTGGGGCGACTTGATTCCTGGATGGGTGCCGCAGTCTCGGGCATTTGCGGCGTAGGACGCGCGAAGCGAGGCTCAGGCCCGCGATCACGGCCGTCCCGTCCTCGACCTCCCCGCCGCCGCCTGCGACCGCGCCAGTTGCCGCGATCCTCAGGGGCGTTTGATGAACCCGGCACGGCGCTACCCGTTGCCAACGATTGGCCCCCGGTATCACTTTGAGCGTGATCGGAGGCCTGCTCAACTTCGCCTGCCGATTCATTGATCTCTCCGGCCGATGTTGCCTCAGCACTTTGTGCTCGCCCTTCCGTTCGCGGAGCCTGATGCCGCATGTCGGGCACCGCACGATTGGCGGGCACGACATCAGTCACATCTTCATCGTGCTCCTCCAATTCCATGAAGTCGGAAACGTAGAGGAACGCGTCGCGCTCCAGGCCAATGTCGACAAAGGCAGATTGCATGCCGGGCAGCACGCGGGTCACACGGCCCTTGTAAATGGATCCAGCTAGGGTGTATTCGTTCTCGCGTTCGAGGTAGATCTCCGCGAGTAGGTCGTCTTCCACCAGGCCCACCTTGGTTTCGTGGGGGGTTGAAGAGACAAACAGTTCCTTGTTCATTCGCACTCCGGTCCCGCCAGTAGCAAAGGGCGGGCTTCACCGGGACCAAAGCGGGAGTAGATCGGGAGGATCGAGCGATGCGACAATGGCCCCGGGTAGGGGACGGCTAGGGCTGTGGAGTTCCCTCCATGACCGAATCCGTTGCTCAAGCTTGGGAATCTTTTGCACTGATCGCTTTTTGTCCGCCGGGGTTGTGACCGCTCTCTCAGACCGTTTCCGGTCGGGGGGCCGTTCCCTGCCCAGCAGCGTTCTTGCTTCAATCCTGCCCGGCCTCACATCGCTGTTCTGGCCGGTAAAAAATACCCTCTTTACGCGAGGGTGATCGAGATTTTTTCTGGCCGCGCCTGGCTAGTGCGGCGTTTGCTTCCTGTCATCTTCCCTATTCCTAGTTCACGAAACGGCGCATACGGACGTTCATCACGATGCCCAGCGCCATGAACATAAATAGAACAGAAGACCCGCCATAACTCATTAGCGGCAAAGGTATTCCGGTGACTGGCATAAAACCAACCACCATGCCGACGTTGACCAGGATATGGAAGCTAAGCACAGCCACCACACCCATCACCACGAAAGTGCCAGCGCGGTCGGGCGCCGTTTGCGCGTTCTGGGTCAAACGCATTAGCACTATGAAGTATAACAGCAGAACGCCCAGAGCTCCTACGAATCCGTGCTCTTCGGCAAAGGCCGCGAAAATGAAGTCGGTCTGGGGCACGGGTAGGAAAGCCCCGTGGGTTTGCGAGCCTTTACCGCCCCACAGGCCTCCCGAACCCACCGCAATTAGGGATTGCGTAACCTGGTACCCCGACCCCTGGGGATCGGCGTCAGGCTCCAGGAAACTGGTTAGCCGTTGTTTCTGGTAGGTCTTCAGCACGTGAACCCGCGGGGTAAAGAAAACTGCCCCGACCGCGACTGCCGCAAGCAAACCCACGGCAAGCGCCTGCCGAAGCTGCAGGCCTCCCAAAAATACGCCCATGATGGCGATGGGCAAATAGGTGAGGGCCGTGCCCAGGTCGGGCTGAGCCAGAACCAGCAACATGGGCAATCCGACGATGGCCCCCGCCTTCAGGAAATCGGGCCAGGAAAGCTCCCGCTGCTGCAGGTCGGCAAAATATTTGGCCACAGCCAAAATGAGAATGAGTTTCACCCATTCCGAAGGTTGGAAGTGGTTACCACCGGGCATCTTGATCCAGCGCCGCGCCCCGAGATATTTCTGGCCGAAAATTATGACCGCCATCAGGGAGGCGACGCCAGCGATATAGAACCAGTGGATCCTGTCCAACAGCGCCTGATAATTCACCAGACTAACCAAAAACATCGCGCCCACGCCTCCCAACACCCAGTAGATTTGCTTGATGTGGGAGCCGGCAAACTTCGTATGTACGGTCGCGCTCTGAATCTCCATGACGCCCAAGCCGCAGATGATGAGCACGAAGCCCAGCAGCAGCCAGTCAAAATCGCGAAATGAAACGTAGCGTGCCATCCGTTATTAGTTCTTAATTCCCGGTTCTCAATTCTGTCATCCTGAGCAACGCGAAGGACCCTTGCCCGCGAGCACTATCACATAGCCTGTAAAGGAGTTCTCGTCCAGACTGCCTTTCGTGTCTTAAACTCCGGAAACACAGGCTTCAATGCAGCCCCGGAGCCACGGTCGCAATCGGCAGTGGCTTCCTCGGCAGGGACACGAGGAACCGCCCATCATCCAGGACTTCCCTGTCTCCGTCAGTGTCAGGTGCGGTCCACACTCCTCCGATTTCTACTTTGCCTCCAACCTTTGGCTTCTCCACCATCTTCGTTGGCGTGCGGCGCTGCTTGTCCACGTAAGCCTTGATGACCTGCGTCGCCAGGCGCGCCGCCAACCTCCCGTGCTCGCCCCCTTCGAACAGCACGACCACAATGATGTCCGGATTACGCCTCGGGGTGAATCCCACGAACCATCCATTCTGGTTGAGAGTCTCGTCGTGAGCATGCTTCGCCCTTGTGGCAAGGGAGACCACCTGCGCCGACCCAGTCTTGCCGGCTATATCAATTCCGGGGATGTGCGCCGATGGGGCTGTGCCCTCCGGTAGTACCACGCGTCCCATAGCGTCGGTGATGAGGTTCCACCCGTCCGCGGCAATGGGAACGTTCTTCACATCCGTGTAGTGATTGACCTCAACATATCCCTGCGGAAGTCCTGTAGGGTCTACGACGTGCGGCACAACCATTCGACCACCCATGGAGATTGCGGCGATAGCACGCATGAGCTGCACTGGCGTGATCGCAACGGCACCCTGGCCGATGCCGACGGAAATCGTTTCCCCGGCAAACCACTTCTGCTTGAAGTTGCGGATCTTCCATTCTTCCGAAGGCATGACACCGCTCACTTCATTCGGCAGATCGATACCAGTTTTCTGCCCCAGTCCCAGAGCGGTTGCGTATCTTGCGATGCGGTCGATGCCAAGCTTTTCCGCCAACGTGTAAAAAAAGACATCGCACGACTGATAGATCGCTTTGGGCAGATCCACTGGGCCGTGGCCGCTTTTCACCCAGCAGCCGAATCGGCGGCCATAAAACTCGCCGCCACCCGTGCAGTTCACATGCAGAGCCTGCGCAATTCCTTCCTGCCAGCCCGCCACCGACATGATGATCTTGAATGTCGAACCGGGCGCGAGCTGCGCCTGGATTGCCTTGTTCAGAAGCGGTTTATCAGGATCGTTCACCAGCTTGTTCCACTCATCGCGGGATACCCGAACCGCAAAATCATTTGGATCGAAGGTGGGCCGGCTTGCCATAGCGAGGATTTCACCGGTCCGCGGATCCATCGCCACGATGGCGCCGTTCTTGCCTTCGAGCGCCTGTTCCGCTGCAATCTGCAAATCAATGTCCACGGTCAGCTTTAGCTGCTTGCCGGCCACTGCATCCTTTGTATCCAGCTGACCCACTTCACGCCCGTGGCTGTTCACCAAGGCGCGCCGCGATCCGTTCTGGCCCATCAGCATGTTGTTGTATTGCCGCTCGGCACCGGAAATACCTACGACGTCACCGGGGTTGTACAGCTCGAACTGGGGATGGTTGAGCATGTCTTCGGTAACGTCGCCCACGTACCCGATCAAATGCGCCATGAACCCGTTGCGCGGATACAGCCGGCGATGCGCCACGATCGTGTCCAACTCCGGCAATTCGTTGCGGTGGGCCTCGATGAAGGACAGCTCGTCGGGCGTGATGTCATCTTTCAGAAAGATTGGCTGGTATTGCGGCAGGGCGGAGAAGTGACGCAAACGCTCGCGCACCTCTTTCGGGTCCATGTGCAAACCGGCCCCAATCAGATCAGCGTCGGCGTTAAGGTCACGCGACGAGTCGCGCAACAATAGCGCCGAGAACGAAGGGTAGTTGTCGACGATAACGCGGCCTTCGCGGTCCACGATCTTCCCGCGCGGGGCGAGAATGGGGACGTTACGAATGCGGTTCTTTTCCGCTGCCAGTGAATAATACTCGCTCTGCATCACCTGCAGCCGCCACAGTCCATACGCTAGCACCAGGAAGATGCCGAGGATGATGTACTGCGCCGCCGTCAGGCGGAGCGCCGATACTTTTTCGTCGCGGCCAAACATCAGGCGTCGGGCTTCAGGCGTCGGGCTTCAGAGGCCCGGTCACGTATACAGATAATTGTCGTGGACCCCACCTTGGCTCATCCTTTCGGGTAGTTATCCCATTGTATTCCGGCACATGCGACACCAGGTCAGCGATTCGGGTAACCAAGGTCACGGTGCGCTAGATCTCAACTCACACTGAGTGCGGACCTTTTTGCTGGCCAAGCCTTAAGCTTGAAGCCTGCCTCTACGTTCTCTGCTTGAACCGGTCCAGCACGAAATACAGCGCCACACCGACCGCCGCATTCGCGAGTCCTGCCAGCACCCCGCGGCTCCAGCTCCAATCCAGCGTCAAGCTCACCATTCCGCGCGCCACCGTGAAATACACTGCGGAATGCAACAGGTAAAATCCCAGCGTAAGCAAGAAACGTGCGCCGGCGTTTTCTGCATCCAGCTTCGCCCCCATTGACGAAGCCCCAAATCCAACTACAGTCTTGGCAATGCCATAAAGACCTATCGCGCGGTGAGTAAGTGCGTCCTGGATCAACCCAATGAGGGCGCCAGTCAGAAGGCCAGAAACGGGATTGCGTCGCGCCATGGCAAAGAAAATCGTCACCAGCAGCGGCAGATCGAAGATGGAAAAAAAGGGAAACCTCAGAGGCACGAAAGCTTGCAGAAAAAGCGCCAGCAATGGCACGCCGACCGTCACCGGCACGCTAAACCGGTAAACTTCGACTTGTTCGCCAGATGTGTAAGTAATGGGCACGCTAGTGGGAGTCGTCTTCGCTTGCGGGCGTGCCAGTTGCGGGGGTTACAGTTTTCGGTCGAGAGATTGCCGGCTTGCCGGGCGCGGTCACAGTCTTTGGCGGAGCCGCAGACGTTACCCCGGATGCGGGGTTCGTTGCTGCCTTGTTCGCAACACCGGTCATCGAGATCGATCCCTGCGGTTTCGTGGTATCGCTTTCCACTGGCTTCGGCCTAACTGATGGCGCCGACGTCTGCGGCTTCACGCCAGTTTGGGACTGTGGCTTCACAGTGGGTGTTTTGGCCGCTCCGTCATTTGCGGCAGTCCCAGGAACACCGATGCCTGCGCCGCCGGCGCTCACCGCTGGCTTATTGGGCACTGACGGCAAACGTTGGGCCATGATATCGACCGTCCGTACCCTGCCGGTGCCTTCTGCTGTCGCCTGGTGCTCTTGCTTCGCGAGGACGACCAAAACCTCCTCCAATCGTCCCAAATTTGCTGCCGGCTTCACCTTGACGTTGAGAAACAAGCCGGAATCGGTGCCCGCAACTTTCGCCACCCGGCCCAGGGGCAAGCCTTTGGGAAAAATCTGGTCTCCGCCGCTCGTTAGTAAGGTCTCGCCCGGCGCCACCTGCTCGTCGCTCATTACTCGCTCGAGCATTACTTCGCCGTTCGGGGTCCCTCGCAGCACTCCTTGCAGGCGAGACTTTTCCAGAATGGCCCCCACCCCACTACTCTGATCGTTAATCAGCAACACCAATGAAGTGGAAGGAAACACGGTCAGCACTTTACCGACCACCCCGTCCGCGGTAAGGACCGCCATATCTTGCTCGATACCGTCGCTGATTCCCTTATCGATGTAAACGGAACGGGATTGATCGCTGCCGCTCGAGCCAATGACTTGTGCCGCCACGGTCTTGGAGATGTACCGTTCCTTGAAGGAAAGCAGCGCCTGCAAACGATGCGCCTGTTCCGCATCCTGGTTGAGCCTCACTTGTTCGAGGCGCAGTTGGTCGATTTGTTCTTTAAGCTGACGGTTCTCCGCCCGTACCCCGCGCAGATAAAAATAGTTATGCCAGAGATTGCCGCTATAGGTCTGGCCCCATATCAGGCCACGTTCCAGCGGAGTAATTGTGCCCACGGCCCACACACGAATCAGCCGCGTCGATTCAGCATCGCTGGTGCGCTTGACCTGCACTGCTAGCCCAAGCACCTGCAAAAACAACACGCCCACCAGAATGATCAGGTTGCGGTAACGGCCGAGGACGGTTTCCATAACATCAGTGGTCAGTGATCAGCGGCCAGTTGGCAATGGTCTGTCGGAACCGAAGGGAAAGCTCTCTTCCGTTTCGACTCGCCACCGGCCACTAGCCACTAAACCACTGTTATTCGATCGAAATTTTTCTCAGCAGCTTGAAATCGCTGAGCATCTTCCCGGTGCCCAGCACCACGCTGCACAGCGGATCGTCGGCGATAGAGACCGGCAATCCGGTCTCCTCACGGATCCGCTTGTCGAGATTCTTAATCAGCGCTCCTCCGCCGGTCAGCACGATGCCACGGTCGCTGATGTCGGCCGAGAGCTCAGGAGGCGTGCGCTCCAGCGCAACGCGAATGGCATTCATGATGGTGGAAACGCACTCACTGAGGGCCTCGCGAATTTCGCCATCATCAACGGTGATCGTCTTCGGCACACCCTCAATCAGATTGCGGCCCTTGATCTCCATGGTCATCGGCTTATCCAGCTGGTGCGCCGATCCGATTTCCATCTTGATCTGCTCGGCCGTACGCTCACCGATCAGCAGGTTATATTTCCGTTTCAGGTAATTCATGATGGCTTCGTCCATCTGGTTGCCGGCCATACGCACGGAACGCGAATAAACGATGCCGCTCAGGGAAATGACTGCAATATCCGTGGTCCCGCCGCCGATGTCGACCACCATGTTTCCGCTGGGTTCGGTAATCGGAAGGCCCGCTCCGATCGCCGCGACCATGGCCTGCTCCACCAGATGCACCTCGCTAGCCTTGGCGCGGTACGCCGAATCCATGACGGCGCGTTTTTCCACCTGTGTGATTTCCGAAGGCACGCCAATTACGATGCGGGGATGCACCAGCATCTTGCGGTTGTGCGCCTTCTGAATGAAGTAATTCAACATCTTCTCAGTGACTTTAAAATCGGCGATGACGCCATCTTTCATGGGCTTTATGGCGACAATGTTGCCCGGTGTGCGGCCCAGCATCTCCTTGGCCTCTTTGCCTACGGCCTCCACTTCGCCGGTGTTCTTGTTGATCGCGACAATAGAGGGCTCGTTCACCACAATGCCCTTGCCGCGCGCGTAAACCAGGGTGTTGGCTGTGCCTAAATCGATGGCTAGATCGCTGGAGAAGATACTGAACAGCGACCTGAGATTGTGCGAGCGCGTTGAGCCGGAATGGAAGCCGTTGGTTGACATGAAGAAACTCTTTCCCGATTTTTCCTGCGACCGCCGTGCTACCGGGGCAAACCCCGGTTTATTTCCTGTGCCACGGGATGCGGGCTATCCTTCAATCTTATGAGATACCGCACAACTCCGTACTAACCGAAAGTTCTTGTCCGCCCGGTTTCGGGCTAAATCCCGAACCGGTTCCTCCCACCCCTCAGCCTACCGCTACGGTCAGCCTACCGCTACTGAATGATGATCTTCTTCTGCTGGGTGTTCACCCCGCCCTGTGCTGTCTGCGCCGTAACCGTGATCACGCTTTCGCCGGTTGGCAGCGGGGGCGTAAAAAAATGGAACGTGCCATCCGGCCCAATCATTGGCACTTCCCGGCCATTGACCATCACCCGCGCTCCATTCTGGGTCTTACCTGTCACTTCAATCACATGTCCATGCTGAACAAACGGGTCCAACTCCAGATCAATGGCCACCGTCTGTTTTCCCTTGGGAATGATGGTGAATCGGTTCTTTTCGCTCTCCACCGACTCCTTGGCCCCTGCATCGTAGGACTGCACCATCCAGTAATAAGCCCCTTCTCCCAAACTGGTTACGGTTACGTCTGCAGTATTAACTCTTTTGTCAACCAGCGTAGAGGAAAAGTATGGATTTCTGGAAATGCGCAGGCGGTAGCCAGCAGCGTTAGCCATTGGCGTCCAGGAGAACTCCACGTCTTTTGTGCCTTCTCCAGAAACGAAAATAGGCATCATGTTGGCTGGAGAAATAGGTGTAGGCGGCCCGATTTCCTTCGCCTTCGCCATGTGTACTTCCTGGGCTTGGAAGGTTACTTTCTCCCAGTCTGCCAGGCGGACGGTTTCCCCATTTCGGGTGACTTCGCCAGTTCCTTTTTTCAGCAGGATTTCGTGCTGATCGCCTTTGGGATCATTGTGCACCTGCGCAGCCGACTCTGGCGCCAGCGAGGCCGTGGCCCCGGCCACTATCACCTGCGACTTCGAACCTTGAACGAACGTTGCGGTCGAAAGATCCACGGTTCCCGTACTCACTGCAACCGCGATATTGGTCTGCTGCTGGTCGTTGGCTGAGTTCTCTTGGATCACGATCAGTGAATCCTGCCTCACCGTATAGCTGGTGCCGTCGTTGAACACAACCTTGGCCATGCCTTCCGAACCGGTCTGAACCACATCGCCTTTTTCCAAGGGAACGTTGTAGTCGGCGTTCACCCAACTGTTCCCGGTAGTCTTCTTCACGCGCACGGTCCCATCCAATGCAGTAAAGTGAGCCTGTTGCGCAGTGGAGGTCCCCGTCCCAACCTGCGGAGCCATACCCGCCACCCGCTCCAAAACGCGGCCCGCGACACCGTCGGCAGCCTGAATGGCGCTTGCAGTGAATTGCGGAAAGGCTAATCGCACGGCGCCCAGAAACACCAGTACGCCCGCCATAACCAGAAGCGCTACGCTCCGGTATGTGACCGTTTTCCACGCAACGTGGATTCCGGATTTGCGATTTGACGAAGACACTTTCGCCGAAAACCCTGCTAAACCTCAGTGACTATGCGGTAAGACAAACCTTATCACAAGCCTATCGGCGCAAAAAACAGGTAATCAACTAGGCTCGTTACCTTCGTGTCGGCATCGTTTTGCGCCCGCAACCGCAGCCACGCACGACGAAAACAATTCCGAGCCCCAAGTCAGAGGGCAGTTCTTTTCCTGCGATAAAGGGCCACTTTTTTGAGTCGCTCTCGGAAACCCTCCCTCTCCATCTCCTCCTGGTGATTCCCATGACACAGCTTTTCCTCACTTCGGCTATTCTTTACTCCTTTATGGCCACTATCGCGCCTGCGCTTTCGACCCCAACTCGCCCCCCTGCGTCTTTCCTAGTCAAAGGCATGTTGATCGTTATCGCCATCGCTCTCGCCAAGCTGCTCTTCCACATCTACTTCAACGACCGCTATGGATACTTCCGCGACGAGTTCGACTACCTCGCGTGCGCCAACCACCTCTCATGGGGATACGTCGATCAGCCTCCGCTCATTCCCCTCCTCGCCAGAATCAGTCGAATGCTGCTCGGAGATTCCCTCCGCAGCATTCGCTTCCTTCCCGCCTTCGCCTCCTCAGTACTGGTGATACAAACTGCCGTGATCGCCCGCGAACTCAGCGGCCGGCGCTTCGCTCTCCTTCTCAGCGCAGTCACGATACTGGTCGCACCACAATACCTCTCGAACGGCAGCCTGCTGGGCACGAACTGCCTCGAACCCAACCTGTGGATGGGTTGCGCTTACTTCGCGATTCTCGCCATCAAACGCAACGATCCCCGCTACTGGGTCTGGTTCGGCGTGGTCGCCGGTTTGGGCATGGAAGAAAAGTATTCCATCGCCCTGTTCGGCTTCGGAACCGTCGTCGGATTGCTGCTGACCGAACAGCGTCGCGTCTTCGGTAATAAATGGATCTGGCTCGGAGGTCTGGCCGCCTTCCTCGTGTTTCTGCCCAACCTTCTCTGGAACATTCACTACCATTGGCCCTTCCTCGAATTAATGCGCAACATCAAAGCCGAAGGCCGCAATGTAGTGCTGGGACCATTTCAATACTTGTTTCAGCAGATTCTGCTGGTTCATCCGTTCACCGCGCCCATCTGGATCTCCGGCCTGCTGGCATTGTTTTTCTCATCGCGACTCAAGCCTTACCGCTTTCTCGGCTGGAGCTATCTGGTTTGTTATGCAGTGTTGTTCGCGCTCCACGGCAAGAATTACTACCTCGCCCCGATTTACCCGATGCTGCTGGCCGCGGGGGCAGTCGTGATCGAGTCTGCTGTTGAGCAGCCACGGCGCACTTGGCTGAAGCCCGCGATGATCATCATCCTGCTCGTCGGTGGCGCTCATCTCATGCCTGTCGTGATCCCGGTTCTTTCGCCGGACGGCTTCATTGCATACATGAAATATCTTCCCTTCAAGCTCCCGGTCATGGAGCACAGCCACGCCCGGGCAACTCTGCCGCAGTGGTACTCTGACCAATTCGGCTGGCAGGAGATCGTCGCCGAAACCGCTCAAGCCTGGGATCGCATCCCCGCAGACGAGCGCCACGATTGCGGCATCTTCGCTCAGGACTACGGACAGGCCGGCGCCATCGACTTCTTCGGTCCTCGCTACGGTCTCCCTCACCCGCTCAGCGGCCATCAGACCTACTACCTCTGGGGACCGCAAGGCTACTCCGGAAACTGCATGATCGTCCTGGATGACGAGCGAGAAGTTCTAGAACGACTCTGGGAGCACGTCGAATCTGTGGGCAGATCGGCGGACAATCCGTATGCCCTGGAGCAAGAAATTCCCGTCTTCATCTGCAAGGGAGCCAAGTTCGGTTCACTCACTCAGCTCTGGCCGAAAGTGAAGAGGTGGCGCTAGAGAATCGAAGCTGGTATCCGGCTAGGTTACGGTCAGCAACTGCTTTGACATTCAGTAAGGCTTTAGTGAAAGTTTTCGACCAGCATGATGTCGCTTTCGAGCGCATCGACACGGGTGTAGATAACCGTGCGACCATCGGGAGAAACATCAAAGCCGGGCGGGGCATTGGCGGGAGGGCCGGTGTCCACCACGCCGAGGCGAGTCTGCTTGTGCGTGGATAAATCGAAAACCTCGAATTTAGCCGGGCTGGTGGACCTATCGAGAAGCCAAATCGTATTACTCCTCAGGCGATAGTCTTGCAAGTCGGAGTTATCGGTAACGCGGGCTTCGCCCTCGCCGTTCAAGCGCTCTTCCAGATTGCGTGATCGCGATAATAGTAAACAGATTTGCCATCCGGCCCCTCAAATCCCCCCCATCCACCGCTCTTCGTTAGCCGAACAGCAGCGCCTCCTTCAGCCGGGACTTTCCAGATTTGAGGACGTCCAGCCTGCTCTGAGGTGAAGTAGATCCAATGACCGTCTCTCGACCAGGTAGGCAGTTCGTTATCAAAGGGCTCGGTCGTGAGACGGTGTGGTGAGCCACCCTCGGCGTTAATGACAAAGATGTCGGAGTGCCCTTCAAGACGTGAGTCGAAAGCGATCTGCTCTCCATCAGGAGACCAGATGGGTGTGCCGGTATCCGGAGCGTTCATAGTTGTGAGTTGCTGAGGATTGGACCCATCGCTGCCGCAGACGTAAATCTCGAGGTTACCTGAACGGCTCGACGCGAAAGCAATGCGCTGTCCATCCGGGGAGAATGCTGGCGATGCATCCTCCCGCGTGGAAGCAATCAACTTCAGCGGTTGACTGTGGACTCCTGCCACCGCTGGCGCTGCCCATATGTTGGTATCCACCTTGTAGCGGAGAAACGCCAGCCGATTTCCTCGTGCGGAGATCGTGACCCTGTTGGCATCGTCGGCAGCAATCGATAGTGGCTGAGGTTCGCCGCCGGCCAGGGCCACCCTCCAAAGAGTTTTGAGCCCCTGGTGATTTGAAGAAAAAACAAGTTCACGTCCGTCGGAGGTCCACGCCGGTGTCTTGATAAAAGCATGCAATGCGGTTAGTGGACGAGGCTTGCCGCCGGATACCGGTGCAACGTAGACATCGTTTGACAGGAATCCAGACCCGCTGACAAACGCCAGATAGGTTCCATCCGGAGAGAAGGCAGGATCGGCGACGAAGTTAGCGGGCGACTCAATACCAGAGTCTCGCTTTTCACCGCTTTCAACCGAAACAAAAAATATACCGGCGCGGGAATCGTGTGACGAACCACGCTCGACGACCGCCAAATACTTGCCGTCAGGCGACCAGCTAATACCGTGCCCGATAGGCTCTGGATTAGCGTTGGCCAATTTGCGCTCTGGGCCGCTCAGGGCGGGCACTATGAAGTAAGCATGCGACTGCCCTGCCTCACGCTCGAACGCGATGAAACGCCCATCCGGGGACCAGGCGGGGGAAACATCAGAAGCGTGTGCGCTGGTAATCCGCAGTGCCGACCCCGCTCCCACGAGCTGCACGTAAATGTTATGGACGTTGAGGTCTGTGCTCTTTTCTCCCTGCCAGGAGAACGCAACTTCATTGCCGTCCGGCGAGAATGCAGGGTCATCCTTGTCGCCCGCGGAACTGGTGAAGGGAACAACTCTCGAAGGTGGGCCAGAATATTTTGCCGGAGCAGCGAAGTAGCGCCAACCGGCAACGACACTCAGACCAATCACGAAAACAATAATCAAAACCCATGTCCAACCGAGAATTGTCTTCTGATTTCCTGTAGTGCGTGTCACCACACTGTGGGCGGCGGTGTGTCCCGAACTGGTGTCCCGGTGCAGGCGTTTCAGATCAGCCCGCAAATCCGTCGCCGTCTGATATCGCAGGTCCGGGTCTTTCTCCAGCAGTTTGCCAATAATGTGGTCCAGTTCGGCCGGGACTAAGGGGTTGAGCCGTCCCGCCGGCGGCGGACTACTATGCAGAATGGAGTCAAAGATGACGGCAGAAGTATTTCCCGAGAACGCCTGTTTTCCAGTCGCCATTTCGTAAAGCACAAGGCCTAGGGAAAAAAGATCTGTGCGTGCGTCCAGCGGCTTGCCCAACGCCTGCTCAGGTGACATGTACGCCACGGTCCCAAGCGCCGTACCTGGACTGGTCAACTGCGGGTCCTCAAGGGTAGCCTGGACTGAAGGGCCGGCGACACTCATCCGTTCAGCTACCTTCGCCAGCCCAAAATCAAGAACCTTTGCGTGCCCACGCGTAGTGACAAAGATGTTTGCCGGCTTAATGTCGCGGTGAATGATGCCCGCGGCATGCGCGGCATCCAGGGCATCCGTGATTTCGATTGCGAGTAAAAGAAGGCGATCAGGCTCAAGCGATCGTCCAGCCACAAGATGCTTGACCGTCGCGCCCTCCAGAAATTCCATGGCGATAAACGCCTGCTCCTGCTCTTCGCCAATGTCGTAAATGGTGCAGATGTTGGGATGATTCAGCGCCGAGGCTGCCTGCGCTTCGCGCCGAAAACGCGCCAGGGATTGCGGATCGCGCGCCAGATCGGAAGGAAGAAACTTCAAGGCTACGAAGCGGTGCAACCGGGTATCTTCGGCCTTGTAAACCACCCCCATTCCCCCGTCGCCAAGCTTCTCGATGATGTGATAGTGCGAGATGGTTAGGCCGATCATGGGCGGCAACGGCCCCGGATATCCTAGGAGTGCGACGGAGGCGAAGTCAACGTCGCTGACGGGAGCACGACATGAAAGTTCACTCCGAAGTCTGATAGGGTTTGGCCGGGGTTCTGCTTTCCTATCTGACAGGTTATAATGTCTGTCAGATAGGAGGGCTCCCATGACCATTTCCTTACAGGCATTGCGAGATCGACGCGATCAGCTCGCGGCTAGCCTGGCCCGCGTCGATGACCTGCGTCCCGGCTTTCTGACCGCGCGTTTCCGTAAGTGTGGCAAGCCGAACTGCCACTGCGCCCAGAAGGACTCCCCGGGACATGGTCCGTCTTATTCCCTGACTCATCGGGTTGGGGGAAAGACGGTTACCCAGGTCATTCCCCAAGGTCCCGCGGTCGAACGTGCCAAAGCGCAGATCGCTGAATACCGCCGTTTCCGGAACCTGGTACGGGAACTGATCGTTGTAAGTGAGCAGATCTGTTCCGCCCAGGTGCGGGATGGGGAGGGCGTCCCCGCGAGCCGGGCTAAAAAAAAACCTCTGCGCCGATCTATTGGCCAGCGACGTCGTTGAGGAGATTGAGACGCTTCTCGGTCGTCAGGCGGTGGAAGACCTGGATCTGGAAGCGCTGGAGCTGGCCGTGCGGCAACACGTCCTGCAACTGGCAGGGGCCGCCGTCGAGCAACGTCTCAACGCCGACACCAGCGATGAGCGAGGCTCACGAACTTGTTGTGGGTGTGGGCAGCCAGCACGATTTGCCGGACGCCGGACCAAACAGGTGGAGAGTGTCCTCGGTCCCCTACGACTGGAGCGCGCCTACTATCACTGCGCCTCCTGCGGCCACGGCTACTGTCCTCGCGATCAGCACCTGGGCATAGAAAATACCTCGCTCTCTCCGGCGCTCACGCGTATGACTGGGACCGTGGGGGCTTTGGTAAGTTTCCAGGAAGGAAGTGCGCTGTTGACCGAACTGGCAGGCGTGGCTGTGGAGGCCAAGCAGGTGGAGAGAACCGCAGAAGCTCTGGGAAAAGAGATCGCCGAAGATGAACGCGTGCACACCGAACCTCTCGATGCGCTTTCTCTACCGCAGACCTTGTATCTCGGCATGGACGGAACAGGGATTCCTTTACGCGCCGAGGAACTCGTGGCCCGCACTGGCAAGCAACCGGACGGATCGGCCAAGACGGGCGAGGTGAAACTTTGTACGATATGGAGCGCGGAATCGCTGGATGAGGAAGGGATCCCCATCCGCGATGAAGGTTCGGTCACTTATTCGGCCGCTCTAGAAAGTGCTTCTGCCTTGGATACCGCGGCCCGGTCCCCCTTTGCTCAGCGCGTCTGGCGGGAGGCCACGCGCCGCCGCTTCTGTCAGGCGCCGCGTCGGGTGGTGCTCGGGGATGGCGCCCCCTGGATCTGGAACATCGCCGACGAGCAGTTTCCCGAGGCGGTCCAGATCGTCGACCGCTTTCACGCTAAGCAGCACTTAAGCGATCTCGGAAAAGCTCTTTACGGTCCCACCGCCCCACGCGCTGCTCAATGGGCGGAACGCCGAAAGAAAGAACTCGACACCGGAAAATTCCGGGCGCTACTCACCGCCATCCGTCGCCAGGTGTGCCGCTCCGAGGACGCGCGTCGCTGTCTCCACTATTTCCAGACCAACCGACACCGCATGTGCTATCCGGACTTCCATG
>QIAN01000207.1:13872-15197 GCA_003225005.1 Acidobacteriota bacterium | reverse complement strand
CTGGCGAGCTCGCAGAATCTCGTCGACCGCAGCCTGGAAGCGCCGGTTGGCAACGAGAAACATAGCATAATAATCGTGGGCCTGCGCGTAGCTAGGCTTGATGTCCAGAGCGCGCTGAAATTCTCGTTCCGCATTCGGCCAATCGTAGTCATAGAACATGAGCACGCCACCGAGCGATACATGCGCTTCGGGCAGGGTTTCGTCCAATGCAACCGCTTTTAGAGCTGCCGCTTTGGCCTTGGGCATAACCTCGCTGGGTGCAGCGTAGACGCTGCGCATCGCGGTGTAAGCATCGGCGACCCCGGCGTAGGCCGGAGCATATTCGACGTCTTTCTGGATCGCCTGCTGGAAATAGTCCAGGGCGCGGTAGATGGAAGCTTGGCTCCCATTCTGCAGGTGGAAGCGGCCACGCAGATAAGCAGCATGAACTTCGGGGATCACCTCCCGCGCGCGTGCCAGATGTGCCTGCTCTTGTGGGCCGAGGCTTATCCGGACCTCGCGCGCGATGTCGCTGGCGACCTCGTGTTGCAAGGCAATGACGTTGCGCAAGTCGCGCTCGTAGCTCTTGGACCAGACGTGCGTGTCGCTGGGGCCGTGGATTAATTGCGCGCTAATGCGTACGCGATCATTGACCCGCAGAATCGACCCCTCAATCAGACCGTCAGCATGTAGCTCTTTCGCGATCTGCGGACCTTTCTTGTGCGTGTCTCGGTATTGCATGGTGGAGGTACGAGAGATCACACGTAGGGAATGAAGTTGGCTGATTTCCGAAGTAAGCTCCTCGGTCATGCCATCAACCAAGTATTGCTGGCTGGGATCGGCGGAGAGATTGGCCAGGGGCAGCACCGCAAGCGAACGAATGGTGCTCGGATCAGCAGCACGCCTCGCAAGCTGCCACTTTAAAAAGGCGCCCCCCGACAGCGTCAGGAGGACGAGG
Source organism: Acidobacteriota bacterium (assembly GCA_003225005.1). GTDB lineage: Bacteria > Acidobacteriota > Terriglobia > Terriglobales > Acidobacteriaceae > Sulfotelmatobacter. The sequence continues at coordinate 14,260 of QIAN01000207.1, read as the reverse complement.
ACCAAGAAGGCCGCGCCTACCGTCACGTACCTACGTATGTGGGATGATTGCGCCCGCGGCTGACGCTCAGCAGCAGGCAAGCGAGCCCTGGTTGCACTGTTGAGTTCCGCCGCACGGCGAATGCGCCGCACATCAGTACGCATTTCTGCCGCACTTTGATAGCGCAGATCACGATCCTTTTGTAGTGCATGGGTGATGATACATTCCAGTTCGATCGGAATCCGGGGATTTAGGTGCACCGGAGCGGCAGGAACTGTGCCGAGCAGCGCATGAGCGATCGCCGCAGACGTGTCGCCCCTAAACGGCAGCACACCCGTCGCCATCTCGTACAGTACGACGCCGAAGGAGAACAGGTCGGTGCGTGCGTCCAGTTCTTTGCCGAGCGCCT
>QIAN01000207.1:0-13805 GCA_003225005.1 Acidobacteriota bacterium | reverse complement strand
GGCCGCCTTGATGTCGCGGTGAACGATGCCCCGCGAGTGGGCGGCGTCAAGGGCCTCGGCAATCTGCCCAGCCAAATCGAGCAGGACCTCCGTCTGCAGCGGTCGCCCGTCAATCGTGTGCTTCAGAGTCTTGCCGTCGAGGAACTGCATCGCGAGGAATGGCTGGCCTTCGTGCTCTCCGACTTCGTAGATCATGCAGATATTCGGATGATCAAGAGCGGATGCAGCCAAAGCCTCACGCTGGAAGCGCTCACGAGCAGCAGCATCACGCGCAAGATCTTCTGAGATGAACTTCAGCGCGACGTGACGTTGGAGCTTGAGGTCTTCTGCCTTATAGACCACACCCATCCCGCCACCACCGAGTTTCTCAATGATGCGGTAGTGCGAGATGGCTTGGCCGATCACGGAGTCGCGATCCAGCAATTCTCAATTGGCGAAATGGCCGGTTAACAACATCAGTTGAGATAAATCAATCGCCTCTCCTGTCGATTTGGCAATACGGATATGCTCTCATCTGTGGACAGGCGACTGTTTCCTGGTACCCTACTGTTCTTTACGACGCTCCTGATTTGCTCTACTTCCTCGACTCGGCGGCGCGCCAGTAATACGCCGCAAGCGATGGTAATGCTGCCGGATTTGCCAGTAAGCGTTGGCCGGAAGTGGATGTTGACAACCCCTAGCCAACGCCTCCACGTCATCTGACGTTGCTAGGTTTCCAGTTCGACTTTCGAGAGGTACCCGATCGCGCGCTTCGCGTCTTCGAGTTCCGTCAGCTCTCGGCGGTCAGGAGGATTAGAGCGCACTTCAAACAACCGATCATCCACCGCCCTCAATGCTGCTTCCAGTTTGGGTCTAAGACGTGCCTGATCCGTCTCAAATAGCGCGTCTTGATAAACCTGCTTCCACACGGACTGATTGCGGGCTTGTGAGACCTGCATGAAAATACCTCCACATTGCAATTGAGTTCCGGCCAACGTAAGCGACCCGGCAGAGCTAATCTCTCCGGTTTTCGCAACTCAAATTTGAGGTCGGCGGTGTCTCAGCAACGGAGAACACAAGCGGCGAGAGATAGCAGCGTTGGAGAGGTTGTTTTCCGCGAAGAACTTGCAGAGCACTTACTTTTGTTCGAGGCGAAGATCCTCTGGAAGTCTACAGCAAGGCTCTGTTCGTTCAGGTGAGTGGGAGTTTTCACCGAAAACTCTTTCGACATCTCGCTTTGGCTGTATGGAGAGTTGTTTTCCGAGAGATCGTCAGGGAAAACAAATGCGAACAGCGCTAAACTGGCGAGAACCGCGACGAGTATCCTGACGAACTTCTGTTTCATGGCTTGCTGCCCGCTCGAACGAGCTAAGTTTACCTTTTTTTCCTGTGGAAATCTCGTGTGCGAATGTCCGTCGAAAGTCGCGTGGCAACCCGTTTGGAATCAATAAACCTTGGCAATGCGCTTTCATCACCATGGGTGGGCCGCAGGCCCATAGCAAACTCAGAACCGAACTCGTCATATTCCTTCGATTGGTCCGATTCGCGCGGCCTTGCTGGTGGCACTGCTGCAGACACCACCCCGTTTCCGTACCAAGCGTCAGCTCTGGGCCCACCCGCGGACTGAGGGACAACTACAACAAGAATCTGAAGAATCTGTTCAAAGGTGCTGCCATCTCTGCCAGCACCCATCCTGGTCCGCTCCACGACTTCTATGTTGTTCTGCTTGCCAAAGGGGTGCGGCCGACGATGGCCCGTCACACCCTGGCGCGAAAGATTGTCACCATCACTTTTCCATCTCGAAGGAGCCGGACAAGCGTTTCCACACGGCTCAAGACGTGAAACTGCAACTAGGCTGGCTGTCGCACTCTGCCATTTCGCAGCCATCGCCCCAAAAGAGGCGGTCCTCTGCCGCTCGGATCGCAATGGCTGCGGTTATTCTGGCGTTGCTCGTCACTGTTTCTTTTTTAGTCCACGAACTGAACGATCGTCCCGCCAGTTCGAGCAACGGTGTCACGCCGTTCAGCATCGCTTTGCCACCACGGCAAGAACTCGCAGTCAACAACTCCCAGGCGGTCGTCCTCTCCCCCGATGGCAGGTACCTCGCCTATGTCGCCGCCGAGAACGGTGTGTCCCACCTTTACGCCCGCCGCCTCGACCAGTTTGACGGCGTGGCCATTCCCGACTCCGAAGGCACGACTTTCCCGTTCTTCTCGCCCAATAGTGATTGGGTCGCATTTTTCAGTCAGGGAAAGCTGAAGAAGGCTCCCTCCAATGGCGGCGTTCCCGTTGTGATCTGCGAAGTCCCTACTTTTTTCGGAGGCACCTGGACACCACAGGATGTCATTGTGGTCGCTGTTCCCAACTACGGTCTGGCCTCGGTGCCAGCGAGTGGCGAATCGCTGCAGAAGATCTCCATGCCTATCAAGGACATCATCTATCCCCAGGGGCCAACTTGGTTCGCGGGGGGCGAGTGGATCGCTTTTACCGATTTCATGGTCGACACTTTCGGTCAGCTTGGACCTCAGGAGTTCGCTTTCGATACAGCCGTTTGAAGATTCGAAGCTAGGAGTCGGAGGTTCATAACGACCTTCTCGTCATTCAAGGTTTACTCTCGCCAAACGGTCAATTCGCGAGTGGGATGTTGAATCACCCACGGCAATCACCCACGATCCATCCGTGTTGCCCGTACTTTCCAGTGTTTAGCAGTCCCACGGCAACCTTTGAAGTTGTTGGAAACACTGGAAATATGAGTTCTGAAAAGGCTGGCGTCGGCGGTTCAACTCCGTCCCTGGCCACCACATTCTAAAACTGTTGCTCAGTTTCAGCGTTTTTCCGCAGCCCGTCGCTAGCCCGTTTTTTCAATTTACCAACTCCGGTCGAACTCCCGTCGCATCAAGCATTGTGCCCTGAGCCGCGAGCCGATCTGCGCTCACGCTCTGACTGTAAAGTTGAAGCGTCGTGTGCACGTCGCTGTGCCGCAACAATCCCTGAACAACTTTCGGGTTTGTCCCAACACTCACGAGGAACGATGCCAGCGAGTGCCTCAGATTGTGGAAGCCAAACCTGCGAGGGTCGTCTGCCGTGAGAATCCCGACCTTGACCGCTGCTGGCCTGACATGGTCCTCCACCAGAATGCTGGCACTGCGAGGCTGCTTGCCCTTCATCCGGCCACTGGCAAACACCCAGTCTCCCGGTTGCGAGTACGGCGTCGCCTGATGCCAGTCCTGCATGAACCCTGCATGGGAACTGGAGCCTTGGACGCTGCGCTCTTGGGCAAGCCAACCCTGCTTGACACCCATGTGCGACGAACAAAGATTTGGTGCTTGAGAAAATCCACGTCCTGCCATTGCAATCCGAGGCACTCGGAAACTCTCAGCCCAGTTGCGGCAGCTAAGAGCGTCAGCGTACGCTCGGGTTCTGGCAGAGCCATTAGCAAATCAAAAGCCTGCTTGGGTGTCAGAATCAATGTTTCGTACTCGCTCGTGGTTTTACAGCGGACAAAGCGCAGTGGGTTCGATGCCTCGTCGCGAGGAATCAAGCCATACCGCATGCCGCTTTTGTAAACCAGCGACATCACACGTCGCATCTTGTCCACCGTAGGATTCTCCAGCCGCTCTTCCTTCTTTACAGCCTTCAGCCACTGCTCGATCTCCAACGGCTCAATACCGAGCGCAACCTGCTTACCCCAACGAGGGACAAGTCGGTTATGCAGGATGCGTTTGTACGCGCCGATGGTCGTATGGGACTTTGGATCAACCGCGTCGCTTTGATCGTCGAGTTCGTGCTGAATGCTCTCGGCAAGACTCATTGAGGGGATCTTGATTGTTCGTAGCTTTGCTCAACATCCTTCAGCAACTGGATAATCCTGTCACTGACAGGCCCTAACTTGCTGAACTCCTGCTTGGCCCCGGTTTCATCTCCCGCGTGCTTCATTTGCATCACTCGTCTCACAATCGCGTGTAGCTCCACATGAGTCTGCTCCAGTTCCGACATGTTGGAGAGGTGCCGGTATTTCTTTAGGCCCTCCGCATAGAGCCACTTGCCCAGCTCGCAGTCTTTGTGTGAAATCGCTTGTGCTTCTGTCAGTGTGAGGCGCCCTTCGAGGAAGTATCTTAGGTTCCGTTTCCAGTCTAGATGTTTGGATCTGGCTAACGCGAAATCGAGAGTCATAGCGCTACCCCACAATCAGTTCCCAGAATAGCAGTGAGATGCAAGTCTCAATGGCAGAAGCCGTGACAGCGCCCTGAAAAGCAATTGGCAAATCGCGATTTCACTCACCGACCCCGTCGAGGGGGTTTTGAGCGTTTGACCGGCCAATCCATGGAAACCAATCAATAGTAAGGATGAGAATCGGGCTATTCTTCCTCAGTTGAGATTTTGCAGGAAGGGAGGAAGAAGGCTCTCTTGCGGGCGCTTATCCTGGCAAGGTTCCGCGCCGTGAGAGAGCCTCCAAGCAATACGATTCTGTTTATCCCACTTTCTGGGAACTATTGCAACCCAGACTTTGACTGGGCGGCGTGTGGGGAAGAGATCATTCGCCTCTGTCCGAAGTGTTCGTGCGATACGATCATCGGCCATGGCCGACGGCGCAAACAAGCTCATGACGAGAGTCACGACTGGATTGAGACTCGCCGCGGTCTCTGCACGCGGTGCGAAGTAACTTTCACTTTCCTTCCCGTTTTCTCCCTACCCTATACTCATTACAGTCTGATCGTCCGAAGTCAGGCGTTGCGGCAATACTTTCTGGAGCATGGTTCTTGGGAAAGCGCGTTGCCGCATCTCAAAGACCCTGATCGAGTCCCCGACCCTTCCACTCTGCGCCGCTGGTTCCACAGTTTGGATTCCTCGCGACCCGCATTTTCTTTTCTGCGACCTGCCCTGGAAACCATGGCGCAATGGCTGACCCGCGGCGAGCGACTCGAGTACGGTTTCGTTCGCTTGTCCTGGCGGACCCTATTTCCGTTTTTGCAAGTCTTCTGGCCCCTGCGCCTCTGAGAGCAACGAGATTTTCTTGCTTACCCACCATCCTTGCCTGGGAACTGGAGCCCAGAGTTCGTAGTTTGGGCTTGGGAGAACGATGGCCGCCATGGGCGAGGATTGGGAACGGCTCAAACAGCGCATTCCACTGCTCGAGTACTTACAACGGCACCACTGGACCGGACACCGTGCTGACGCTCGCTCCGAGTTCGTCGGACTCTGTCCTTTGCATGAGGAAGCCCATCCCTCTTTCTATGTCAACCCTCGCAAGAATCTGTTCTACTGCCACGGCTGTGGCCGCGGTGGTGACCTGATTCGCTTGGTGGAGCTTTCGCAGCATCTCTCCTTCCGCCAGAGCGTCGTCTACTTGCAGGAGGAACTCGCACCCACTTCCCAACTGCTCGAACACGCCTCTGGTTTTTATCAACTCGAACTGCACCGCTATCCCGAAGGCATTCACTACCTGGCGCAGCGTGGATTGCACGATCCCGCCCTGATCGAGGAACTCGGCATTGGCTATGCGCGCGGCGGAAACCTGTGCCCTCATCTCAGCGCCCTCGGCTATTCCCTGGAACGTCTCTTACAAGCCGGCTTGATCGGCCAGCAGGGTCAAGATGCCTTCTGCCGCCGGGTGATCTTTCCTTGCCGCCAGCACCATCGCATCGTCAACCTCTACGGCCGCAGTGTGGGCGCCGCCTTTCCCCATCGACTGCTGCCACGCTGCAAAGGTGGCTTGTTCGCCTGGGATTCGGTCCGCCACTTTCCCCAACTGATTTTGGTAGAAGGACTATTCGATTTGGCGGTGTTGTGGCAGGAAGGCTTTCGCAATACCACCTGTGCCATCGGTACTCATTTGACTCCCGCACAACTGGCTCAGCTGTACGAGAACCGTGATCGCTCTGTCTACCTTGCCTTTGATCAAGACCACAACCAGGCCGGACAACGCGCGGTTCAAGCTCTGGCTCAACGCCTCCATCAGAACCGCTTGCCCGTACGCATCGTCTCCTTGCCGGACGGTCACGACCCCAACAGTTACTTCACGGCCGGAGCCACACGAGGCGACTTCCTCCACTGCCTCGACCAGGCTCGAGTGCTATGACCCTGCGCCTCATTTCGCATCCTTGCTCGCTTCCCAGTGCCTCTCCTTATCGGCTCGTCGATGCGCAAAACCGGGAACTGGTCTGGGCGAATGCCTTCCTCGATGCTCAAAGCATCCGCCAACTCTCGCTCCGTTCCTTGCGCGCTTACGGCTATGACTTACTGCACCTGGCTCGCTGGCTGCAGCACACACGGCATTCTCTGCAACACCTCACCGAATCTCTACTCATCGGTTATGTTCGCTGCCAACTGGATCATGAGCCCAAGCCCGCCGCCTCCACCATCAACCATCGCCTGGGAGTGCTGCGCTGTCTCTATCGTTTCCATTACGCTCGGGAGATTCCCGGCGGCAGGTCCCACTTTCAGCGTGCCTATACCACCCGCTCGGCTCTGGGTTACGGCCGCTCTCACCATCGCATCGCTACCGGCCTGCGATTGCGGCAGCCCCGCTGCCTGGTCGTTCCTCTTTCCGCCGAGCAGGTCGCCGCTTTTTGGAAAAGCTTCCGTACCTTTCGCGATCTCGCTATCGTGGCCTTGATGCTGCTGGATGGCTTGCGTTCCTGCGAAGTCCTTCAGCTCCAACTCGCCGATCTCTCCCTCTCCGAAGCCCAACTTTGTGTCCTCGGCAAGGGCAACAAGAAGCGCATCTTACCTCTGCCCGCCGAAACCATCGAAGTTCTCCAAAACTATCTCCGCTGGGAAAGACCAGCTACGAACTCAACTTCTCTGTTCGTTTGCTGGAAGGGGCGTCACCGCACTCTCCCCATGACCACCGCAGGCTTACGCTCGCTCTTTCGTCAGCACCGCCTCTCCAGCCACATCCCCCAAGCTAACCCTCACCGCTTCCGCCACACCTTTGGATCCGATATGGTTCGCGCCGGCATTTCCTTGCCCGCCTTGATGCACTTGATGGGTCACACGCAAATTCGCACCACTCTGCGCTACGTGCAACTCGCCCCGCAAGACGTCTGGCGCGAGTATGCCCGCGCGGTTGCCCAGCAGGTGCACTTGTCTTCCTCGGTGACCTCATGAGCCGTCCGCCCCTCAGCCTGGAGCAGATCTTTGCCGACCACCTACGCGTCTTAGCCACCACGCTCCGTCCCAACACCCTGGCTAACTATCGCAAGGTTACTCGTTGTTTCCTTGCCTATCTCCATGCCTCTTTCCCCCGCGTGCGCAAGCTTTCCCAACTGCGCCGCGATCCCCATCTGCTGGGTTGGTTCCGCTCTTTGTGCCAACACCAGCCTCCCTTAGGCAACGAGTCTCGCTTGGCTTATCTGCTGTGGCTCCGTCGTTTATTGCTGGACTTGGCCGACAACGGCCATCCTCTCCAGCCCGATCTCATTCGTCGCCAGGACTTTCCTCCCCGCACCCGCTATCTGCCTCGCCCGCTTTCCCTACAAGACGATCAACACCTCCAGCAGCAACTCCATCAGTTGGATGATCTCGAATCCAACCTCTTGCTCGTCGTCCGCTTTACTGGAATCCGCATCGGCGAGTGCATCGATCTTCCCCTAGATTGCCTGCGCCAAGTCAACCCCGAGCAGTGGGCCCTTCATGTTCCGCCCGGCAAGCTCCATAGCGAACGCGAGGTGCCGGTCGATGAGCTTACCCGGCGTATTCTTCAGCGTATTTTGTTATTGCGTGCTGGCGTGCGTCCCTCCTGGCCGGAAACCCCTCCCGGCTTCCTCCTCCCACGCCGCCGCCGCAACCATAACCGCTGGGAGGAGATTCTCGCGCGCGCTTTAGCCGCCGCTGCCAGCCGCGCCGGGTGCACTCCAAAGGTAACTCCACACCGCCTTCGTCATAACTTCGCAACTACCATGCTGCGCCTCGGGGTTAGCTTACCGGCTCTTATGCAAATGCTGGGTCACAATGACATCCGCATGACCATGCGTTACGTTCAGGTCACGCAGCAAGACCTGCAACGGGAGTTCCATCGCGCCTGCCACTACACGACCCTGCGTCACCCTGTTCCCAAACTTGCCCTGTCCCTGACCACTGCTCCCCCTCGCCCGAACATCCTCTCCATTCGCGACTCTATCGCCGCCGCCACTCATCTTCTGCAGACGTTTCGCCTTGACCTTCAAGACTCCAAAGCCTCGAGCAAATTACATCGACTCGCTCAACGGCTCCGCAAAATTAATCGAGAACTCGAGTACCTGGTCGCGCCGGAAAATGGGCGCACATTAGCCGGTTAATGAGTGTAAAGGCCTGTTTACAACATCAGTTACTTCCGTTTTGCTCGTCATCCGACCGCGAGCAGCAGGTTGCGCGACCCCGGTATGATAGTTTTTGAGTTTCCCCGGCTCACGCTTCGCATGCATCTCAGAGAAATCCAACAAACGCTTCGTCGACTGCGCAAAAGTCGCGGATTCTGCTTCTCGGTGGTTCTGACGCTGGGGTTGGGAATTGGAGCGACAGTCTCCGTTTTCAGCATCATTTATGCAGTCCTTATCACGTCGCTCCCGTATCAAGACCCCTCCCGGCTATTCAGCGTATTCCAGAGCAAGGTGGCGAACGATGAAGAGGAGATGGACGGCTTCGCTCCCGGCAACTTCCTCGATTTTCGTGCGCAAAATCGCACGTTCACTGACTTGGCGGCCCACTGTGGCTTCCATTACAACCTGACGGGCAAGGGCGAACCCAGGCATCTGACTGGGGTCGCCGTTTCCCCTGCTCTTTTCTCAATTCTCGGCGCACAACCCATGCTCGGTCGCACCTTCCTCCCGGATGAGGACAGTTACTCTGCTCCTCACGTCGTGCTCCTCAGCTATCGGCTTTGGTCGGGAGCGTTCCACGGCGATCCGCGAATGGTTGGCCGAACAATCTCTCTGAACGGCGATCCATATTACGTGGTGGGTGTCATGCCCCGAAGTTTCGTCTCTCCCGGACCAGGCGATGACGAAACCGATCTCTGGATTCCGCTCCAGCAGCAGGTTCGCCCCGACCGGATGCTCTGGCGTGATTCTCATTTTCTCGGCGTCGTCGGACGCCTACGCCCGGGCGTCACCATCGACCAAGCCCGCGCCGACATGAATCGCATCGCGACTCAACTCAAGATGCAATATCCATCTTCAGACAACGGTTCCGGCGCCGTCGTAATTCCGTTGCAGCAGGCTTTAGTTGGTGAAACAAAGCAATCTCTCCTGCTCGCGCTAGGCATCGTGGTGCTCGTGTTAATGATTGCCAGTTCCAATGTCGCCATCCTGATGCTCGCCCGGGTCAGCGGACGCACTCGCGAGTTAGCCGTCCGCATCGCTCTCGGCGCCAGCGCATCACAAGTCCTCCGCGACGTACTCGCCGAAAGCGTGATCCTCGGATTCCTCTCCGGTCTGCTGGGACTCGTTCTCGCACTGATCGGCCGCTGGCTCTTCCTTCACTTCGCCCCTTACAATTCCAACGTTGAAGCGATCGAAATCAATCCTGCCGTGTTGGCCTTCGCGGTACTCCTCTCCGTCATTGTCGGGCTGGGCTTCGGACTCCTGCCAGCCATCAAGGTATTGAGAGCTGACGTTCAGCACATTCTCCGCGGTGCCGGCAACGCAACGACTCTCGACGCCGGGGGCCGATTTCTCCGCCACACTCTTCTCATCGGAGAGATTTCTCTCTCCATCGTCTTGCTCGTCGCCACCGGCCTCTTGGTCCGCAGCATGACGAATCTGCAGAATCAGCTCCTAGGCTTTCGCGTGGATCGCCTGATCACCACTTGGATTGGCCTGCCACGCATCCGTTATCAAAACAACGACGACGTCGCCAGCTTCTTCACCAAGGTAGATCAAAACTTGCGCGAGTCGCCCGGAGTCGAGGCTGTTGCGTTGGGATACCCCTTACCGCTCCAGGGAAATCATTTCTGGACCAGCCTCACGATCGCGGGAAGAACAACAAGCCCCGGCGAGTATGAGCAGGCTTCCCTTCACTTCGTGGATTCGGGATTTCTCCCTCTACTTCAGATTCCGATCCTCAACGGCCGCAACTTCACCGACGGCGACGACAAGCATGCCGAACGAGCGACAATCGTCAGCGAGTCCTTCGCTCACAAGTACTGGCCCGGCGAAAGCGCGCTCGGAAGGTACATCACCATACTCCGCGACACCCCGGTTCCGAGCCGCATCATCGGCGTCGTCGGGGACGTAAGGGCGACGATCGAAGACGATCCACCCCCATCTATGTATGTTTCCTACAAACAAATGTCATTCCCCTCAATGCAGATCGTCTTGCTGTCCCGAGATACATCGAATTCTGCTCTGGCCAGGATTCGACAGGCGGCCCAGAGCTTCGATCCTGAGCAACCGGTTGAGTATGTTGCCTCGATGGAATCGATCGTCCGGGGCACGCTCGATCCTTGGAGGTTCGCGCTTTCCCTCCTAGGTGGACTGGCCGGACTGGCAACGGTCCTGACAAGTGTCGGATTGTTTGCAGTCGTTTCCTACCTGGTGCGCGAGAGAACAAAGGAACTCGGCATCAGAATGGCTATCGGGGCCACTCGCGGTGATGTTATGAAACTCGTCTTGAACCAGAGTCTGAAGCTGTCCCTGCTGGGAGCCGTCATTGGGTTCGTGCTGACTTTGGCCGTTGCGCGCCTGATGACCAGCCTGATGTACGCCATCCATCCGAGAGACCCCGGAATTTTCCTCGCGGTGGCCATTCTGGTTGCGGTGATTTCAATATTGGCTGCCTACATTCCAGCCCGCAGAGCTGCAGGAATCCAGCCATTGGCAGCCCTTCGAGAAGATTAGAAATCATGGCGCTTGCACACTCAAACGTCCCTGACTTTGGCGTAGCTGTTGAAACATCGCGTCACTCAATGACCAGCGGTCAAAACGTGTAATGGCCTTCTGGTTACGTAAACTATCCAGACTCCGCCTTCACAGGCTTACTCCTCGCGTAGCGCGACCATCGGATCTACGCCACCCGCACGGCGCGCGGGCACCCAGCAAGCCATCGCGGTCACCAGGAGAAACACTGCGGTCATAAGAGCGTATGTAGCGGGATCCGTTGGTTGAATGCCCACAAGCATGCTCGCCATGACCCGGGTGAGTCCGGCAGAAGCGACAAGGCCGATTCCGATGCCTACCGCGCCGAGAGTCAGCCCTTGCCGAATCACGAGTCTGACAACGCCGCCTGGCTCAGCGCCGAGGGCGATCCGGAGGCCGATCTCCGCTGTACGTTGCCGAACCGCACTCGACACCACCCCGTAAAGTCCAACGGCCGCTAGCAACGCGGCGATCATAGCAAACAGTCCGATAAGAAGCAGATCAAAACGCGTGCCGGCCTGTTCCCGGTTAATGGTGGTGTCCATGGTTTGCATATCGGTAATCGCCAAACGTCCCGGCGCGAACTTCGCAATCTCCAGGCGGACAATTGCGGCGTACTTCTCCGGGTCGCCCTCGGTGCGGAGCGCCCAGTGCCGCGATATGCCGATTCCCCAGAAACCATCCATCACAAAGATCTGTTCCCGTCCGCGATCGGCGAGAGTGTGCAGCCGTTGATGTTCGACCACTCCAATCACTCTAAGCCACGTCGGATCGGGGATGTAAACGCAAATGCGGCGCTCCAGTGCGGACTGATTCGGGAAAACCTTCTCGGCGAGCGATTGGTCTATAACCGCCAGCTTCTGCCCGCTGGCGTTGTCAGCTTCTGTGAACGTACGGCCCTCCAAAATGCGGGAATGAAGGGTCTCGAAATATCCCGGCAAAATGGTTTCGATATCCACCCTGCGCTCCGGGCCCCCCGAAACTTGTTCGGCGGACCATTGAATTCCCTCCGGAGGTCCTACCGCGTGCAGAGGAAGACCCGTGGCACCACCTACGCTTCGGACTCCAGGAATCGAGCGCAGGCGGTCCTCCAATTCGTGGAGAAACGCGAGACGGCGCTCGGGTTCAACGTCTTTCGCATTCCCGATAGTCAGGAACGTGAGGAGCCCGTGAGGATCATAGCCGGGACTCACGTGGAGCAATTCGACAAAACTGCGAAACATCAGACCCGAGCCTATGAGGAGCACAAAAGCCAACGCCACCTCCGCGATCACTACGGCAGATCGAACGAATCGACCGGTCCCCAAGTGTCCACTTCGTCCGGCGCTGCGCAGTATCTGCATGACGTCGGATCGTGCGACGCACGAGCTAGGCAGCATTCCCAGAATGATGGATCCAAAGATGCCGCACGACGCCGAGAAGACGAGCACGCGCCAATCGATGGACGTGGAGTCCAGTCGCGGCAGATTGGAAGGTGCGAGCCTCACCAATCCACGAATCCCGAGCCAGGCGAGCCCCACACCCAGCAGCGTGCCCAGTCCGCTGAGAAGTAGCGCTTCGGTGAGCATCTGGCGAGTGAGGCGCCCGATTCGAGCACCGAGAGCAGTACGGATGGCTAGTTCACGCTGACGCAAGGACGTACGCACGAGTAGAAGGTTTCCAGTGTTGGCACATGCGACGAGGAAGAGAAGCATGACGGCAGCCATGAGGGCAAGCAGTGCTGGGCGGACTTCGTCAACCAGTCTCTTATGCCACGAATCAAGATGGACCTGCATACGATCAGGTCCCCATGTCGCCGCGATGCGATCAACCTGCGACTGCGCCTGATCCACAGTAACAGTTGGTTTGAGGCGACCGATAACCTGCAGCATGAGTTCGCCGCGGTTCGGTTCGTCGTAGCCGCGGTCATTGGCGATCCAGATGTCAACACTGGGTTGCGTGCTGACGCTAGCGGGCACGAACAGGGTGAAGCCTGGCCTCAAAACCCCGACGATTTGCGGGCCGCTTCCTCCGGTACCAGGCAGTTTGCGACCGATGACGTTCGGATCAGCGCCATAACGCCGTTGGAAGTAGTTGTAGCTAAGGATGGCAACGGAGCCCTCCGATGGCGGAAACGGGGGCGCGGGTGGGCCGTTTGGTATGCCATCTGCCTCGGTGAAGTCACGGCCGAATACGATCTGAGCACCGAGCATGTGGAAGAAGTTAGTCGTGATCAGACCCTTGCCGATGCGCTCGGCAGTGCCATCCTCGCGAGGGACAATGGCACGGAAGACCATGATCGCCGCCAAATCGTCGAATGCAGCCCCAGTTCCATCGCGCAGATCGAAAAAGTACGCGTTAGAAACGGGAGCGTCCGCTAAAACTAGGCGGCCGGGGTTCTTGTACGGAAGAGGCCGAAGCAGCACCGCGTTGACCACACTGAAAATCGCCGTGCAGGCGCCAATACCAAGGGCAATCGTCAAAAGCACCGTGGTAGTGAATGTGGGTGCATTTCTTAGGGTTCGTGCACCGTAGGCGAGGTCTTTCACGAGGTCATTGACGAGATTCAGATGGCGCATATCAAGGCAACTCCTCGTTGCATTGCTCCACCGGAAGGGTAGACATGTCTGAACCTAGAATGTGGCCGATCCGGTGCTCTTTTCATTCACAGAGTTTAGACAGCAGGGTTGGAAAAGCCAACTGGCGTAAGGCGCAAGCGATCGGCGAGTTTGCGCGCATCGATCCGGTCACTCTTGTTGCCGTCTTTGAGCAGCGCGTTCTTCTGCGGATTACACACCACCCGTTCGTCAACGTGAGGCTTGAGCAGATCGTACCGCCAGGCAGCCCAAGTTCCTTCTTCGAAGGTCACCGACAAAGTTCCGCGTAGTCCCGCAACAAACTCCAGAATGGTTGCTGCCTTCGTTTCCAGGATGGATTCCATGATCAACTTGCCCATAGAATCCATGACTGCGACGGAAATGGTTGCTTGATGAACGTCGAGACCAATACCAT
>QIAN01000206.1 GCA_003225005.1 Acidobacteriota bacterium | reverse complement strand
TTCCATCCTTCTCTTCGCCAGATACTTCAGATTTTCCTCCGAGCAATACCCGCTGTCCGCCAGTACTTCTTCCGGCTTTTGTCCCGATTGTTCTTGGATCGCCTGGATCAACGGTACCACCTGTTGCTTATCGTTAGCGGCTGGGGTCACCGTCTGCCCCACTACCAATTGGAAAAGCGGCTCCACCGCAATCTGCGTGTTGTACCCCTGCACGAATCCATCCGACCCTTTCATGATGCGAGACTCCGGATCCGTAAAGTTGTATTGGGCTTTCAGCTCGGGCTTCGCCTCCTTGCTATCTTTACCCTCGCTCTCGGCCTTCTCGCGCGCCCGCTCTTCCAACGCCTTCTGGGCTTCCTGAATCCGCGCTATCCGCGTTTCCCGGCGCTGTAACTCTTCGGGCAGTTCCTCACCCTGGCGATCCCGGCCGTAACGTTTATCCTCTTCTTCATCCGCGGCCTCTGCTTGCTTCATCAACTCTTGCACTTCCTCCCGCAGCCGCTTCTCGGTCTCCTCCATCCGTCCATAACTCATGGCCTTGTGCTTGCTCGCGTTGGCTTTTACTTTGCTCCCATCCAAGGCCACTCGTCCCAACTTCAGCGCTCCCACCTCTAACACCAGGCGTAACACCTGCTGGAATAGTTCTTCCAGCGCTTTCAAATGAAGTTTCCGAAAATCCGATATGGTCCGAAAATCCGGCTGATTGCCGGCTGCCAACACTCGGAATGCCACGTCTTCCACCAAACGTTTCTGAATCCGGCGAGAGGAAAACACTCCCACGCAATACCCATACAGCAGGATCTTCGTCATCATGCGCGGGTGATACGGTGGTTGACCTCGATCTTCCTCTTCATAGACTGACTCGATTGCCGAAAGGTCCAACTGGTCCACCACATCCGACACACAGTAAGCCAAGTGATTCTCCGGCAGCCAGTCACGAAGGCTCGGCGGTAACAGCAAATCTTGATCAGGAAGGTAGGTTTTGTAAGTCTTGGCCATGACTCACAAATTCGCACACTTTCCTATTTGCTTTCAAGTGAACTGTAGATGATTTCTCCATTTCTCGGACGGACTCCTAGCCAGATCGTAGCTTATCCAGTGCCGCCGTGGGCTTATCAGTTTGCAATGACCCCGTGGATGGTGCAGAGTTTATGGTGGCACTATCTCTATACACAGGATAAACAATATCTCCACCGTGTATACCCACTTCTTAGAGCGGCCGCGCGATTCATCGCTGCCTACGTGACGAGAAACGATGATAAGAAATACCATTTCAGTCCAACGGTGTCGTCAGAGAACTGGGGATTTACGGTCGACCAACATCTCAACCAAGACTCCATTCTTGATCTTGCCCTGACGACATTCATTCTCAACGCCGTCGTAGAGGCTTCCGTTGTCCTCGCTGTTGACGAGCGTGAGCGCCTTCGCTGGAAAGACATCTGGGAGAACCTGGCGCCTTACCCTAGCGCATCCGGACCTTATGGCGAAGTTTGGATAGACATCAAAAATGCACCAGTTGGACATATTTACAATGTTCCTGTAACTCTGGCCCCTGTCTTCCCTGGGGAGCAAGTCGGCATAGGACTAAACATTCAGTATTGGGACATTGCGAAACGGACGGCCCGCACGATCAGCCTGGAGGGTGGAAATGATCTGGTTTATCAGCCCTTGATCCGCGCACGCCTTGGAATGCTAGATCTTGAATGGTTCAAACAGGAAGTGCGTTATTGCAGGCTACCTAACGGAGTGGCAAATGATCGCGTTCGTCAATCGGGAGGTCGCTATGCTCAGTCACTTGATTTCGACTATATGATGCGCATGGGTTTTTGGTGTGAAAATTTCGCGTTACCGGCCGTTCTAAATGAGTGCATGATGCAGAGCTACGCGGGCTGCATACGGGTTTTCCCTAATACTCACAATCTAGGTCCGGCGCGCTTTGAGAATCTTCGTGCTGTAGGCGCATTTCTCATAAGTTCCACCTACGACGGCGCACAAGTGACACATTTGTCCTTGCACAGCGAAAAGGGGAAGACAGCGAAGCTAGTATCGCCATGGGGCGGCGGTGGGTTGCGAGTGATTCGCGGCAGCGATCATGGACAGGTGCAGGTGACCCTTAAGGGTGACGTGGCAAGTTTTGACACTCAGGCAAACGAAATATATCTCATTACTTCTGCGTAGCGGTTTCTTCCCGTTCGCCACAAACAATAGGAGAATCTCGTTTCATTATGTGATTACGATCAATACCCAGAAAACCGGAGGAGGGAGAAACCCGCTTGTCTTCTCCCTGCCCCTTCATCTCGTTACCAACCCACGCGCTCGTCGGTCTGCACAGGTTTCGCGAGTTTCTCACACTATATTCCTCATAAAAACCGGCTGAACCTCTTGGTTGTAAAATTCCTTTTCTGCGTTCCGCTGCACTGAAACGCGCGCAGGATCGCGGGCGAGTTACCGCATTCGGAACTTACCAGGGAGCTCATCCCAATTTTCGGAATTCCGACCACTCGGCCGAAACTTCCCTTTTTGCCGCTGCGGGGCGTTTTAGCGGTCTTTGGCTTTACAAATACCAGCTGGCAGACGTCTGACAAACCAGAAATGTTTTCCTGATCGAAATCGAGCCTCAGTGCCCGCAAATCCGGAATGCTTTACATTGTGATGGTCGGTAATCACGGGGGTGCTTTGATGCTGCCCGAAGCGCCAAGCCAGCCCAACGCCGGTGACATCCGTTTCGAATCTTACCTTCCCGTATTAACGATCCCGCTGGATCATCCATTTTTGGCAGGTCCATCACAGTGGCCGCCTGCCCTCACACCCTGGCCGCGTCACTTGGGGTCTGTAAGTTCCTGAGCGGGGAATCGCAAAATACGCGGAGTCGTACAAGACCTCTCACTCTGTGGGTTGGAGCGTGGGTTGAAAACATCCCTTCCGTCGCAGATTGGAATTTTCCGAGAGGTCGGGGGTTACTCGCAGGGGGACGTCAGTGAATCTGCGGCTGATCGCTGCGGGACATACACAAACTCAATTCCAAGTGCAGTTCCAGCGGACTGTGTATCTTTGATTGGTGTGCCACTCATCGGTCGTCCAGTGGAGGCGAAATAGTTGGTTTTCCTTATATCTTGACATCATATCCCAAGAACGGACGCCGGCCTCAGCGGGTTATGACGCCTGCTGGACTACTCACGCATGGCGGCTTCTACCAACGTTTTGCCTCGAAGGACGAACTTGTCGCCGAGGCGTGCAGGGAGGCGGTCTCGTCCCGCACCTGCTTGATTCGGTTACGGCGGGGTGCGATCGAACTTGATTGCAGTGCTATCGTAGTCGCCTTCTAGGAGTAGCGGAAGACCATGCTCCATCAGGTACGCGCCGCTGAGCTTCAAGGGTAGTATGGAATTCTTCTCGTTGGGCTTCGCATCCAAACGCGAGAGCGCGTATGTGGCGTTACCATCCAGCCCCTGCAGGACGACGGCTGGAAGGGTGCGACCGAACTGTTGCGAATGCAAAAAAGCAAAGAGTACCGCTTGCGACTTGTTCTCGGAAACATATTCGCTGGCGCTAACGTTTCCGGTACCCGGCGACGCTAGGCGGTAGAGCAAGCCATTCTGCACCGTGTCGCGAATCGATTTGTAGTGGCCGATCATGCGTTTCGCCTCCGCCAGGTCTTCCGGTTGCCAGCGGTTCAAGTCTGCGCCGATACCCAAAGACCCTTGCATCGCCATCAGGAAACGGAATTGCAGCGGCGCGCTGCGACGGTTGAAATCGGGCACGTCGTTTACCCACGACATCATGATGTGCGGTGTGTACGCATACGTGAAACCCCGCTGAATGGTCAGCCGGTCCAAAGCCTCGGTGTTATCCGATGGCCAAACCTGCTCCGCACGCCGCAGAATTCCCAGGTCGACGCGCCCGCCACCACCCGCACAAGATTCAATCTCGAGCCTCGGATGCTTCTGCCGTAGCTCGTCGAGAATGTCGTAAAGATTTTGCGTGTAGCGCACCCACAGATTCTTTTGCTGTTCGGGGGGAACTTCCGGCCAGCCAGGTTCGCTGAAATTGCGGTTGTAATCCCACTTCAAAAAGGAGATGTCGTTCACCGTAACCAGATGGTCCAGCGAGTCGAAGATGTAGTCTCGAACATCGTCCCTAGCGAGGTTGAGAACCAGTTGGTTTCGCGCCTCGGTGCGTGGGCGACCCTCGAAGTGCATGACCCAGTCTGGATGCTGGCGGTAAAGGTTGCTGTCCGGATTTACCATCTCGGGCTCAACCCACAACCCAAAGTCCATCCCCAAGTCCTTCACATGACGAATAAGTGGGGCTAGACCGTTGGGAAACTTTTGCAGATTCACATTCCAGTCACCGAGACCTGCATGGTCGTCGTTTCGTTGTCCGAACCAGCCATCGTCCACGACGAAGCGCTCGACTCCCATCCTTGCTGCTTTTTCGGCCAGTGCTTTCTGCCCAGCTTCATCGACTTTGAATCCTGTTGCATACCAGGAGTTGTAAAGTACCGGGCGGGTTCCCGACCCAGAACCGCGGGGCAGAATCTCCGTGCGCTCGAAGGCGTGCAGAATTCGCGATGCTTCGCCAATCCCACCATCGGTGTAGCCAGCGTAGAACGGCGGTGTCGTTAGGGATTCCCCGGCTCCCAGACGATACCCAAAGTCGAAGGGATTAAACCCCCCGGTAACACGCACTTGCTGTTGTGCAGTTTGCTCCACGCTGATCCGCCAGCTCCCGCTCCACCCGAGTGCCCCAAACCAAACCGAACCATCCTCGCTGTCGCGGTTGCCATCCCTGTCCAGCGCAAACCAAGGATTGGCTTGTACACTGGTGCTGCCGCGCCGGCTTTCCAGTACCTTCATGCCCGTGTGCAGCGGCTCCTCGGTGAGTTGCCACTCACCCGCCCAGCGTCCCGTCAGGTAGCGCAGCCGATAGCCATCCCCCTGCGGAAGATACCACGCCGCCGACTGCGCGCTCTCGAGCACCACCGCTTTGTCCGTCCGATTCTCAATCGTGACTTCCCGACGCAGTATGCCGGTCTGTGGGTACACGGTGTAATGCAGATGCGCCAACAAGGCACGCTGGACATCTTTGAGGGTCACCGTCAGGGTGTTTCCTGCTATCTGGTGCGAAACGTAGTGCAGTACCAGATCCCGATTGCCATCAGGAAACGTGACTTTCACGCCGGGCTCGACATACAGCCCGGCGCCCCATCCTGGATACTCCTGGGGCGTCGTGGTGCTGCTCAGGTCAAATGAGGACCATTCCTCGGTACTGGGGGTTCGGAAATCTTCCTCACGCCCCACATGCCCGCCCCAATAAATGTGCTGCAAAATATTCTGCTCATTAATGCCGAAGACATAGGTGACCTTGCCGGCATCCAGAATAAATATCTTGCTGGTCTTTACAAAGCGGATCGGTGCTTGCCCCATCGCCGCAGTCAAGGAAGACAGCACAACCAAGATCAAACCCCAGCTCAACCTTGCCGCCGAACTAAACGCAGATTTCATGACACTATCTCCGTATCTAACTCTGAATTCATCGGAACGCCTTCGCGGAGTTCCGCGCGAAGGGTCCATCGTTTCCGTTCCTGGAGCGGCAATAAATCACTTTCTTTGCGTGCCATGGCTTCCGCCAGGTCATCAGGTCTGCCCATGCACGGTTCGAGGGCAACGGTGTAAGGCTGCGTCGGATCATCTGCCGCACCAGCACCGTGACAAATCCACATCCCCACGTACGGTACGAGCCCGGGATCGAAATGAAATAGGATGGATTCCTTTGAGCTCGGATAGTAAAGACCGCAGTACCCTTGCTCGAGGCGCGCGGTATAAAGCTTATCGCTCTGACGGCCTCGAGGCTTCATCACTCTTAAGTCGTCGGGCTTTCCGTTTCGCGGGGTGGCTATGGGCCACCCGCAACTGTCGCCCTTCTGTCCTAGTCGATTCCCATTGGAAGAGTCGATCAGCAACTCCCGCACTTCCGGCGGCAGCAGGATGCGAGCGCCGGGCTCAGTATTTAAGAGCGGATGTGCAGACCAGAGGTAGTCGAAAGCAGCATGGCCTTTGTTTTGGAGCTCATAGTCAATCACCAGCTGACAGCCTTCTAGGCGTAGCCGCTTCCGTAGCGCGAACGGAAGGCTGCGCCCTTCGACCGATAGCCACAACTCTTCGCCACTCACATCGTATTGCCACGGCAAAGACCAAACATCTCCGTGGTCGGGCAATTCCCTACCTCGGTAGCCATCTGCTGGATACTGGCATGCTGCAATGGTGGGAATGCAGTCGTCAAATCCTACGTTGTTGTAATCCACGAATATTCCGCCGTGGGCAGGCGCTAGAAAACTCCTCTGGGTGCCTTCAAGTGAAATCAGGTATTCGCGGCCGCTATCCAGACGGACCAATGAAATTATTTTCCCGCCTATTTCGGGGAGCAGGGCGAGGCGAATCACACCATTATCCAGCGTGATACGGACAAAACCTTCCAGGGAATCCAGCCTGATGTTGGTCATCTATTCCGCATCCACAATACCGGCAGATGATTCAGGAATGCGCTCCATCGATACAGGGATGGCTGGTCAGTAGGAGTTTTCAAGTCACAGCACATTCCAATAGAGACACTTCTCTTGCCCCGTCCTGCGCTCGGCAGACATATACCTTCGGCGTCAAGCCGGTCTCAATTGCATATCCCGAGGCTACTTGGTTCACGAAGTCCTCCACGTGGCCGGATTCGACCAGGCTGATCGTGCATCCGCCAAACCCGCCTCCGGTCATACGCGATCCATAGACTCCCGGTAACCTGCCGGCCAGTTCGGTCATGATATCGAGCTCGCGACAACTCACTTCGTAGTCATCGCGCAAGCTCCGATGGGATTCATCCATATATCGGCCAAACGCCTTGATGTCGCTCTCTTCCAGGCTGGCCGCTGCTTGAAGCACCCGGACATTCTCCGTGACTACATGCCGACAGCGTTTTCGTACCGGCTCCGGCAGGTCCGCGGCTCGTCGTTCGAGAGTCTCGAGAGTGAGATCGCGAAGCGGACCGATGATGCGCGCGGCCGCCTCGCAATCTTCGCGGCGGCGATTGTATTCGGTACTGGCGAGTTCGTGTCTCACCATGGTGTTACAAATAACCAGGCTGGCCTCCGCCGGCAACCGCACAGCGCGATGCGTGAGCGAGCGGCAATCGAGCATCAGGGCATGATCTTGGCGACCAAAACAGGAAATAAATTGGTCCATGATGCCGCAACGCATGCCCACAAAGTCATTTTCGGCACGCTGGCAAAGAAGCGCAAACTGTAGGGGTTCCAGGAAAAGGTCTGAATTTTTGAGGAGCGCCAGAGCGGTGGCCACTTCAATGGCCGCCGAGGAACTAAGGCCCGAACCCACCGGAACTTCACCGTGAATCAACAAATTGGCTCCCCGCAACCGGTGTCCCGCCGCTTCGAGCGTTGCGGCCACACCGGCAACATAGTCGGTCCAGTTGCCCTGGCACTTTGGTGTTCGATCCAGCGAGAATTCGAGTGTCCCGGGAAAACCCTCAGAAATCGCGCGTATCGTGCGATCCTCGCGGCGACCTGCTGCCACCCAAGTCGAAAAATCGATCGCGGCAGGCATGACTAGGCCGCCAGTATAGTCGGTGTGCTCTCCGATGAGATTCACTCGACCGGGCGCACGAAAAAGGCGGGGGCGCCCGCCGAAAGACTCGGCAAAAGCTGGCAGCAGGGTAGCGGGTATTTGCATATCGTTTCGCGGGAATCCGGACTCAGCTCGCCAAAGCCTGCTCGATCTCCTCGAGCGTCTGGCCCTTTGTTTCCGGAAGGCGCCAGCGAATGAACAGAAAGCCAGCCAGGCAAATGCCGGCATAGATCCAGAAAGTTCCCGCAGGGCCAACGCCCCGGTTCAGTATGGGAAACGTGTAGGTAAGAATGAAGCTGGCAATCCATAGCGAGGTGACCGCCACGGACATCGCCGCGCCACGGATGTGATTGGGGAAGATTTCCGAAATAACTACCCAGGTAACCGGGGCGAGCGACATGGCATAACAGGCGATGGCTACAACAACGAGCAGCAGCATGTGCACCCCGCGGCTGTGTCTATAAAAACCAAATCCGACCAAACCGTAGATCAGCGCCAAAGCCGCCGAGCCGAAAAGCATTAATTTGCGGCGTCCCACTTTGTCCACCAAGGCGATGGCCACGAGGGTAAACGCCAGATTGACAGCACCGGTGATTACGATATTGAGCAGGATGTCAGAGACATGATAGCCCGCTGCGGAAAACACCTCCTCGGCATAGCTGAAGATCACGTTTATGCCGCACCATTGCTGAAACACTGCGAGCGAAACGCCGAGAGAGAGAACACCGACGAGTCTCGAATCAAGCAGTGCGAACAAGTTGACCTTTTTGCTGGTCGCTAGACTCGATCGAATCTCCGCCAAGGCTTGCTTCGAATGGGCCTCGCCGCCCAGCCGTCGCAAGATGCGTTCGGCCTCGTCGTGGCGGCCATTTCGGGCAAGCCAGCGCGGGCTTTCCGGCACCGCCAGCATTCCGAGAAAAAATAACAGAGAGGGTATCGCGGTAACGCCAAACATCCAACGCCACCCCATCTGGCCATTCCACGAGTTCAGGATCTCCATGGCCGAAGCGTCCCTCGGCACAGGCTGGGCGATCAGCCAATTCACGAACTGGGCCAGCAGAATTCCCATAACGATAGTGAGTTGGTTCAGCGAAACGAGCTTCCCTCGCACTGCGGCAGGGGAGATTTCGGCGATGTACATGGGTGAGAGATTAGACGCCAGACCGATGGCCATCCCGCCGACGATTCGCCACATCACAAAATGATGAAACACCTGCGCCAGGGCCGTTCCCACCGAAGAGACCCCGAACAGCAGCGCCGCCAAGATCAGTAGAATTTTTCGGCCATAACGGTCGCTAGCACTCCCGGAGAACACCGCTCCCAAAAGGCAACCAAGGAGAGCGCAACTCATCGCCCAACCTTGTTCGGAGCCATTCCTGAGCTCGAAGAATTTCTCGTAAAACGGCTTGGCCCCGCCAATCACCACCCAGTCGTAGCCAAACAGCAATCCCCCTAATGCCGCGACCATGCAGATGGCCCAGAGATACGTATTTTGACCGAGTGAAATCGCGACGGTTTCAGCTCCCACTGCCTTCAGCATCCCTTGTCCGGGGGGTCGGAGTTCCCCTTGGCCAGTCACGACTTCAACCTCGCCGCTTGAACCGGCTCGATGCGTTCCAACTCGGCTTGAGCCCATAAGTGATTTACATCGAGCGCCAACGCTTCGCGGAATTCCGCCGCCGATTCCTCCGTTTGCCGGAGTCCCAACTTCGCCAGGCCCCTCAGATAAAGGCATTCGGTTCGGTTGCGCTTCTGCAGATCATCGTCGAAGAGCAAAAAGTTGGGCAGCGACGTCGCGAAATAGTCGATTTTGACTTCAGCATCCATCTGACGCGATGCGAAGTCCAGGAGATCAGCCAGCAGCGAGACCGCTTCTGGTTCTCGGCCAAGGTTCCGGAGCGCGAGAGCCCGGTAGTAAGTCATGTCGTTTGATCCCGCGTGAGCTTCGGCGGCTCTTTCCCACCGCCGTTCGGCCTCTGCCGCCTGCCCCAAATCATGAAGAGCTAGACCGGCGAAGTAGTCGAGACGCGTCTCGAGAGTAAGCAGATGTTTTCCCTCTCCAAGGCTCTTCGGATATACGCGGGCCGCTTCGAAGTGTGCCAGAGCTTCCTGCGGTTCCGTGGCCTCCAGCAATTCGCGCCCGATTAGGAGATGCGCTGCGACGTATTGGCCGGACACCAGACCTTCCCCGCCCTCCCAGGGGTGGAATCGCCGGGAACCAAGAATTTCGAGCGCTTGCCGGCTTCGGCGTGTTTGGTTCAGGAGGGTGATCAATTCGACCACCAAGTCATCGCGCCGATCGACTAAATCGCGATGCTTTTCAAGCTTCAAGATACGCTCGGCCGGCGGGGCTCCCGTGCGCTTCCGCAACTGGTCCAGCTCATACAGCAAACGGGCATCGGATGGCTCCGCTTGAAATGCCTTTTCATAACATTCCAGGGCCCGCCCCGGGTTCTTGCGAACGTTGAACCACGCGATCCCCAGATTTCGCCATGGAATGGAGAAGTGCGGATCCGTCTCGGAGGAACGTTCCCACAACCGGATGGCCTCTTCTCGTTGCCGTTTGTCATACAACAGATTGCCAAGATAATAGGAAGCTTTGGCGTCACGAGGGTTAGTCTCCACAGCGCTTCGGAGAACGAGCATCTCCTCGAGGCGAGCCGGGAAGCAGTAATTGGCGGAGGCACCGCTAGCTTCCTTGTAATACTCCTCGGCTTTGTCTCGTGCTCCGCTCTTTTCGTAGAAGTACCCGAGCGCATAGAGAACCATCGGATAAGCTTTTTTCGGAGAAAGCGCAGCCCGATGGCGCTCGAGAAGGTTGATGGCCTCGCGCCACAGCCCTGCGTCAGCATAGTCGAATGCGATATCGATGCACACGTGAGTTGCCTGAAGCAAGGAGCCCGAGACACGGCCGAATGAATCCGCGGAGTCGGATCCGCTTGTGAGCATAAGGAGTTCGTTTTCCGACCACAGATCGAGTGGATCGAAGGCCAGAGTGTCTCGCACCAGATCGAGCGCCTCTTTGTTTCTGCCCAGCTGGCGCAGGATGGCGGACTTCAGATTGCGAGCTTTTAAATGCGCTCGGTTGACGGCAAGCGAGTTGTCCAAGTGCTCCAAGGCCCGCTCGAAATCACCGCGCTCGGAATCGATCGTAGCTAGTGCATAGTAGCCGGCAGACTGCCACTCCGCGTTCCAGACGGATTTGTAAAAAGCGGCATAGGCGGCCTCCGTCTGTTCCTGGTATTTCAGCGCGAGCCCGAGATTATAAAATGGCTCACCATCCCGAGGATTCGGGTTGCGATCGGTCAGCCGCAGGATGGCACGCCGGAAGTAGGCTTCGGCATCCTGAAGTCTGCCGCGGCGCAGGCATAACAAACCCATGGCATTGTTACAGCGCACGTCGTAGGCATCACGCCGGAGACCTTCCTCCCAATACCCTTCAGGGAAACGCGTGGCATGGCGATACTGTTCTAGGTGGAGCCCGGTCAGGTAGAGCTCCTCGATGGTCGCGATTTCTCTGGGGGCCGCAGGTTCAGTGGCGGGCTCGGGCAAAGGAGCGGTCCGCCTTTCCTCGGGCCGATATCGAATGATTTCCCGGCCCTCGGAGGAAAGCACTCGGAGGAGCACGGCTGGTGGGGCGCAGTCCGTCGACAGCTCGACGCTTTCGATGAAGGGCTGACTCGGCTGAAAATCCCGAGTTTTCTCTAAAACGACCCTTTCTCCTGCGGTTACGATCACGCGAAGCTGCTTAAGGGCTTCGGTAGTCAACACGCCGACTTTCAATTTCCGTCCCTCCATTTCAAGGTTGACGGCGGCCAGCCGATTGGCGTTCTTAACTGGTCCGATTTCTTGAATGGGGTACCAATATTGCTTGAATGTGCGTGTCTCATACGGTTGAAGCCATGAAAAATCTGGTTGGTTGTCGGTAAAAACACCGGCCATCAACTCCACGTAAGGTCCGTCGGAATCGGTAAGCTCGCGGTCCCACAGGTACCCGAAGTCCGAGTTTCCCCAGGTCCACAGCTTCTTGCCCGGAGAAATGTGTCGGTCCGCTACGTGCACCAGGCCAGCGCGCCGTCGATGATCATACCCGCCGAAAAAGTCATATTTCGAGTCGAGGATCATGTAGGAAGTCGGTACGGGAATGTTTTTGTACCAGGTTATGTCCACGCCCGGTGTGTAGTCCACGCCGTAATAAAAGTTTCGCGCTATGGGAAAGGAAGACACGGCACGCTTGGCATGGTCGGCGACGTAGGCGACATCGGGAGGGAAAAAAGCCTGATATTCCTCGTGCACTTGGACGGCCACATTGGCCCACCACAGAAATGTCTGAACGAAAGGTGTGCGGTTATATAGCTGTGCCTTGGCTTCTATGATGCTCTTCCCGGGATGCAGGGTGATCCCGACCATGCCTTTCATGCGGCTCATGGGTTCGTGTTCGCTGAGCCAGACCGTGCACCTCCCGTCTTCGTGCTTTTCGATCTTGTGATCGACCGGCATGAATGTGGAAGGTCGGTGGTGCTGCGGCCAGTTGAACTCCACGCCGCCGGAAATCCAAGGCCCGAGGAGCCCCACGAGCGCGGGTTTGATGACCTTCTGTCGGTAAAAGAAGTCGTAGTTATTGGTCTTGTCCTCGCCGATGTGAATCCGTCCGCCTATTTCCGGTAATACCATGATGCGGACAAAATCGTTTTCAAGAAATATGGCCTGATAGCGTTTGTCGATCTTGGTGTCTGAGATGTGGTCTGTAAAAGGGTTGGGGTAGACTTTTCCGCTGCTGCCCTGGTAAACACGCTTGTCCAGAAACATGGGATTGCGATCGGGAGCTGGCACTGGATAGGTTTCGATGGTTACCATCTCTTCCCATGCGCGTACCCGTTCGGTTGGGGAAGGATCTTTCACTCTCTCGTCTCCTCCTGCTTGCTCAAACTAAATTCCCGGACGGTCGTGCAGCGCCTAGGGTCCCGGAACTAGCTGCGTATCTGATCTTCTAAGATCTTGCGGGCGCTCTTAAGGTGTCCAACTCTTCGTGAAAGCCGAAAATCCCGTGGGACGCTGAACATCAAATACCCCGGCTCCTTTTCCTTCCACGGGACGGAGACTTTTGCTTCGTCGCCAGGAGCCAGGCGAGGGAGCCACGCTCAGTGAGCACCGCCCGCAGCCGGTAAAGATGGGGATGGTCGAAGTGCCATAATTTTGCGTCGGGTACAAACTAACGGGCCTGTAAATTCCTCCGTCCGGCGTCCAATCGAAAGATCGGCCGCGCGGCAACATGGCCTGGTCGAAGGAGTTGTCCACACGTACAACGATGGAATTCGAAGCGCTGAATTCGACGTAAGGGGTGATATCCAGCGTGAACGCTGTGTATCCCTTGCGAAGGTGTTGGCCGGCCTCCTGCCCGTTCACCCACACCATAGCAGAGTGGTATACCGCTTCAAATTCAACGCGGAGGTTCCTGTCCTTCCATTCCCGAGGCACCTGGAAAGCCCGGTGGTACCACGCGGTGCCAAAATAATCGGCCGAATCTTTTTGAATCTGCCAGGTGTGCGGAACCTCCACGGCCAACCAATCGGGACCTGACGTCGGTTTGTGCCAGAGTTTCGTTTCTCCAGTTCGGTCGGGATCCAATCGGAACTGCCAGACACCCGTCAGTGGTATACGGTCACTGCAAGCATCGGCTTCAGCAACCTCAGGAAGCGCGGCCAAGGCGGAGACCGGAAGGGAGGCGACCGCCGCCAATTGGCAGCAACGGGCGATAAACTCTCTCCGGGAGTTCACAACAAACCTTTATCGTGTGCGTGCACGATGCGGATTAATACACAATAGGTCGGCCCCTGTCAAGAGAGAAGAGTATTACCGGAGAAGGTCACGTGGGGTGAGACGTTCCGGCGCGTTTCGGTTTTCTTGCCGGGGAGCACCTCTACTTACTCCTTCCTACCCCGTGCTACCATTTCTGAGGTGCTGGCCAAAATGCGGGATTCTCGGGATTCAGCTGAACCACTGCCAGGGCGCGGTTCCAAGGAACACGACTAGGCCAGCTCGCTTGTGCGTCGATGAGACCTCTTCTCCGAATCATGATGAGCACCTGGCTGGTTATGAGCCTCGAGATCGCGCGCCCGCACGCGCCGGAAGTGCCTGGCACTTCTCCTTCCTCAACTACCCAAGACACGACCTCTGATCTTGAGCAAGCGAATAATCTGTTCCGTCAAGGGTCGCTCGATGAAGCGCTAACTGCCGTTGAGCGGAGCCTGGCCCGCTCTCCTCACAATGTGGATGCATTGAACCTTCTGGGGCTCATCTATCACCGCGAGCAGCGGTATGGGGAATCCGTCCATACCTTCCAGAAAGCTTTGGAATTCGACGCCCGCTCCGTGAAGACGCTAAACAATCTGGCCGCCAGCTACGCCGCCGAGCAGAAATTGGATTTGGCGGAGCAGACCTTCCGGCAGACGTTGCGCTGGGAACCTAGAAACCGCACGGCAAATTACAACCTCGGACTCATCCTACTCGAGGCACATAAACCGAAACAGGCTATCCAGGCTCTGGAACTCGTCCAGCCGCCTGACCCGAGCACCCTGCTCAATCTCGCCAAGGCTTTCCTGAGGGCGGGGAGCACGTCACGGGGACTCGCGACCGCAGAAAGACTCTCGATGCGAAACCCCAAAGACGTAAAAGTCCATTTTTCTCTTGGTGTACTCCTTGCTTCCGAGCAAAAGTACGGCCCGGCAATCCACGAGTTTGCGTTGGCGGATGCCCTCGAGCCTCATACCTTTGAAATCCTTCACGATCTTGGTCAAACCTACTTGCGCCATAATGAACCCGCTAAGGCACAGCCGGTCTTAGAGCAGGCGCTGCACCTGCGGCCAGACTCTGCCGACACCCTTTATCTTCTTGCCCTTTCCATGAGTGACCAGCGGAGAGATATAGAAGCTCTCGAACTTCTCGTGCGTGCCCAGAAGCTGGCCCCGAAAAATACGGACACTCTCCTGCTTATGGCCCGACTGAGCATGAAGCAATCGTTCTACGAAGACGCCATTCCGCTGCTCTCTGAAGCCATAAAAATAGATCCGCGGCGCGCCGACCTGCACGCTGCGCTGGGGGAAAGCTACTTCACGGTCGGCAAAGTGCCCGAGGCTTTCGAGGAATTCAAGTCGCTCCTCGGGCTCGATCCATCGGCACGATCGTACGCTTTCATGGGTCTTTACTACCGCCATCTCGACAGGTTTGAGGAAGCCAAGCAGTACCTCTATCAGGGCCTAAAAGCCGATGCCCATAGTCCCCCGATTCTCTTTAACTTAGGTTTTATCGCCAAGCGCCAGGGAGACTACCTTCGAGCCGAGCAGTATTTCGCTCGGGCCCTGCGCTTAGACCCAAATTATGCCGATGCCCTCTTTGAGATGGGGGGGCTCAAGATGGAAGAGAAGAAATACGCTGAATCCATCCCATTTTTGCGCCGCTCGGCCGAGATGAATGATAAGCCGGCCGAGGCCTACTACAAGTTAGCAATCGCAGAGCGAAATCTTCACCAGGCCGAAGCGTCAGAGCGGGACATGAAAGTTTTTGTCACCTTGTCCAAGAACCCCCAACCCGGACCTTACCCTCTCCAGAATTTCTTTGCTTACTTGAACCGGCGGGGAAACCTCTCTCCGGAACAACGAAAGGATGCCGACCTTCATGAAGTTGAGGCGGAGGTAAGAGAGCATCCCGAGAACCCCCGCAGTCTCTACCTTCTTGCCGAGGCTTATCTCATACAAAATCGGGTCCATGACGCCCTCGAGGTCATCGATCGACTCGATCGACAGAGTGGCGGGGATTTTCGCACCCTGCTCGGAGAAGGCGCGCTGCTCGCCGAATTCCGCCTCTATTCCGCAGCGATTCACCATTTCGAGGATGCCGTCCGGGCCAACCCCGCTTCGGATGAGGCGCGATACAACCTCGCCAATGCCCAGTTTCAGAATCATGAGGAGGCCCAAGCGCTCGAGTCCTTGCAGCAAGCCTCGCCTGAGGCGCAAAAAGACGATTCCTATCTGGCGCTGCTCGGAGACATCTACGCCCGCATAGGCCGTAGTAGAGACGCTATACGCGTTCTCGGCCAGGCGATCGAAAATAGTCCCGACAATGACCAGTATTACTTTTCTTTGGCACTCGCCGAGTTGCGCGCTGACAATCCTGCCCGTGCCTATACGACTCTCGAGCAGGGTTTGGCACGTGTGCCCGATTCCGGGATGCTCTATTGGGGTCTCGGCGTGGTGTCCATTCTCAAAGGTGACGCTAGTCGCGGGGAATCTTACCTGAGGAAAGCGATCGAGCTGGCGCCCTCGCGCGAAAGTACTTTCACGGCTTTAGGGATTTTCTACTACGAGGCGGGCAGGATTAGTGAAGCGCGTGAGGTTCTTGAGCGCTATAGCCAGATCTTCCCGCATGGTTCGATTGACGTAGATAGAATTCGACAAACCCTCGATGCCGCACCGGTTTCAGGAAATTCCGGGAAAACTGTCGGCCTTTCTCCCGATGCCCGCCGGGAGTTCTATCAATTGGCCTTGACGCTCGCCGAGCAAGACCGCTGATGCTATGGCTTCAGGCCGTTCTGGCTGTTTTTCTTCGCGGTTTATCGAACCGAGGCGTGAATACGCCGTCCCACAGGTTATGGGACCAGGTCGCCTGCACTGGAGGTGTCCTGCGGAATAAACAGATCTAGATTGCTGCGCATCACGATCGCCGGGTTGATCGAAATTTGCGCCGCCGGCTGCACTCTCTCCGTCAGGAATCGCACGATCGACTGGAGCGCTACCGCTCCTTGCTCCCGGGCACGCTGGTGGATGGTGGCGGCGATGGTGCTGGAGCGGATATGCGGGAACATGGCCGGGAACAAATCCGTGCTAATGACCTTGATTTTCCGTGCCAGCCCGAGTTCCTCGAGGGCCCTGATCACCGGCATGGAGTTGGCCGTGGCCACGTAAATCCCTTTGACGGAGCCGTGCTGTTCGAGAACTTTTCGCGACTTAAGGTAGGCTTCGGTGGCTTCATCATGGGTTTCGACGATCGCAGCGATCTCCCCTTTGGGACAAAAAGAGCGAAAACTGGAACGAAAACTCGTAAGTTTCCGCTCGTGGTCCACCGTAGCATGCATGCCAATGAAGACAATCACCTCCGCGCTGTCGCGGAGAAAATATCCCATTAATTCTCCTGCCAGACCTCCGCTAACCAAAGGGTTCACGGAAATCGATGTGAGTCTTTTCGTTCCCGGCGCGTCCGTGGCTACGCACACTACCGGAATATCCCGGCGCGTAGCCTCCTCGATGTGTGGCAGAAGCCGGTTCGGGTAGGCCGGAGAAATCACTAGCCCACTGATCTCTTCCTGCAGAATGTCGCGAAACGCCTCAATTTCGTGCTGGCCGAAGCGTTTGTAAGGACGATGCAGGATTTTGACACCCAGGGGTTCAAACACGCTGGCGGCTTCAAAGATCCCCTCTCGGACCTCATCATAGAAGTAAGCAACTTCATGCGGAATCGCTACGCCTATGGTGATGCGCTTTCTAGAAGACAAATAGCGGGCTGCCAAGTTCGGACGGTATCCTAGCTTTTGGGCAGCTCGGATCACCCTGCGCTTGGTTACCGCGTTCACCCCCGGTCTGTCATGCAGAGCTCGATCCACGGTCCCGCGCGAGATGCCCAGGAAATCGGCAACCTCCTGAACTCCAACTTGCGTAGAAGTGGTCTTGGATGTCGTCTTGGACCCGCGATCAGACAGCGACCACCTCCAGTCGGTGATATCCCCGTGCGACTTGCCGTTAGCGTTTTTCTATACTAACCCAATACCGGAAAGCAAATTCGACAGGAGCTCAAAGTGATGCCCCAGCGTTCGCCAAAGCGTAGCTCGGTTTGCCCGATGATCCGAATAGAGTCCTGCTGCCCGCCCGAAGGCCCTAACATTTGAATGCAACCGATCATTTTTTCCTTGACAACCATCGTTCGGCAGCGATAACGTGCACGCGCACGGTGAACGTGCACCTGCACGGTCACCAAAATCGAAGGGTGCGCGGGAATATTTTGTGGTCCAACCGGGGGCGCACATCCATGCTGATGGTTTCCTCAACAAGCCGATCGATGCTCGCAAGCCGCGAGCCCAAAAGGAGTTGCCCCATGAAAATACACACGATGCCGTTCCGGGTAATGGCAACTTCTGCGGCGCTCGCTTTTTACCTTGGTGTTTCTCTGCCGGCCTCGGCGCAGGTGGATAATGGCGGAATTCGCGGCACGGTGAAAGATCGCAGCGGAGCTGTCGTTTCCGGCGCTAAGGTGACGCTCACCAATGAAGGCACCTCGCTGGTGACGGAAACCATTACTTCCGACGACGGCAATTATTCGTTTGTACCCGTCAAGATCGGCATCTACACCCTGGCCGTAGAATTCCAGGGGTTCCAGAAGGAGACCCAGCGCCACATCCAAGTGGAGGTTCAGCAGCAGGTTAGGGCGGATTTCAACCTGGTGCCCGGATCGATATCGCAAAGCGTGGAGGTCACCGCGGTAGCGCCGTTACTCCAGACCCAGGACGGCTCGGTTGCCAATTTGGCGACCGGCGCTCAAATTAACAATCTACCGCTAAACGGCCGTAACTATACGTTTCTCGCACAGCTCGGCCCCGGGGTCACCAGCCTCAGCGCCACGCGCGGACTGGACCAGTCCGGGAGTTTTGTGGCCAACGGTTTGACCACCGTCCACAACAACTACATTCTTGACGGCATCGACAACAACAACGACACCGTGGATTACTTGAATGGGGCAGCGTATGTGAATCTTCCACCGCAGGATGCCATTCAAGAGTTCAAAGTACAAACCAGCAACTTCAGCGCGGAATTTGGCCGTGCCGGAGGGGCGGTCCTGAATGCTTCGATCAAATCGGGTACCAACCAGCTGCATGGAAGCGCTTGGGAATTCTTGCGCAACGACAAGCTGGATGCCGCTGATCTCTACTTTGTGGACCGAAGCAAAATCAGCAAGGGCGCGCTGCGGCAAAATCAGTTTGGTGCTTCTGCCGGCGGGCCGGCTATTAAGAACAAGACCTTCATTTTTGGAGATTTTGACGGCCGGCGAATCCGCCAGGGCGCGCTTCATAACCCGACCGTTCCGACCGATCTAGAGAGGACTAGCGGTTTTAGCGACTTCCGCGACGTACTCGTCGGGGTGAGCGGAACCAAAAGCGATCTTCTGGGCCGGACATTCCCGGCCGCAACCATATTCGACCCCGCCACAACGCGACCCGTCACCGCCGCCCAGGTGGATTCGGTCACCGGACTCCTTGCTGCAAGCAATGGGTTCGTGCGGGATCCTTTCTATACCGGCGGCAGCATCGTCGGCATTACCGATTTTACCGGGCGGACGCAGTTCTTGAATCAACTTCCTCCAGGCCGCCTCGATCCAAACGTCATTAAACTCTTAAACCTCTATCCCTCGGCCAATCAGGCGGGTGTTTTCAACAATTACGCGGTAAATCGCAGCCAGCCCGACGACAGCAACCATTTCGACATTCGTGCCGACCAGGATTTCAGCCAACGTGATCAGCTGTTCGGCCGAGTGAGTTATACGAGGCGGCATGCTAACTTTCCGGGCGATTTCGTCGGCTTGGGTGACAACGCGGGATTTGGCCAGGGGGATTTCAAGGATAACTCTATCAATCTGGCCATCAGCGAGACGCACTCCTTCTCAGCCACCATGGTCAATGAGTTCCGCTTCGGCTACAGCCGCCTGCGCACGTCCTCGGAGCCTCCCATTACCGGCACCGCGGGGATCCCCGCGCAGTTCGGTATCCAAGGAATTCCGCAGGACAATGGCAACGGAGGCTTGCCGACCATAAATATCGGAGGCCTTACCTCGCTAGGGGCCGGTGCATTTGCAAGTCCCAATCGTCGGGTCAGCGACACGATTCAGTTTACCGAGAACCTCACGAAAAGCCACGGCGCTCATAGTTTCAAAGGCGGCTTTGAATATCAGTCCGTGCACTTCCCGTGGATCGACCCGGCGTGGTCACGAGGGAGTTTCAGTTTCGGAGGCTACACGGGAATCCCCAATGGTGTTAGTGGCGGCGTGGGCACCGCGGATATTCTCCTCACTCCTGTGGCGTCCACGGTACCGGGCGGTGTCGATTTCGTCGGCGGCTCGAACACTGTGTTTGCATCGAACATAACGCAACCCGATGACCTCCGCCGCTACTACGGAACCTACTTTCAGGATGACTGGAAAGTCACGTCGAAACTGACCTTGAACTTAGGTCTGCGGTGGGAGGTCTTTGGTCAGATAGAGGACATTAACGGCAAACAGGCGAACCTGATACCCGGCGCGCCGAACGGCTCCGGGGCCGAGTTCTTGCTCCTAAACTCCCAAAAGAACCAGGCGCTGTCTCCGTCTTTCACCTCCCTCCTGGTCAAGGATGGAATCAACCTCCGATATATTAGCGACAGCAGTGTCACTACTACGCCCCTCACCAATTTCGCGCCGCGCATAGGGCTGGCTTATCAGCTAACCCCCAAATTCGTGACCCGCGCGGGGTATGGAATTTTCTACGGAGGATTTGAGAACGTGGGTGGTGCGCCTGACCCCGGCTACACCTACCCGTACGCTGTCAACCTCGCGTTCTTTAGAACGAACGACGTTTCTCCGCTCGTCTACCCCAACGGACAGCGGGCTACGCTTGAGGCCGGTCTGTCAGCCGCGAATCCCGATCCTGCGAGTCCTAACTTCGATGCCCATGGCTTGGGGTTACTGGGTTTCGAGCGGCCGTGGAAAACCGCCTACACCCAGCAGTGGAACCTGGCCTTCCAGTACCAGTTGACTCCCAGCCAGACCGTCACACTTGCCTATGTCGGCAACAGCACTCATCACATGCTCGATGGCGACAAACGAAACGTTACCACCGAGATCCTGCCACCCGGAACGGATCCCCAGCCACATGTTCCGTTTCCGGATTTTTCCCGCAACAGCGATTACGTCGCCCCCAACGGGGATGCCTATTACCATGGAGTCTCCGTCGCTCTGGAGCGCAGATTCAGCCAGGGCCTGAACCTGCTCGTTAATTACACGCGTTCGGTATGCAAAACGGACAACAAGAATATCCTTGGTATCAGCGAGAATGATTTCGCTCGCGCTCCGCTGCGCCCGGGATTTGGACTTAAACGCGATTATCGGTATTGCGGCAACGATGTTCCCAATATCTTTCGCACCAGCGGGATCTGGCAAGTCCCCATCGGCAAGGGGCACCGCCTCGCCGGCAACACTTCCGGTCTCGTCAACCAAGCGATTGGCGGATGGAGCGCCCAGTGGATCTTCACTCTCCAGGATGGATTCCCGTTTACCGTGGGATGCGCGACCCCCACTACCTCCAATTTTGGCTGTACCGCCTTTGTGGTGCCGGGTCAGAATCTTTATGCGCATTCCGGACCTCATGGCATCGACCAATTTCTCAACCCCGCGGCCTTCAGCAATCCGCCCGTGGCTACGACGATTGGCCAGACCGATTACTCTCCCCTGGGTGGTCAGGATACTCAAGTGCACGGTCCGGGGTATGACAACCTGGACTTTTCCCTGTTCAAGCAATTCCCCACCTCCGAGAGCACGCATTTGGAATTCCGCAGCGAGTTCTTCAATTTCCTGAACCATCCGAATTTTTCGAATAGCTTCAGGACTTTGAACTTCACGGACACGCAGAATTTCGCACGCATCAACGGCACGCGGGGCATTGCGCGGCAGGTTCAGATGGGCCTGAAGTTTTACTGGTGAGGACAGACCCAGGACGCGAACTACACGTGCAGTCGAGCGGGAAAGATGCGGCGTTTCGGATCCGGTCCCGGTGTTGGCCGGGATTAAGATTCGCGGGTCCCCAGCGTCTTGCCTGAGCTCCGTCTCAACAGGACCAGTGTTACCATGATCTCGATGCTGCCGAATGTTTATTGCCGGTATCTCGGGATCGGCTGGTCTACGGCAGCGCTTTGGCTCCTTTTCGGGTGCGCGACTTGTTCGGGCTTTGACAGTCCCGAGCAACCACGACAGTCGGAAAAATCCGGCCAAGCCGGTGACGAGACGACACGCCGGTTTCAAGCCGCCGTCGCTGCCTACCAAGCCGAGCGCTACGGCGAGGCACAACGGGAGCTCATCCCGCTCCTTGCAGCCAACCCTAACAGCTTCGAAATCAATGAACTTACAGGGCTGGTCTATGTGGCGCTTGGCCAGGATGAGAAAGCGCATGCCTATCTCTTAAGGGCGGTGCGATTGAATCCAGGTTCTGCAGCTGCTAATACCACGCTCGCCGCCAACCTGGTCCGTCTCCATCGAAATGCAGAGGCGGAAGCAGAATTTCGTAAGGTAGTCGAACTCGAACCGCGAAGCTACGACGCCAACCATAACCTGGGAGAGTTTTACATCCAGAACCATAAGCTGGCCGAAGCTCTGCCTTACCTTGAGCGCGCCCAGGAAACAAATCCCCGCGCCTACAACAACGGATACGACCTTGCCCTAGCCTATGAACAGACGGGCAACCTTGATAAAGCCCGAGGCCAATTGGAACAACTCCTTAAGATCAACGACACGGCGGAGCTTCACAGCCTTCTGGGAGAGATTGAAGAGAGCGCGAAAAACTATCTGGTCTCGGTGGCCCAATTCGAACAGGCCGCGCACATGGACCCGAGTGAGAGCAATATTTTAGAATGGGGTGTGGAACTGCTCCTGCATCAGACCTTTGAACCCGCGGTTGAGGTTTTTAGGAGCGGTATAGCCCGCTACCCGCGTTCGGCCCGACTGGAAATAGGCCGGGGTATCGCGCGTTATGGCCTCGGCCATTTCGACGACGGCGCCAAAGCGTTTTTCCAGGCCTCAGACGCGAATGCTGCCGATCCCTTGCCGCTCCTCTTTCTTGGCAAGGCCTACGAGAACCTCTTGCCCCCTGTAACTGACGAGGTTAGGTCCCGGCTGCACCGGTTTCTTGAAACTGGGCCGCCGAACGCCTCGGTCCGCTTCTACTACGCCATGACTCTATGGAAGCGGGGTCAGGTCCAACCAGAGACGGCAGAATGGGCGGAGATAGAGTCGCTGCTCAAGTCCACTGTCTCGCTCGATCCCCGGAACGCCGATGCATTTCTCCAACTCGGCATCCTTTATGCGAATCAGCACAAGTACAACGACGCTATCACCCAATATGAACAGGCCCTCAGGCTTAACCGTGACAACGCGGCCATCCACTACCGGCTTGGACAAGCGCTCATCCACACGGGTGCCGCCGAGCGGGCACGTCAGGAATTTGCCGAATTCGAGCGTCTGCACGCTCGCGAAGTGGAGGAAACAGCGAAGCAAACTGCCGACATCCAGCAGTTTGTTTATACCCTGCGCCATTCAACTCTTGCTGGCAAAGAGTAGTGTGCGCAACATTTGGAACCGTTGACTTCGCACGCTCCATGGGTACGTTTTGCCAAACCGAAAAGTTCACCATGACGAAGCTGTTTTCATCCGTCATGTACCTGCCCGATGACGACGTAGGTGCCTATTACAATCGGCTAAAACAATAGCGATTGTCGAAGGCCGCACTATCTTCCTCGTTTGAAGAACACAACGAGGCGCTGGCAATCTCCCGCGGAACGCAGTCCTCAGCATCGGCCGGCCTTCAGGACCTGCTTGGCCGGATCAGCTAAGAGTTTCATTTTCGAATGGCCGCGCCGGTAGCAGCTACGGAATAGCTGCACTGAACTGCGCTCACGCGCGTGGAGCATGTGCTACTCATACACACCATCGATGAGAAAAGTCTGTATCGTATTCGGATAGAAGCGCGACCAGAATCTCTTTTTTTTCAATTCATTGATCGTCCAAGGGCCGTCGCGCCTCAGCTTCCAGTCCGGGACACCATGCCCCGGCGCAATGGTGGTCGCGATTCCTGTGAACTTCGAACCGATATGAGTGAATCGCGATAAATCATATTTTACGCACTTTTCTATCCCGCTGTTTAGGGTGACGATGACCAAGCGGTGCGTTTGGTCATCGTAGGCGGCCATCGAGTTCGGGTCGTCAATGTCGATGATCTTAAATCCTTGCCGGATGTAGCGCGTAAATTGTCCCAAGACGAAATACTTGCGATTTACGCGCACGAACGGCGTCGTAATTTCGCCATTCGCTTGGTCATCGGTATCGACATAATCCGCATTAATCAACCCCCAGCCGGAACCTTCCGGCTCCACGGGTTGCCAATAGATCCACGCCTTCGGATGCAAGCCTCGCACATCCAGAAGGATGCTCTGGGCCAAGGTTAAACCAGAGGCGTCGCCATCTCCGTATTCAGACATCCATAGCGGTTTAGAGGCACCTGCGGCAGCAGCAGACAGTAGCTCCCGCTCAGCTCCACGGTAGGGCTCCGTGCCGGCAAAATAACCATGAACATTGATTCGCCCGATCTGTAAGCGGGTCCGATCATCTAAATTGTTCCAAGTGCTGAGCGCATCATCAACGCTGTTTTCATCACTGCCAACGGCGAGCACGTCGCGGAGTCCAACGGTATCAAGAGCGCTGCGCAACTCAGCGAGGCTGGTGCGTTGCGTGCTCAAATCGAAGTGGCATCCCTCTTGCCTCCCGGGAAACTTCCACCATCCCGGCGATGGCTCGTTGAAGGCTTCGACGGAGCGGAAGTCGATGTTCCAATGGTCGCGCGCGTACCTGGCGACGGTCGACAGGTATATCGCAAAACGCTTGGAGTAGGCAGGATTCAGGCAATCGCCACCGCCGTCGCTGCCGGATGAGCTGTGATTCTCGTTCATCCACCACATTGGCGAGTCAGAGAACATTTCAAATAGATTGGCCCCGCGGTCGCGTGCCATGAACATCATGGAGCGCTGGTTAGCGTCGGTAGCCCAATTCCAATCACTCGCATAATCCGTCATCGGGCTGTACGGGTTTGTCCAGTAACCGTGAATGTCGCGGAACCACGGCATTTGAGTCGATTTCCGTTCGAGCGGCTCTTTGATTCCGCCGCCCCCCACGTTGTACCGCGCAATGTTGAAACCGAGTCCCGGATATTTTTCCTCTGCCACGGAAATGTCGCTGGTCGTATATATGAGGTCCGCGTATAGGTTGGCGTTACGCGTGCCCCCGATAGCGCGTGCCCACCACGCGAGCGAGCTACCCCAGCCGTCCCAGGTGTTCCACGTTTTGGTGGGGTCCACGGTGGCGGTAATGGAGGTCGCTGAAGAGTGCTGACCGGCGGAGGGAGCAACAGTGAACACTGTTCCAAGCAGAAAAAATAGAATGATTGCTCGGTTCATCGGAACTCGATCTTAACCTCATGTGGCTGGCGAATTGTTATTTCTCCAGCCACAGGGCATGTAAGGTTGTGACATCCTTTCGCCGGGTTAGCACGGGTTGTACTGCGACTGGGCCATTTGAGCGGTCCATTTAGGGCCGCCCCTTTCCCTCTTGCACGAGGATTTCAGAACGGTCCTCGCCGTCAAGGGTTCGCTTCGCCGCGCAACACCGGCGCGCCCTTGACCGCTGCGGGCCGTTCTGAGAGAACACCCCCTTCCAAGAGGGAAAGGGGCAGAGTGAAGAGTAACCAGGCCACCGCTGTTTTGGTCCCTTTTTCCACTGCCATCGACAAAGCCAGAGACACGTCAAGTTTTAGGGGTTTCACTGGTAAACGGGGGGGCAGAGTAGCGGGAGATTACGGTTGATGAGTTCTGGTTCTGCAATTTGCTCGGTTCTGGACGAGTAACGGGCAACTCTGACGTAACGCGATTAGGTAAGGGTTGCCGACGACTCACTCGGAATGTGCCGGGCGCAAACGGGAAATCTATGGATGGGGCACTATTTTCTGGATGTTTTTGCAAACCTCGTTGTCAAGTCCAGATACCTAAAACCATCCGCTTGCCAGCATTCAACTGTTGACATTCGACCGATCTATGTATATATGTCGGCTTTCTAGGCATCCTCATGGGCGAGGCCAAAATAGAACTCCTCCGAGGGACTCTCGACATGTTGATCCTCAAGGTTGTGGCCATGTGTCCCAGCCACGGCTATGCCATCGCGCAACGCCTTCAGCAGATTTCAAAAGACTTCTTCCAGGTCCATCAGGGCTCCCTCTATCCCGCACTCCATCGTTTGGAAGACAGAGGCTGGTTGCAGGCCGAATGGAAAAACTCCGAAACCGGCCGTGAAGCCAAGTTTTACGCACTCACCAAGAAAGGCCGCAGGCAGATGGACCCCGAGGTCGTCAATTGGGAGCGGCTCTGCGACGCCGTCGGCCAGGTTCTCCGCGCTCCAGAAGAGGAGTCCTAAACTATGCGCTGGATTCGCCGCCTTTTTCAGAAATCTCGTTCAGAAAAACAACTCGACCATGAACTCCGCTTCCATCTTGACCAACAAATTGCCGACTATGTCGAGGCGGGGATACCTTTGGATGAAGCCCGCAGACGGGCCCGGCTCGATTTCGGAGGCCTCGAACGCGTCAAGGAAGAAGTCCGCGATACGCGATGGGAAACGCGTCTCGATTCTCTTTTCCGGGATTTTCGCTATGCCTTCCGCAGTCTTCGAAAAGACCGCCGGTTCGTACTGACCGCAATTCTTGCGCTGGCCCTGGGGATTGGCGCCACAACGGCAATGTTTAGCCTGGTTTATAACTTGCTGATTGATCCGCTCCCTTATAAAGGCGGGAACCGCCTGACTGTCGTCAAGATCCACGATATGAAGGAGTCCGATAACCGTGACCGCGATTCGTTCTCCATCCCAGAGTTCATCGATTGTCGAACTCAGAACCACGTCTTTGAAGATGTCGTTGGATCCTACAACTTGGACGTTCTGTACGATGACGGCAAAGGATTGCGGAAAATCGGTGGTGCATTTGTGACCACGAATACCTTTGAGTTCTTCGGTGTGCCGCCACTGCTGGGCCGTGGGCTCACGCAGGAAGATGGAAACCCCGGCGCTCCGCCAGTCTTCGTCATGAATTACCGATTGTGGCAAGGAGAATTCAGTAGGGACTCAACAGTCGTTGGCAAAACGCTTCTTGTGAATGGCAAACCAAGAACGCTCGTCGGAGTCATGCCTCCCCGATTCCAGGCCTACGGGGCGCGCATCTGGTTGCCGCTCGGATTGTATCCCGGCGCTGAGGGCACTGCGGCTCCCGGCAACTTGCCGGTTTACCTTTGGACTCTCGGGCGTCTCAAGCCCGGCACAAGTTTGCGAGCCGCTGCCGCCGATCTTGATGTAATCGCCAGGCGTCTCTCAAAGTTTTACCCGAAGGAGTACCCAGAGCAGTTCACGGTAACCACTCAGAGCGAGGTGGAAGCTGTGATGGGTGACTTCAGGACGATGCTCTATGCCTTGCTTGCTGCGGTATTCATGCTTCTCTTGATTGCGTGCAGCAATATTGCAAGCCTCTTGCTGGCCCGGGCCACGGTCCGGCAAAGGGAAATCGCCATCCGGGCTTCGTTGGGTGCAAGCCGGGGCCGGCTGATCCGGCAAGTTCTGGTGGAGAGTTTCGTGCTGTCTGCGGGAGGCTGCGCGCTGGGCTGCTGGTTCGCGTATTTTGGGTTGAAGGGGCTTATGGCCATTATTCCCCAGGGCCCGCTGCCGGACGAAGCGGATGTCGGGTTGAACACCGCGGTCCTGTTGTTCGCGCTAGGTATCACCGTTCTGACGACAATCCTCAACGGTCTTACACCGGCGCTCCACACGGTGCGAGGTGACTTGTACCCGCGGCTGACGGCTAGCGGCAAGAGTGTGAGTGGCGACTTCCGGCACGGAAGGCTTCGAGCACGTCTTGTGATCGTAGAAGTTGCCCTCTCGATCGTACTGCTCGCGGGCGCCGGTCTTTTGATGCGGACGTGCTTCGCTCTTGCACACGTTGACCTGGGATACAAGTCTAAGAATGCGTTGCTCGTACGATTGCTCTTCCCCGAGGGGCATG
>QIAN01000205.1 GCA_003225005.1 Acidobacteriota bacterium | reverse complement strand
TGAAACGTGAGTTCATGCACAGACGCATATTATCACCTGCAGTCGAGCTCTTGCATCATCCCACACAAACTGCCGCCCCCGAACACGCGATAGCGTCCGCCGCGCCAGCGGCTTCGTCCAAATCGCTATTTCACTTATCCGGGTCGTGAGTGAATGGCCTGTTAGCGACAGTCACTCCATGATTGCCCCGTCACTCGACCCCGTTGCGCTGGCCTGCTCCTTGCATTGTTGAACGTTCACGTCCATTAACACTCATCGACCGGGGTTCTGAGCTAAGGCCTGTTATCAACACTTAGCGAGGGTCCGCCAGGGTTGCTGTCGGCAAGCTCCGTCGAGGGCACGCAGCGCTCGGGGACCGAACCCGATCAGTGGGAAATTGCCTGCAACAAGGAGTTTGCGGCAGAAGTAGTTTTTGAGGTCAACCTCTGGACCTCGTCACGCGTATGGAAGCCGCCCTACCCTATTGGGTTCGGTTGGTGAATTTCTGCAACCAACTGCGCTTCTCCTTGTTCGCCGCAAGTCTCATGCGCAACTGGGGAACAACCAATGCTTGCTCGACGGTTGGCTGATTCGTCGCTGCCAACTTCAGCTCGAGGACATGCGCTTTGTCGTTAGCTCCGGTTTGAGTGTAGGCCAAAATCAGGTCTTGGATTGACAGCGGATTCCCGACGTCCTCCTGAAGATAGGCAATAGCCTCGGCATACTTGTGATCTGCCAGGAGGACAGAACCCAACGCGCCGTAGTACGAACGTCGTAGAATAGCGCTATGAGTCGTGTTCATAAGAGCTTCCATTTGCTTTAAGGCCTGGTCTGAGGCTGGCTTTAGTCCGGCGGCCTCAGCACGGATAGCGCGTACACGTAATATCTGCGCCAGCTCCTCGTGGAGATCAGTACGGGGAGTTTCCGTGTCTGCGGCCAGAGCAGCGTCCGCCATATCGAGGTATTTGAGGGCCAGTGAGTTCTCCCGCTCGTACAAAGCCAGGATACGAAATGCCTCGGCTTCCGGAACCGAGAGGTGCGCGTCTTGCGCCTGTTTAGCAACTGCGTTCAGAGCGGTGTTGGCTTTTCCCTGCTTCTTCTCCCTGACGTAAGTAACGGCCGACTGCAGCGCATACCGAATTTTGTCGCCGGCCACGCTGGCGCCGCGGATGGCCTTGTCGTATTCACTGCGAGCCGTCGCTTGCTCTCCCATGAGCGCATAGGTATCAGCGATCCCGATCCGCGACGGTTGAAATGCAGGATCGATTTTCAAGGCCTGACGATAATGCTCGAGTGCATCGCGAGAATTGCCAGACATGCGCAGGATTTCGGCATAAGAGTTCTGCGGATTGGGCTCACTGGGCAGTAGGGTGACGTAACGCTCCATGGCTGCAAATGCTTTGCTGTAGTCGCCGCTGTATGCATGACAGTATGCTAGCCGGTTCCATGCCGGGGCATAGGAAGCGTCCAGAGCTATGGCGCGTTCAAGGAACCTGGCCGCCGGTCCGTATTGCTCTTGCAGGCTCAGCCATCGGCCGGCGAGAAAAGCTATCCGCTTGTCTCCGGGATATTTGGCCAGTAGATCGTTCATTGCCCCGATAGCGGTCACGTACTGCTCTTCCTGCATGCCCATGAGCCATTTGATCAGGAGTTTTTCACCCGGGGTCACTGTTCGAGCCAGCGCCTTCGCCCGACGGCGTTCGGTCTTCTGCTCTACGGGGTCGTAGGATGCTTCCGAGATGAAAAGATGTGCCAATGCAAACGAAGGATCTTTCTTGATTGCTCTCTGCCAATTTTCCAACGCCCTTTGGATATGTTCGTTTTCAAATTCCACCATTCCGGATTCAAACAGCTTGCGGGCATCTGGGCGCGATGTGGTGATGTTTATGTTGGTCGCCTGTGAAGCAGGCGGCTGTTTTCGCTCCGTGGCGGCATAGCCAGAAAGCGCCGAGAAGCACATCAGGATTAGTCCATACCAACGAGGACACATAAGCAATTTCCCAAGGTTGGGGTGAGACTCAGCCTACCATGCAGCGTAATGCCCGACAGGTTACGCGGGTAATCAAAATTAAGGCGTTTTGGTCTTTCTTACCTCATACGCGAAAAACTCGAGGCAGGCGCCATGAGTTGCGTCGAGCTCGTGAGGCGGCAATCCTTCATGGGCGACGGACACATCGGCAGAGGTACAGGCATTTCGCGGAACGAACCTTATTGGGAACTATGGAAACGTCTGCGTCACAAAGACATCCCGGCTCGGCAACCACAATCACGTGATTCTGAGATTGAGTCACCCCGAGCCGTGAGGGGCAGCCTGCTAGACATTGTTCACGGCTCGCTGTACAGCATTTCCCGGCAACCTTGAACGTGTACACCATCTCAGGAAGTCGCTGGCTTCGCCAGGCAACGGACTACACGTTCGTAATTACAAGAATGGGGGTACCTTAACCGAGCGCGGTTCGCCACGCCCTGCCAGGAACTTCTCGCGGTGTTCCGCGTCCCGAAAAGCTTCGGTACCTCCTGAGCGCGTGGTCGAGAGGGCGCCCGCCAAATTAGCGCCTGCCAGACAGGTGGGCACGTCGGCGCCTCGTAAATAATGATGCAGGAAGCCAGCATCGAAACTGTCGCCCGCCCCAACCGCGTCGACTGCTTCAACCCGCCACGCCGGACTCGTAAACCTTGTCGCTCCCCGCTGTCCCAACGCTCCCTCAGGACCCAGCTTGACTACGACGAGCGGTACGATGTCGGCTAATCGCAGGATTGCAGCTTCCAGATCCTCTGTCCCCGCCGCCAGTTTCGCCTCGCGTTCGTTGGGCAGAAAAATATCCACATACCGTAGCACTTCAAGCAGTCCGCCTTCCCATCGGTCGTCCGGATCATCATTCGTGTCCAGAGAAACGGTCAGCCCGGATGCTTTCATCCTCTGAAGCAACTCGACAACGCGGGGCC
The DNA here is from genome assembly GCA_003225005.1 of Acidobacteriota bacterium. Classification (GTDB taxonomy): domain Bacteria; phylum Acidobacteriota; class Terriglobia; order Terriglobales; family Acidobacteriaceae; genus Sulfotelmatobacter. Next base: position 80,454 of record QIAN01000205.1, on the reverse strand, counting down.
GTAAGGCACGCTGCAGATAATACGACGACAAATGAAAGTGTCGCGAATCGATGAGGTAGTCCAAATCGAGATCTTCCCAGCAGAGTTCCGCGATCGTACCCGAGTAGGTGACCATGTTTCGCCAGGTGTCCCGCTGCAAAATAACCGTGAAGCCGGTTTTCGTCGCCCCCGCAACATGCCGCACGCGCGAGACATCCACTCCACCTTGTTCCAATTTTTCTAGCGCGATCCGACCAAGATGGTCATCTCCGATCCGCGACTGAAATCCCACACGACTGCCCAACGCGGCAAGATTATGCGCCACGATACTGGAGGAGCCGCCCAGTGTCAGCATCATTCGATCGGCTAACAGCTCCCGCTCGGGCGGAAGCTCGTCAGGCAGCCCGTAAAGGATTAGATCGAGGTTGAGCTCCCCGGCAATCGTGACGTCAAAGCGTGGCATTCTGGGCGTGCCCATCAACTAGACTCCGGTGGTCCAGCGTATGCGTTGAGGCGCGACGTGTGCTTCATCAATAGACGTCCACTTCATCTGTAATTATTGAGTGCTGTTGCAGCTCTTGGAAACCGCTAAGAGGGCTTTCTTTTGTTTTTTTATAGGGTTTTGTTTCCTTTGTCCACTGTTGATCTATAGTTGCTGAAAGTGTCGAGCACGCTGAAGGCATCCCCCAGCCACCCTGGGAGGGTCGACTCTCAAGGCGAAGTCGGTGTTGCCCAGCCGGCGTGCACAAAGCGTACATCGTGCTTGACGATCCTGCTATGCAGTTCAAGCCGCCGGGCCAGTGCTAATGCGCTCTAACACGATGCTCAAGATTGTGCACTCAGCGCCGCCACCCGAGGAACTGCAGTTGGTCGCAGCGGCTCTCGAAGAGCTCGCATGACCTTCTCGAATCCGGCAAAGTCCAGCGACTGAGGCCCATCTGACAAAGCCCTTTCCGGGCAGGGATGCACTTCGATGATGAGACCGTCGGCTCCTACTGCCACGGCCGCGCGCGAGACTGCCGCGATTAGACTTTGCTTGCCGGTGCCGTGTGACGGATCGGCAATCACCGGAAGGTGAGAAAGATCGCGCGCCAAGGCCACGGCAGCCAGGTCGAATGTATTGCGCATCTCCGTCTCAAATGTCTTGATCCCACGCTCGCAGAGCACAACCTGCTGATTCCCGCCGGAGAGCAAATACTCCGCTGCCAGAAGCCATTCCTTTACCGTTGCTGATGGCCCCCGTTTCAGCAGTATGGGCCTATTCACAGTTGCCAGGCGCCGAAGGAGCGCGAAGTTCTGCATGTTGCGCGCACCCACTTGGAGCATGTCGACGTGCTCGCAAATGACGTCCACATCCTCTGTGCTCATGACTTCCGTGACTACGGGCAGCCCGGTTTGTTCGCGAGCTTCGCGAAGAATCTTGAGCGCTTCCAACCCCAGTCCCTGAAAGTCATACGGCGAAGTCCGCGGCTTGTACGCACCACCCCGAAGCATACTGGCTCCCGCCTGCCTCACGGCATGAGCAGTGTCGAGCAACTGCTCGCGGGATTCCACGGAGCAGGGTCCGGCAATCACCACGACCTCTGGTCCGCCGATCCGGACACCGTTTATCTCCACAACCGACCGCTCCGGCCTCACCTGCCGGCTTACCAGCTTAAAAGGCTGCGCGATCGCGACTACCGTGTCGACGCCCGGAGCGACCTGGAGTGCCTCAATTTCGTGGCGCCGGCCGCTGCCCACCGCGGCGACGATGGTCCGTTCCACGCCACGCGTGACGTGCGGTTGATAGCCGGCCTCGCGAATGCGCTCGATCACATGGGTGATTTCCTGCTCTGTGGCTTTCTCCGACATGTTGACGATCATGTTGTTCACTTCTCCAGTGCAATTTATGCGGAAAAAACAAAAGCCGCGACTCTAAGTCGCGGCTGCCGTACCGAACTTGTCTGAAACTCGATCAGTACTGACCCGATCTCCCCACAAGCTCCACCGCAGCCCCTGCCCTGGTAAATCGACAGCAGGCGAAGGTTGCAGCCCTAAAGGCAAATCGCGTCACGAACACCCTCCCAGTGGGTGCAGGGTCCCTGAAATCAAACCCTGCAAGAAATAACGATCGCTACTGAATCGAGCTGGCCACACTCGAGAAAGCGTTATTGGCATTCGATCCAATCAAACGGATCGTTCCGACCACGAGAACCAGAATTACCGCCAGCATCACGGCGTATTCGGCGATGTCTTGCCCTGTATCTTCCGACCAAATTTTGTGAATAAATTCAGGCATGCTCTTCTCCAGGGACCGGCTTTGAGAGGAAAGAACTCTCCTCGATGAGAGCCATAATGCGCGCTGGCACAGGGGCTTGTCAAATACGGTTTTTGATGATGAATACGGTTTTTGATGATTTCCACAGAAAACAGCGACGAACTAAAGCTTTCTCATGCAGGCGCAAGGCCCGCCAAATGTGGCAGTTCCAGACGGCGCAGATTGTTGCACCATCGGTGCAGATTGTTGCACCATCTCCTGTGCGGAGTGCTGCGCATATCGCAACACGGAATTAGGAAGCACACCCAGATAAATGGTCGCCGCAGTGCTGATGGCGAGAGCCCACGCCAGCCCGATGGGCACAGGCATAATCGGAACCTCCTTTCTCGACTCGCGCATGTACATGACGACAATGATGCGCAAGTAATAGTAGGCCCCGACCGCGCTATTGATCACACCAATGATCGTCAGTCCGATAAGGTGAGACTTCATGGCGGCGCTGAACACGTAAAACTTGGCGAAGAATCCGCCCGTCATCGGGATTCCGATCAGTGATAGTAAGAAAATGGCGAGCGTGGCCGCCATCAGTGGACAGCTCCGGCCCAGACCCTCGTAGTCCTCGAGCGTCACATAGCGTTCGCCCGCATTTGCGAAGTGGCTCACTATGGCAAAAGCACCTACGTTCATCGCAGCATACGCAGCCGTGTAGAACATGACCGCCGATGTGCCCAACTCCGGAGTGGCAGCAAATGCCACCAGTAAATATCCGGCGTGGGCAATGGAGCTGTAAGCGAGCAGGCGCTTTACGTTGTTCTGTACGAGAGCCCCGATGTTGCCCAAAGTCATGGATAGCGCCGCCGAGACCCAGATCAGCCAGAATGGTCCCGGAGCATTCATCGCGAACACAATCCGCAACAACACAGCAAAGGCGGCGGCCTTAGGGGCGGTGGACATCAATCCCACGATCGGCGCCGGAGCACCTTCGTAAACATCCGGCGTCCAGATGTGGAAGGGAGCGGCGGCGACTTTGAACCCCAGGCCCACGAACATCAGGGCAACAGAGACATAAGCCAGCAAAGGAGGGGAAGCCGACCGCAGGGCACGGCTGACGTCATCCACATTCGTGGAGCCGGTAGCGCCAAATATGAGTGCTATTCCGTACAGAAAAAACGCGGTCGCGAAAGACCCCAATAGAAAATATTTCAGCGACGATTCGCTGCTCGCGGCTTCCTGACGGCGGAAGCCCGCAAGAACATACGACGAGATCGAAGAGATCTCCAGAGCGATGAAGATCAGCACCAATTCAATTGCAGACGACATGAGCGCCATGCCCACCACGCCGAACAGAATGAGTCCGTAATACTCCCCAGCGCGAATTTGCTGAACGGCCATGTATTCGAAAGAAATAAGGATCACCACGGCAGCGATGGCAATGATCAGAAAATGAAAAAACACGCTAAATCCGTCAACCCTCACCATGTTCCAGAAGGCCACACCCGGGGAACGTGCCATGCGCCAAGTCGCCCACATACCCGCCACAGCGCCCGCCAGGGCGATTGCGCCAAGAGTCTTCCGGCTCTGCCTCTCATCCATCAAAGGATCGAGAACCATGATCACCATGCCGAAAATAGAGAGAACGATCTCCGGCAAGATTCGAAGGTAATCCATGCTTGGTGGGAGGGCCTCGAGCAGCGCCGCAGCGAAAGAAAGAGTGGGGAATCCCGTCACCGGCCCACCACCTTGCTGATCACTTGGGCGAAAGGAGTCAGCGCCGACTGGACTGCCGGATCAATCGCATTCAGCCACAGCAGGGGGGCTACGCCCATCACCAGCGCCGCTACAGCGCACGGCCAGACCGCGGCTTTCTCGAAGCCGGAAAGATCACTCAGAGAGTTGTTCGCGGGCACAGTGATTTTTCCGAAAAAAACTCTCTGGTACATCCACAAGAGGTAGCAGGCGCTCCAGATCACACCTGTGGCCGCCAAAATTCCATACACCGCTCTGGCCTGAAAAGCTCCGCTCAATACCAGGAATTCGCCTACGAACCCGTTCAGCAGCGGCAATCCAACGGAAGCCAACACGATGAACAGAAAGGATGCCGCATATATTGGCATGGGAGCAGCCAGACCACCAAATTCGCGGATCTCATAGGTGTGACGGCGTTCCTGAAGTATCCCTGCCAGCATGAATAATCCGCCCGTGGAAATTCCATGCGCCAGCATGACGAACAACGCACCATTCAACCCCGCCTGCGTGAAGCTGAAAATCCCCAGCACCACAAAGCCCAGATGGCTCACCGAAGAATACGCGATCAACTTCTTCAGGTTCGGTTGAACCATCGCGACCAGTGCGCCATAAATAATGCCAATGAGCGCGAGCGTCATGATCCAGGGAGCGTTGCGGAGCGACTGCTCGGGGAAAAGGCCCAAGTTGAAGCGCAGCATCCCATACGTGCCCATCTTGAGCAGTACTCCCGCCAACAATACCGAACCCGCGGTGGGAGCCTCAACGTGCGCGTCGGGCAGCCAGGTATGAAAAGGGAAGAGGGGAACCTTTACCGCGAATGCCAGGAAGAATCCCAAGAACAGCCATGGTGCTGCTGACGCGAAGCCCGGTACCGCGCCGCTCATGATCTTTTCCCGAATCACAATAAAATCGAAGCTGCCGACCTGAGCGTAGAGCCACAAAATCGCGGCCAGCATGAACACGGAAGCGATCATGGTGTACATGAAGAATTTCACCGCGGCGTAGACCTTGCGTTCGTGGCCGAAGACTCCTATGAGCAAGGCCATGGGAATCAGGGTTGCTTCCCAGAAGAAGTAGAAGAGAAACAAGTCGAGGGAAGTGAACACTCCAATCAGGGCCGTCTCCAGAATCAACAGCAAGATAAAGAATTCCTTGACGCGCTCATGCACTGACTTCCATGAGATCAGCACGCACAGCGGCGTCAGGAATGTGGTCAGCAGCACCAGCCAGAGCGAGATGCCGTCGACGCCCATGTGGTAATGAATGTTGGGCGTTGAGACCCACGGCCTGTCGATTTCATACTGAAAGGCTGTCTGCGCTCGCTGAAAGTGGACGGGCAAATGTAACGACGCCAGGACGGTCAGCAGCGAAACGACCAGGGCGAAGATGCGGACGTCCCGGTCGCGGCGAGGAAATATGGTCAGCAGCAACCCGCCAAACAGCGGCGCGAACGTCACCATCGTCAGGATGGATGAGCTGAAATTGTCGGTGCTCACCGCCCCACTCCCATCCAGATCATGAAGGCAATGATCACGGCAGAGCCCGCCGCGATCCAACCGGCGTAAGAGCGCAAATTGCCGGACTGCATGTGCCGCGCTTGGTCGGAGACATGGCGTGCAGCATCGGCGCCATTGTTCACCGTGCCGTCAATCAAGTTTTGATCGACGCCTTGCCATAGAATCCGGGTCGAACCGTCGAGCAGGGGCTTGACGAAAACTTCGCCATAAAGCTCGTCGATATAGTATTTGTGAACGACGGCGTCATAAAGACCATCCAAATCGGTCGCGATTCTCTCGGGAAGTTGAGGATTGCGATAGTAAAACGTCCATGCCAGTCCGAAACCGAGCAGTGCCGCTGCAACCGAAATTCCGGTAAAAACGAGTTCAGTGGCGTGGCTGGTTTGCGGCTCAGTACCCTCGCTCTGTTGTTCCGGAGGGTTGGTCTCGCCCGGGGCATTATGCTGCGTATTCAACCCTGGCGTGATAGGGCGAAACACAGGGTCAAGAAATTTTTCGAAGCGATTACCGCCGCCAAGCGAGCCGGGCACTCCGACATATCCTCCGACAACGGAAAGAATTGCCAGAATGACCAGGGGCGCGAGCATGACGGGCGGGCTCTCATGAATCCCAGCATGACCGTGCCTTCGATCTGCGCCGTGCGCTGGGTGGCCGTGCTCGCCGGCGGCCCCATCGGCATGGCCACGATATTCACCGAAGAACGTCAGGAACCACAGCCGGAAGATGTAAAAAGAGGTAAGAAAGGCGGTGACGATGCCGACCACCCAGTAGATCCAGCTCGCCTGATACACCCTCCACAAAATCTCGTCTTTGCTGAAGAAACCAGCCAGCCCAGGAATCCCCGCGATCGCCAGCGTTCCGGCCGTCATAGTCCAGAACGTGACGGGGATTTTGGTACGCAAGCCGCCCATCTTTCTCATGTCTTGCTCGCCCCCCACCGCGTGAATCACCGAACCGGCGGCCAGGAAGAGCAAGCCCTTGAAGAAGGCATGTGTCATCAGGTGAAAAATGCCTGCCGAGAATGCTCCAACGCCGCACGCCATGAACATATAACCGAGCTGCGAGACGGTGGAATAGGCGAGCACTTTCTTGATATCGGTTTGTGCGATGCCGATGGTCGCGGCGAAAAATGCAGTCAGCGTACCAATGACCGCCACGACGGTAAGGGCCATTGGAGCGCGTTCGAAAATGACATGCGAGCGGGCCACCATGTACACCCCAGCCGTCACCATCGTGGCTGCGTGAATAAGCGCGGAAACCGGAGTCGGGCCCTCCATCGCATCCGGAAGCCACACGTACAGAGGAATCTGCGCCGACTTGCCACAAGCTCCTACCAGCAGGAGCAGTCCGACAGCGGTGAGAACGCCTGCTTCCGCCGTTTCGGGGCTCATCGGCGCTATGCTGTGAAATACTTGCTCAAAGGTCAACGACCCAAAATGTCGGATCAACAGAAATAAGCCAATGAGAAATCCAAAGTCGCCAATGCGATTTACGATGAAAGCTTTCTTTCCCGCCGCTGCCGCCGAGTCTTTTGTAAACCAGAACCCGATCAGCAGATAGGACGCCAGTCCCACTCCCTCCCAACCGATGAACATCAGCAGGTAGTTGTTGGCCAACACCAGCGTCAACATGAAAAACATGAACAGGTTCAGGTAGGCGAAAAAGCGGTAATAGCTGGGGTCGTCCCACATGTAGCCGACCGAATAAATGTGAATCAACAAGCCCACTCCGGTGACCACGAGCAACATAACCAGCGACAGTGGATCGAGGTAGAAGGAGAAGTCCACAGCGAAAGTTCCCGAGCGAATCCAGTGCGCCAAAAACTCCTGATAGGGCAGAGGGATGGAAGCGAAGCGTGCGGCCACCCAAAGGGCCATTGCGAAAGCGGCGCCGGAGAAGACCAAGGCAATCGTCGTCACCGCCTGCCGCGACGAGCGGCGGCCCCACAGCCCATTAATGGCGGCCCCGGCCAGTGGCAAAATCGGAATCAGCCAGAGATTCAGGTTCGGCGTCATAGCTTGAGCAGGTTCACCTGGTCCACGTTCAAGGTCTCGCGCGTGCGGTACACGGAGATAATGATGGCAAGTCCGACCGCCGCTTCCGCCGCTGCCACCACCATCACAAAAAACACGAAGACCTGGCCACTCAATCGATGCCAGTGAGCGGCGAAAGCCACGAAGGAAAGATTTACGCCGTTGAGCATGAGCTCAATCGACATAAAAATAGTGATGATATTCCGCTTGATCAGGAATCCGGCGACACCGCAGGCGAATAAGATGCTGCTCAGGAGCAAGTAATAAGAAAGCGGGACCATCAGCGTGCCTTCCGGTTCTCGGTGGCTTCGGGCTTCGTCGCCAGCACTACCGCCCCCATGATTGCGATCAATATCAAAATGGATGTGACCTCAAAAGGCAAAAGGAATTCGTGGAAAAGCAATTGGCCGATCGTCTTCGGATCTCCGAGCAACGCGCCGACCGGAGCAGACCCTGTCCCCGAGTGGCGCAGCAAGACCCAAGCCACCAGGGTGCCTCCGATCAGCATGCCTGGCACACCCAGCAGAATCGCCACGCGACTGCCTTTGGTCCGTTCCTCTTCCCCCGCGTTCAGCAGCATGATGGTGAAGACGAACAGCACCATAATCGCGCCGGCATAGACGATCAGCTGGATCGCGGCGACGAACTCAGCGCCCAGCAGCAGATATTCGCCGGCCAGAGCGCCCATAACCGCGATCAACGAAAGGGCGCTATTGATGGGATGCCGCTGCGCCAGCAGGTTCACCGCTCCCGCCACGCAAACCGCCCCGAAAGTCAGGAATAAGATCAGATGCAGACTCATGAAATCAGTTCTCGGTTCTCCGTCTTCAGTAAATTCTGCCGTTTCTCAGCGCAGGCTTTTAACCCGCGGCAACTGAGAACTGAAAACCGAGAGCTGAGAACCTCCCTTCCTTACCAAGCCACTGCCACAGCCGTCGCCACCACATTGGCAATTGCCATGGGCAGCAGGAACTTCCATCCGAACGCCATGAGTTGGTCGTAACGGAAGCGTGGCAATGTACCCCGTACCCATATATAGATGAAGAGGAATACAAAGACTTTCGCCACAAACCAAAACACCGGAAGCAGCGCCTCGAAAACCGGCGGTCCGCCAATCGGGCCATGCCATCCCCCGAAGAACAAAAGAGTCGCTAGGCAGGCCACCGTGATCATATTGGCGTACTCAGCCATGAAGAACATGGCAAATTTCATGGCGCTGTATTCCGTGTGATATCCCGCCACCAGCTCGGTCTCCGCCTCGGGCAAGTCGAAAGGGATACGATTGGTTTCTGCGTACGCGGCGACAAGGTAGACGAGGAATCCAATAATCTGCCCTTGGAAAATGTTCCAACGGGGGATGAATCCCCAGAATCTTCCCCCTTGGGCATCCACGATCGCGCGAAGACTAAAACTTCCGGACATGATGAGAACGCCCACCAGGGACAGCCCCAGCGAAATTTCGTAGCTCACCATTTGCGCGCTGGCGCGCAGCCCACCTAGCAAAGAGTATTTATTGTTGGACGACCAACCTGCCAGCGCAACCCCGTAAACGCCCATCGAGGTGACGCCCAGAATCATCAACAGCCCAATGTTCACATCGGTAATCTGCAACGGAGTGTGCACGCCGGCAATCGTGATCCAGTTCCCGATCGGAATTACCGAAATGGAGGTCAACGCAAACACGACAGCCAGAACCGGGGCAGCGATGTACAAAGGCTTATAGACGTGGGGAGGCGTCAGATCTTCTTTAAAAAGAAACTTGATGCCGTCCGCCGCCGGTTGAAGCAAGCCAAATGGCCCGACCCGCGTCGGTCCCCAGCGATTCTGCATGTGTCCCACGACTTTTCGCTCTAACCATACCGTGTATGCCACCGCCGTGAGCAGTACAAACAGTGTGAGCGCGGACTTAATCACGGAGACGAGTATGAAAGTGCCGATGCTCAACGATTGCTATTCCCTTTCCACAGACGTTCGTCGTGGAACATTTGTCAAATTCGTGCTGAACCTTCCGGTCCGTTACGAACCCAAATCGCGTGTTCCGCGTCGAGGACAGTATCTAATCTGCGGCGACCGCTTCCGTGGTCTTTTGCTGATGGCTTTCCATCACTGACTTCAAGGTGCTCGAGTATCTCCCCAATGTCCCCGAGCTGAACAAACTGTCGTTGGCTGGCGCGATGGACTGGTCACGCTGTGCCGCTCCCGTTCCGCTGCCCGCCAGCGATGTGTGCTGGCTGTTTCCTGCTAACAGGTTTATGTGTGACACATCGTAACCAGGAACCAGCCGCTGGATCTCATCGAGGATTGCCATCGGATCAAACGGACTCAGCTTCGGTTCCAGGCCGCGCGCCTCGAGCCAGACCGCATGCCGGTCTGCCTCACCCGATTGCGCCCCTCGCGACTGTCCCATGTCCGCGCGCGTGCCGCCTCCGAAAGGAACTAACTTTCGCACATTGAATCCCATGGCGTCGGCGATCCGGACGATCATTTCGAAGTCCGATTTTGTTCCAGCCACTTCGCCCGCTTTCTTTAACAGTTGAAGGTCGCCGCAGGTGTTGGTGAACGTTCCAGATTTCTCGTATGCATTGGCCGCGGGCAGGATGACGTCGGCCATGATCGCCGTTTCCGTTAGGAACATGTCCTGCACCACGACGAAGGCTTTGGAAAATGCAAACGGATCAATCTTGAGTCGCCCCACTGGATTGGACCCAACGACGTAAACCGCGCCCAAGTGTCCGGCCTTAGCTCGGTCGATCATGGCAACCAGATCGAGGCCAGCAGCCTGTGGGACTTCTCCCCAGTCTGTGTGGAACTGGCTATGCCCAGTTGGTGAATGATAGCCAGGCAGCAGGTCGGGATACAGTCCCATGTCGGCAGCGCCTCGCGAGTTGGCGTAGTCGGCCAGGCACACGAACTTCGCTCCGGGAATTGCGCTGCCGAACTTTATCAGGCTGGCAATCTCGGCGCCGCGAACCTCTGAGTCGACAATAATAACCAGGTTTTGTTCCCCGCGCAGCTTGTCTCGCAGGGCGAACAGGGCGTCACGGCCCGTCCCCGAAGGTACGAGATTCCCTGCCGCATGGTCATTTCCAGAAAGAAATTCCACGACCTGCCCCTCTGCCCCAGAGGGAATCTCGAAGAACCCGGTGGATTGCCGACGCAGCTTGATGGGTTGCGAGTTAATTACATAAAGACGTGCGCGATGTAGGCGGACATTGTTGCGAATCTGCCACGCCAGCAGCGGGTGCCTTTCTGTAGGATCATTTCCAATCAGCAGGATGGCAGGAGCAGTGAAGAGGTCGACCATGCTGGCGGTGGCATTGGGCTTGGCTCGCAGCGCTGCCGCCAGGGCAGGGAAGTCGGCAGTGCGGTGGTGATCGATATTATTCGTCTTGAGCACAGCGCGCGCAAACTTTGAAAGCAGGTAGGATTCTTCATTGGTCGTGCGGGTTGAGCCGATCACACCAATGGCCTGCCCGCCATCCCGGTCGCGAACGTCCGCGAACTTCTTCCCGATGAGCGCAAAGGCTTCTTCCCAGGTCGAGGGAGTCAACGTACCGTTCTTGCGGATGAGGGGCTCAGTGAGCCGCTCTTCGTGGTTGGCGAAATCGAAGGCGTAGCGGCCTTTAATGCACAGGAAGTCGCCGTTGATGCCGCTCTTGTCGCGATTGTCTCCCCGCACGATTTCCAGGCCAGTATCGGAACGGCGCACGCCCAAAGTCGTCTTACATCCGTCTCCACAGTGCGTGCAAATTGTGCCCACGTGTTTCATTTCCCAGGGGCGCGTCTTATAGCGGTAGGCGCCCGAGGTCAGCGCGCCCACCGGACAAATATCGATACACATGCCGCATTCTTCGCATTCGAGATGGTCTTCTTTATTGGGAGCAATGATTGAGTTCACCCCGCGGTTCTGCACACCCAACGCCCAAACGTCCATGGCTTCGCCGCATACCCGGACACAGCGGTAACAAAGAATGCAGCGCGGACGATCGAAGAAAACCACCGGAGACCACTGCTGCTCGTCCTTATGGTTCTTGGCCTCCATGAATTTCGATTCGGCGGCGCCATACGAAAATGTCATGTCCTGGAGTTCGCACTCGCCGCCGGCGTCGCAAACCGGACAATCCAGCGGATGATTTCCGAGCAGCATCTCGACCATCGCCTTGCGCGCCTGCCTGACTTCTTCGTTGTCAGAAACTACGACCATGCCTTCGCTGACCACGGTAGTGCAGGCGGTCTGAAGCTTCGGCATCTTCTCAACCTTCACCAGGCACATGCGGCAAGCGCCCTGCAAAGAAAGATTAGGGTAGTAGCAGAATGATGGCACTTCGATGCCAACGCTCTTGCAGGCTTCGATGAGCAGCGTCCCAGCAGCAGCCGTGAGTTTCTTGCCATCGACCGTAAATGTTACGTCAGCCATGTTGTTTGAGAGATCGATTCACTCAGCCATTGCCATCAATGGCTCAGCACAGGTAGCCGTTCGACCGCGCCCTCTGGTTCATAGGGACACGGTCTGCCTTCTAAATGATCTTCAAATTCCTTGCGGAACTTTTTTATGAATGCGATGGTTGGCATCGCCGCGGCATCGCCTAACGGGCAAAATGTCCGACCCAGCATGTTCTCCGACAAGTATTGCATGTTGTCGATGTCTTTCTTCAAGCCGCCGCCAGCGTGAAAACGAATGAGCGTTTTCTCCAGCCAGTCGGTACCTTCGCGACACGGGATACACCACCCGCAGCTCTCATGCCGGTAAAACTTCATGGTGCGGAGAGCGAACTTCACGATGCATTGCTGGTCGTCGATTACGACAACCCCGCCAGAACCGAGCATCGATCCAGCTTTCATCACGGAATCGAAGTCCATGCTCACATCAATTTCATCGGCAGTGAGGCAGGGACAAGAGCTTCCACCGGGCACAACCGCCTTTAGTTTGCGTCGGTTTGGAATCCCACCTCCCACTTCGTACAGCATTTTTTTGAGGTTATAGCCCATGGGGAGCTCGTAGACTCCCGGTTTGGCAATGTTGCCACTGAGGCAAAACAAGCGCGTGCCGCCATTTTTGGGGGTGCCGAGCTTGGCGTACCAGTCCGCGCCACCCAGGATAATGTGAGGCACGTTGGCCAGTGTTTCGGCATTGTTAATGACTGTCGGACCGCCCCACAGACCGACCACGGCAGGGAAGGGAGGCCGGATGCGGGGAATGCCGCGCTTCCCTTCGAGCGATTCCATAAGCGCGGATTCTTCTCCGACTTCGTAGGCTCCTGCGCCGCCGTGCCAATAGATGTCGAAGTCACGACCGCTGCCGAAGATATTCTTGCCGAGGAACCCTTTGGCATAGGCGTCGCGGAGAGCCTTCTGCATGATGACGGAGAGATAACGATATTCGCCGCGAATATAGATGTATCCGCTGCGCGCGCCCACCGCCAAACCGCCGATCACCACTCCTTCAATCACTGCATGCGGATCATGCTCAAAGAGCAGACGATCTTTGCAGGTACCGGGCTCGCTTTCGTCGCCGTTGCACAGAACGTACTTCGGCTTGGCTGACTGCTTGGGAACGAACGACCACTTCATTCCCGTGGAAAATCCCGCACCGCCGCGTCCGCGCAGGGCGGAATTCTTCACTTCGTTGACAATGGCATCGGGCTCCATGGCAAGCGCCTTCTCGACGGCTTTGTAGCCGTCCAGTTCGAGGTAGCGATCGATGTCAGTCGCACCCTGGCCGAAGCGCCGGGAGACGACTTTTACCTCGTCGGGATGGAAGACTAAGTCAGCCATTGAGAAATTAATGGTTGCGTTGTTGAACAAAAGTGCTAGCGAACGGTTTCAATCACACATCAAAAATCAACAATCAAACATTGTCACTGTTTTCCGCTCTTCCTATATTCCTCGAGTACCCTATCCATCTTGTCGGGTGTGAGGTTTTCGTGAAAATCGTAATTGACTTGGGCCGCCGGCGCCCAACTGCAGGCACCAATGCATTCCACTTCTTCCAGCGAAAACAAGCCGTCGGGGGTGGTTCCTTTGTGTCCTATGCCGAGGTTCTGCGAGCAATGTTCGAGAATCTCCTCGCCACCGCGCACCATGCAACTGATGTTGGTGCAGACCTGCACGTTGAACTTCCCGCGGGGCTGAGTGGTCAGCATCGAGTAATAGCTGATTACATTTCGAACTTCGAGTTCGGTTAAGTCGAGACGCACGGCGATTTCGGCAATCACCTCATCGCTGAGGAACCCAATTTCATCCTGGGCATAAAGAAGAGTCGGAACCAGCGCCGATCGCTTCGTCGGATAGTGCGGCACCATCTCGGCGAATCTCTGCTCAAACTCTTCGGAGAATTTCACCGGTCAATCTCTCCCAGAACAATGTCGATTGATCCAATCGCGGCTACGACGTCGGCCAGCATCCTTCCCTCACACATCTTCGGCAGGGTCTGCAGATTCGCTAAGCATGCCGCACGCATGTGCACCCGGTAGGGCTTGGCGGTTCCATCGCTGACGACGTAGTAGCCCATTTCCCCGCGAGGCGACTCGACCGCTTGATAAACCTCGCCGGCCGGCACGGCAAAGCCCTCGGTGATGATCTTGAAGTGGTAGATGAGGGCTTCCATTTCCGTCTTCATCTTTTCGCGATCGGGCAGCACCACCTTGGGAGCATTGGCTTTGATCGGTCCTTCGGGCATGCCGTCGGCGGCCTGCTTGACGATGGCGATTGATTCGCGCATTTCCCGTACGCGACACACGTAACGCGCGAAGACGTCCCCCTCGGTTGCCACCGGCACGTTGAACCTGAAATTCTCGTAGCCAGAGTAGGGCATGTCGCGACGGAGATCGATATCCACGCCACTGGCGCGTAAAGTGGGGCCGCTGGCACCCAGGGCGATGGCATCTTCCGCAGTGATGGTGGCCACGCCCTTGGTACGCATACCCCAGATGGGGTTTCCCGTCAGCAGGTTTTCGTATTCATCGACTTTTGCGGGAAAGCGGGAGGCAAAATCTCTGACACGATCAAGAAAGCCCAGCGGCGGCTCCAGCGCGATGCCACCAACGCGGAAGTACGACGTCATCATGCGTTGGCCGCTAACCATCTCGAAAATGCGCAAGATATCTTCGCGCTCGCGGAAGCAATAGAGGAATACCGTCATGGCCCCGATGTCGAGTGCGTGCGTTCCCAGCCAGACCAGATGCGAGTTGATGCGCGTCAACTCGTTGAGCAGCACCCGCAACCACTGTGCTTTCGGCGGAATTTCCAGCCCCAGAAGCTTTTCCACCGCCAGCACGTAGCAAAGATTGTTGGTCAGGGGACAGAGGTAATCGATGCGGTCGGTCAGCGGCACCACCTGCTGGTAGAACTTGGCTTCGCAAGTCTTTTCGATTCCGGTGTGAAGATAGCCGATGTCAGGCATCATGCGGACTACGTTCTCGCCATCAATCTCGAGGATCAGGCGAAGCACGCCGTGGGTCGAAGGATGTTGCGGACCCATATTCAGGATCATGGTGCGATCCTGATCAGGCTCTAGAGCGGGAGTTGGCGTGAGATGCGCCATAAGCCTAGCGATACCCCTCCACCGGATAGTCTTTGCGGAGGGGATGGCCTTCCCAATCCTCGGGCATCAGGAGCCGCCGCAAGTATGGATGCCCGCTGAAGCGAACCCCGAACAGGTCAAAGACCTCGCGCTCAAAGTAATTTGCTCCGGGCCATAGCGCTGTCACCGACTCTACGACCGGACTGGAGCTATCTAGCCGCACTTTCAGACGCAGGCGTTCTTTCTTAGGAATTGAAAGCAGGTGATAGACGACTTCAAACCTGGGCTCGGCCGGATACCAGTCCACGCAGGTGATGTCGGCGAGAAAGTTGAATTCGCACTCGGAATCATCTTTCAGGATCGCGCAGGCCTCGCGGAGCAGGCCGCGGTCGACATAGATTGTCATTTCATCGCGGTCGTACTTCACGGCTTCGACGGCTGACGGATTCCAGACCAGCAGCAGAGCCAGTGCGGGATGACTCTTCAGTTCTTCGAGATTTGTGATGGCCGGAGACAAGGGCATTTATAAATCTCCTGGCTCGGCCTTGCCCCATTCCAGAGCACCTTTTTTCCAGATGTAGAAGAAGCCCACCAGGACGATGGCGATGTAGATCATCATCTCCGCTAGGCCAAACCTTCCCTGGCCCGCCGCTTTCAGGTCGCGCAAAATCACTGCCCAGGGATAAAGAAAGACAGCCTCTACATCGAAGAGAATGAACAACATGGCGACCAGGTAAAATTTCACAGAAAAGCGCTGGCGGGAGTCCCCAACCGGGGTCATGCCACACTCATAGGGGGCCAGTTTGGCTCGAGTTGGTTTCCGCTGCCCAATCAGCCAGGAAAGCGTCACAATAGCGCCCGCAATCCCACCCGCCAGCACAATATGAATGAGAATAGGGAGGTAGCGTGCGAAGTAATTGTCGGGCATGGGAGAGGCTATATATAATTCGCGCCAAGCGTTATCTAAACGTTCTAGATTAGGTGGTTGAAGTCACGAGTGTCAAGGGAACCGGGCGAGAAGATAATTGGCTAGTTGGGCGATTGAGCAATTGTGTAATGCTTAGCGCTCGAAGCTAGGGGTGATCGGTTTGCAGTGACACAATTACCCGATGGCGCAATTACGAGTCTTTTATGATTTTCGGCTTCAATACTGACGTAAAGCACGGTGAGACCATTTACCACGTGCAAAGCGAAGCTCGCGAGGGTGAGCTTTTGTTGCAGACGCAGGTTTTCGTGCGTGGCCGTTGCGTGGGGAAAAAGGCCATTTCGTATGCCGCGTCGGCGTCCCAGGCACAGTTCGGCGATTCCCAAAAGGAACAGCTGCTACGCGATCAGCATCGCCAAGTGTTGGATGCGATTCGGGAAGGAAACTTGGATCACGCATGGGACCATGTGGAGCCGGATAGCCTCTCCTCGGTGAAGGAGCTCGACGTCGAATGGCTGAATGCGTCCTCCGTACACGCAGATCGCAGTTTAACTATGCGATTGCGGGTCACCGAAGCGGGCTCGGCTGCGGCCGGCGCTCGCCTGACATTCCGCTTTGCCCGGCCGGACGCGGCGCCGTTTTATACGCAAGCGGTGACTGACGCGGGTGGCGGTGCCGAGATTAAGATTGAGGCGGACGAATCTTTGTTGCCGGATTCTTCTGTGTTGGTCCAGGCCCATTACGAGGGGCGGACGGCCACCCGAAAGTTCCAGTTGCGCAAATTGGAGCAGTGAAGCGGTCCCCCTTCGTTACCTGAAGTGATCCAGATGAAACTCCAAATCAACGGCGACTTCCGCGAATTCAATGGCCCGCTCACGCTTTCCGCTCTGGTAGAGATTCTGGGGCTAAAGCCAGACCGGGTCGCGGTGGAATTGAATCGTTTGATCGTCGCGCGTGAGCACTGGCCGGAAACAAATCTGCGGGAAGGCGACCGGTTGGAGATGGTCCAGTTTGTGGGGGGCGGTTCGCCAGGAACTTCCGGGTTACCACGTTGGGACTCGGGTTTGAAACTGCTTCCCTGCGCCATGGCAACATCAACCGGGCTGCGGTAACTCTTCTAGTCAACCTCCTCTTCTTGATTGGTTCTTGACAAGGAACGAACCACAGCTAAAATGTTTCAAACATCTAGCTTACGAATTGTTTTAAACATTTTAGAGGACAGATGACGCGTCATTTCACGTCGCAGGAGGTGGTGGTCCTTACCGGGATCACGCCGCGCCAATTGCAATGGTGGGATGAACGGGGTGTGGTGCAGCCTCTGCGGCGCGGCCATCGGCGGGTGTATTCGGTGAAAAACGTCACCGAAGTTGCAGTAATTTGCGAACTGCGTCGCAAGGGGTTCTCGCTCCAGGGAGTGCGCAAAGTCTTGCGCTTTTTGAAGCGCGAGTTCGGCAAGGGCTTGGCAGAGATCGTTGCCAGGAACTCCGAATACCACCTGCTGACCGACGGCACGCATCTATATCTTGAGACTTCGGCGCGGCAGATTGTGGATATTTTAAAAAATTCGAGCCAGCCCATCTTGGGCATCTGTCTCAGCGACGCGGTGCGGCAGGTACGGGCGCAGATCATAGCCAGGAAGGCGAAAACCTCGGTAACTTCGCCGACAGAAACTTGGCGTGCTAAAAAGGCTTCTTAAGCAGGACAGTTTGGTTCCAAGGGGGGAAAGTATGGTCGCAGAACTGGACATCCTGAACGAATGGATCCCGGATCAGATGCTGCCGGGGACAGTTTTTGTGCTGGAGAACGCCGGCGAAGTGGGGGAGAAAGAAGATCCCTACTGGGCTGTGCTGGCCTGCCCGTCCTGCGGCATGCTTGGCCTGATCACGCGCAAACAAATCAATGGACTGCTGCCTGTGATTTGCGGGTCGGAACAGTGCTCGGCTCAGTTCTTTATTCGGGACAGTGAAGTGATCGTGCGCAAGCCGTTTTAGCTGCGCGGCGCTAGCGCCGTATCCATCTACGCCTTAGCCTCGATTAATTCCACCGGAACCTGCTCGACAATTTCAATTCCAAATCCCTCCAGGGCGGCTGCCCGTTTCGGGCGGTTGGTGAGCAGGCGGATACGTCTCAAATTCAGATCGGAGAGGATTTGCGCTCCGATGCCGATTTCACGTTGGGTTTGGCGAACATTATCAAGCAGCGCAGGCAATTTTTGTCCGCGGTGAAAGCTGAGAGCTGCTCGCTCCCCGGCTCGTTCGACAGAGAATCCCTTGGAAGTCTGATGCAGGTAGATCAGTGCGCCGCGGCCTTCCTGTGCAATGCGACGCAGAGAACCCTCCAGGGTCGCGTGGCATTCACAGCCGGTGGCGCCGAAGACGTCGCCCATCAGGCAATGGGCATGCATGCGAACGAGAACAGGTTGGGCGCCGCTTTCAATGTCGCCGCGGATTAGCGCCACGTGCGACTCGCCGCCGTCCACTTCGCTCTCGTAGGCGATGAGGCGAAACTCTCCGTAGCGTGTGTCGACTAACGCTTCGCCCACGCGATGCACGTAGCGCTCATGCGCCATGCGGTAACGGATCAGTTCGGCCACGGTTAAGATCTTCAGGTCGTGCTGGCGGCAAAATTCGATGAGATCGGCCACACGGGCCATGGTCCCATCGTCTTTCATGATTTCGCAGATGATGCCTGCCGGAATCAGTCCCGCCAGACGGGAGAGATCTACTGCGGCCTCTGTTTGTCCTGCTCGCACCAGTACGCCGCCTTTACGTGCCCTTAACGGGAAGACATGGCCAGGACGGGCCAAGTCGGCGGGCTGAGTTGCGGGATCGATCGCTACCTGAATCGTACGGGCGCGGTCGTAAGCTGAGATGCCGGTAGTGACGCCCGCGCGGGCGTCAATTGCCTCGCAGAAGGCGGTTCCATACTGCGAAGTATTTTCGCTACTCATGGGCCCAATGCGGAGATGATCGAGACGTTCTTCGGTCATCGCGAGGCAAACCAGTCCACGTCCGCACTTGGCCATGAAGTTGATGGCTTCGGGAGTGACTTTCTCCGCGGCCAGAGTGAGGTCGCCTTCGTTCTCGCGATCCTCGTCGTCCACGACCACAATCATGCGGCCGTTGCGGATTTCCTCGATGGCGGTCTGAACATCTGTAAATGGAGGGTGAGGACTCATTTGAGGCGATTGTAGCAAAAGCGGTTTATGAGGTTAACCGCAACCAGTTGCTCTGCCTCAGCGGCTTAAAATTGCTCCTTGCTCTTGCGCGTTTCATCGCAGCGCTCGAAGCGCTGCGCCACCCAAAATCACAGCATCTCAGCCACACGGTCGTGTGGATCTGGTCCCATGGAGGAGCGTCGGCTTCGTGGCAGGCTATCCTGGTCCCCGCGGTACGAACGCGTCCAGCCGGGGAAAACCCCCCGCCCACGCAAAAAGCTCGGACGGGGCACCGTCGTGAGTAGAATGGACGCGATCGCCCGGGCCACCGTCATGCCCCCGAGGCGCTACCAATATTTCTTGATCACATCGAGCGCCGAGCTGGTAGTTCCATCCGGACGAATGATCCAAAGCCCGCGGCACTGCGCATCTGTTGGGTGTTGTGGGTTTCCTTCCGCGCCGATTGTCACGACGACCTTAACATTTGCGAATGGGCAACGGGTGCGTAGTGTCCGTTCCGCTTGCACGCATTGTCGTTCAGGTTCCAGAAGAAAGCCCCATAGAGACCGGCATTTTCGGCGGTGCTGAGAACAGCGTCGGCGCGCCATGTATCACCGGGTTGCTCATTCTCGAACAGACCGTATTGCGAGATCAGGATCCGGCGGTTGCCCAGTCCCTGCGGATCGGGCGCTAATTCTTCGATTGTCTGCAAAGCCTGTGTGAGGCTCTGTTGCACCGATTGCGCGTCGGAACCATATACCATCGCATCGTAGGAGGAACAAGTGAGCATGTCCGCATTGCCCGCGGCACGACCGCGTTGATCACGCGCCTCAGCCCGTTCTGAGCGTAATCGAGGACACGATTCACCTCCGCGCCATTTAGCACGAGCGCGCTCGAGTCGTGAGCCTCATTGCGGGCGCGAGTCACCCCGCGCTGGGGAGCTGAGAGCCACGCAATCAGATCTCCCGCCACATTTTGGGGAATATCGCCGGCCGTACTTCCCAGGAAAGCGGCGAATCCGTCCGTCTCCCAATTCTTCAAAACAAACGTTTTTCCCGAACCCCGAGAAACGCGAATAGAGATACCCCGTGAGCTGATAGAACTCGTTTTCTTCGGCATTCGGCCGGTCCTGCGATTGCGCAATACCTTGCACCCGGTCCGGCGAGGGCGCTGATTTTCTGTGCACCCTCAAGTAAATAGTTGTTCTGGGTGAACCTGTATTTGCCGTCGATATGGCTGATCCCGGCGGTGAAGGCGGTTGAGACGGAGCCGGAAAAAGGACTTGCACCAGAACCGGGCAGTCCCCCCTCCTGCTGCTCCTCCTCCGCACCCAAGCGTGATGAAAATGCGAGCTATCATGCTGATTGTAAACGACTGTCTCATGTGGACTCCGCTGCTGATGCGCGGGTCAAGTCCGGACACACTACGGCCTGAAAGGGCACAACCCTCGATCTTTTTGGGGGGAAACGCTGCAGGGAGACGCGGGAAAAGCCTGAGGCTGAATTGTTGGGGTGAATGCTACCAGACGCCGTCAATCATTTGGTGGAGGGATGTAGTTTTGAATAACCGGAGGGTTCAGGGCCTCGAGAGGCTGCGATAGAAGGGCGTGGTGTATTGCATTCATATCGCGCCAGTCGAGGCCTTCAGTTCGCGAGCTTGCTGGCCCTGGACCGCTCCATCTCGCCGCTTTTGCTGCCCGGTTTAAGGCTCTCAACCGACCCGCGCGGCGCATTTAGCCGGTAACTGTTGATGGGGGTGTCCATTCGTAATTTGAAAGCCGTGGGTGATGTCGGCAGAATCGAGTTGCCTGCCACTTCAGTGATCAGCGACGGGTAGTTTCCAACCGGGAAGCCCACCGCTGACACAGACCGTTCTGGCCGAATTGGACTGTGAACAACGATGTTTGGGCTGAAAGCAACAATCCTTTGCATTGACGACCATCGAAATGGACTCATCGGCCGCAAGATGCTGCTCGAAGAAAATGGTTATGAAGTTCTCGAAGCGACTGGCGGGGACGAGGGCCTGAAGCTGTTCCGGTCGCACTCGGTGGATGCGGTGGTCCTCGACTACCAGATGCCGGGTATGAATGGGGACGTGGTTGCGGTGAAGATGAAGCGGGTTAAGGCGCACGTCCCAATCATGCTGTTATCGGCTTATGGACCGCTGCCCCAGAACAAGCTGAAGGCGGTGGATACCTTCTTGTCCAAATCCCAACCACCTAACATTCTTTTGTCCACGCTTCAGAGTTTGCTGGACAGCCGGTCTAAGCCCTTTTTCTCTCGTTGGCTCGATCACTGGAGAGTTCGCAATGAATCGGTGATGCACTGATTTTTTTGAAACGTTGTCTGAGACGGGGCCGCTCGCATCGATTTGCCAGGCCGCGCATCGACGTAAGTGGTCGTCACTATCAGATCTGCCTGCCTGCATTGTGGAACGGCTTATGAATATAACTGGCGAACGATGTGCCAGACTGGTCGGCTGATGGTCCGAGACGTCCAGCGCGGGTGACGTGGTCGAGAGGCGTGAGTTCATTCCGCAGCACTTCCAGCATGCCCGAAGGCACGAGCTGACACGAATCTCTTCAAACCATTCTTCAAGACACTTCTGGGCTAGTTCTCCTTCTCGAGTCCCAAAAGCAAAAGGGTCGCTTTTCAGCGACCCTCGAAAGCTCCTGTTACATCCGCGTTACAGCGTTGATTCGATCTCAAAGCCCCAGGCCTCAAGCAGAGGTTCGGGGATATACTTCGAATTCTTGTTGCGGCGTGCCCACTCTCGCAGACGTGTAGAACGCAGATACTGATCGGGGGAGAGCTTGTATTCGCGCACGACCTGTTCAAATTCGGTAATCGTGGGGACAATCGGACCGATCGGCTCGGGTTTGCCCCAGTTAGGGTTTCCGCGTCGCTTAGCCATGAAAAAATTACCTTTCCAAATCGAGGGATAAATACCTTTGCTGGTATTGCCTTACCTCAATAAGATTCTCCGCACGGCGTTCCGGATGCACTTGAACACAACCTCGCGTTGGACAGCTAGGTACTCCTAGACGTCCCCCGGCGACCCTAAAGCTAATCGAAGACTCAAAATAATATCCTGCAATTCACTCAAAGTCAAATCCGCAATGTGGCCTCGCAGCTTCGAGGAAGCTTGCGCAAGTCCTTGTGTTTGCTAGCTTTAATTGCTCACCGGGACCAAGCTCGCCGGAAAAAACCCCCTTTCCTTAAGCCTAGAATGCCCGGTCCGATTTAACTTGCAATCTAGATCGCACACGCCAGAACACCGCAACGCTCGGTGGTGGGGGCCGCACGAACTGATGACCACGCTGGGAGTCAGTGGTTACGGGAGTAACAGATTTGTCTCCGTGTGACATTGACCCGGTCTCCGCATAGCCATAAAGTTCGAACTGGAGCCTGCGGTCCCTGGTAGTTCTGCAGGCTGGAGTTCGTCTCGATCCGGGGCAAGGCAGTTATCCGCACTTCGCGGGCAAGGATTAAGGCTGTGCCATGAGTTTGAAGGCGCTGGTGCTGTGTTCTGACGAAAAAATTGTGCGAGTGTTGCGCCGGACTCTGGGTGACCTGGAGATCGGCGTCGAGCTCTGCACCAACGCTGATAGCGCCCTGCGAAAGTTAACTCGAGACCGGTTCGAGGCGATCATCGTGGACTGTGCAGGCCCACGTTCGGCCGAAGTATTGCTTAGCGCCCGCAGGGCCCCTTGCAACAAGCGTGCTGTGGCTGTAGCCATTGTGGAGCCGGTGGTGGGTCTGCGGTCGGCATTCGATATCGGCGCTCACTTCGTACTCTACAAGCCGGTTTCAACCGAACGGGCCAAGTCGAGCTTCCGCGCGGCGCGAGCTTTGATGAAACGAGAGCGCAGGCGCAACTCCAGAATTCCCATCCTGATTCCCGTCACGTTGTCGAACCCCACTACTGGGGTGGACTTGAAAGTCTCCACCTTGGATCTGAGCGAGGGCGGGATGGCTATCAAGTTTCCCCGCGGGAGACGGCCTGCTGGGCGCTGGAACCTTGCATTTTCGCTGCCTGCCTGCGAAACCAGTTTGGAACTCGTCGCGGAATTCGCGTGGGAGGGAACTGGGGCGCAAGCCGGACTTCGATTCATGGAAATGACGCCGGAAACCTCGCATCAATTATGCAGCTGGATCAGCCGCAATGCCTCCGACGCCGAAAAGGATGACCCGCCCGAACAGTGCCGACTCAGCGATCTGAGCTTAGGTGGCTGCTACTTGGAGATCTCTTCGCCTTTTCCTGTATCGACACGAGTCACGCTTTCGATGCGAGCGGCTCACGCAGAGCTGAGGGCCGAAGGGATAGTCAGAGTGATGCATCCAGATACGGGCATGGGCGTGGAGTTCACGCAAGCCACTCCCGAGCATCGGAGAGCGCTGGAAAAATTTCTTGATGTCCTTAACGACAATCGAGACTTGTTACCGGAATTGTTAGTTGAACCCGAAGGCCTGGAAACCGAGAGTCCGGCAAGTGCCCCGGAACAAGCTTCCAGCGGCGAAACCGAAGATCCATTGTTGGAGCTCTTCCGCAGCCAAGCCGGGTTGTCCACCGAGTCCTTTCGAGAGGAATTGCGCAAGCAGCGCCGCGCTGAACCGCCCAAGAGCGCGACCACGCATGCTTAAAACGGCAATTCCATCAAACCCATGCGAAGTGTTGAACTCCTGCGAGCGCGGTTAAGCAATCTTGCAGCCTACAAATCATTCGCGTTGAGAAGCTTCCTCGCTGGCGCTGATCTTCACAAGTTCAGTCTTATTTGTGGACTTCTGATTTGCCACCAATTCGATGTCGGTTTCAAAGGTTTGATGCCTGACAAATCCCAGCGCCAAATACGAGTTGGGCCAGCGCAAAGATCGCCAGATACGGGAGTGTAAACGCACGGCACGCCGCGCAGAGATTCAGGGAAACTTCAGATTCCCTAGCATAGACTCAAAGCTCGAGCCCGAAAAGCGAAATGTGACAAAGTGTCGGGTTCGGGCCACAATTGTCAGTTACACGAATTTGAAACTTTCCGCCGATGCATGCGCAGATCGAATTGCGAAGTAAGCAAACATTCAGGAGGCGTCCTTTGAAGAAAGCATCAAGCATTGTTCTGTTCGCGTTCGTGGTCACAATGGCTTCGGCCGCGGATTATCAGATCACGAAGAAGATCCCCATCCCCGGCCAGGGAAGTTGGGATTATCTTGCGGTTGACGAGGCCGCTCGCCGCTTGTACGTTTCGCATGGCACTCAGGTCGAAGTGCTGGATGTAGACTCCGGAACTGTGGTAGGCAACATCCCCAATACTCCGGGGGTACATGGGATCGCGATCGCGCCCGCACTCGGTCGCGGGTTCGTGAGCAACGGCCAATCCTCAACGGTCACGATTTTTGACCTGAAGACGCTGAAGCGGATCGCGGACGTGACGACCGGCAAGAAGCCGGATGCCATCATTTTCGATCCAGCCACGTCGCGAGTGTTTGCCTTCAACGGAGGGAGCGACAGCGCGACGGCGATCGATGCAGCCACCGGCAAAGTTGCTGGCACGGTGGACCTAGGCGGTGGCCCAGAATTTGCGGTCGCTGATGGCAAAGGTTATGTCTTCAACAATTTGGAAGATGAGGGCCTGGTGCTCAAGATCGATTCGCGTAAGCTGACCGTTGAGCAACGTTGGCCTGCGGCCCCCTGTGCCAAGCCCGCCAGCTTAGCAATGGATCGCGAGAATCGCCGTCTATTCGTCGGCTGCCGCAGCAAAGTGATGGCAGTAATGAATGCGGATACGGGGCAGGTAATTACAACTCTTCCCATCGGCGATCATGTGGACGCCACTGCCTTCGATCCCGAGAGCAAGCTGATCTTCAACTCCAACGGTGAGGGGACCGTGACTGCGATTCACCAGGATGGCCCGGACAAGTACTCCGTGGTCGAGACGGTGAAGACTTTGCCGCGAGCGAAGACCATGGCGCTTGATCCGAAAACGCATCAGCTATTTCTGTCTACGGCTGAGTCGGGCCAGTTCGAGGTATTGGTGGTGGGAAAGTAGAGCGCGGCAATCTGTGCATTGGTTGGAGTCTCGGTCCTGACGTTTAGGTGCCGATCTGCGCACCCTGTTCTTGTTGTGAGCGACAACTCTACTCCGGCACAGATGTGTTGTACGAAGAAGCCCTGTACTTTGATAAAGACGGTCGATCGGACGGTGAGGGGATGGCTGCCTGGACGCAGTCCGTCTCAGGGAAGATTTCCATTCTCGCGGCGGTATCCTCTAGTGCGGCCGCAGCACACTGATTTCCGCAATACCTAGCGACGACGATTTTGCAAGACTCGCGGGGATCTGAGGCATCTCAATCAAGAATCGGTTGGGCCGTTACGGATTTGATGCCTGATCGGTCGATTCATCTTCCTTCCGTCAATTCTCTCTTCCCAGAAACCCTGGAGAGTTTGAAGTTAGCTTTGCTGCCACGCCCGAGCAGCTGGGGTAAGAGTGCAGCGTTAGCGCCAAGACCATCGAGTGGGCGACGCCGCCACACCCATCTTAGGTCTCAAGCCCAGCTAGCAGCTGTTCAGTAGCTATGCAATACTGAAAACGATCAGACGGCCGCCGAAAACTGGCAGTGCGGCCGGTGGTGAGCGATGTCCCATTCGGCTGCAATCAAAGCTCCGAATCGAGATAAATTATTCTGCGACGCCGGGATGGCGAAATTGGCAGACGCAGCGGACTTAAAATCCGCAGGGGCCAAAAGCCCTGTGGGGGTTCGATTCCCCCTCCCGGCACCAACTTTACCCGCGTAAACACTGCACATTATTGAACCTTCGCGCTGGCCAGCTTTGGCTCACCAACCGTCGTTTGTGATGCAACAGGGGCCGTAGTAGGGGCTAAACCGCTGGGCTGGCCCTGTGCAGCCTGTCGGGCACGGGCCGCCTCCAGCAGTTCAACAGCCTGTTGTTGGTCCTTGTGGCTGTCAATGGCATAGCGGCGAAACATACTGGCCGTTTTCCAACCGCCAATTTTCATCACCGTGCTTTCGGCCACGCC
Source organism: Acidobacteriota bacterium (assembly GCA_003225005.1). Classification (GTDB taxonomy): domain Bacteria; phylum Acidobacteriota; class Terriglobia; order Terriglobales; family Acidobacteriaceae; genus Sulfotelmatobacter. The sequence continues at coordinate 54,288 of QIAN01000205.1, read as the reverse complement.
CGCCAGCCGCATGGCCTTGGCCGCGCTGCGACGCAGGTCGTGTACTTCCAAACCTTCCTTCTTGCCGTTCAGGCCGTAATAGCCAATATGCTTGCTAACGCCACATTTGTCGCAACCTGCCAGACTTGTCGCATTGACTGGCCAATGTGCACTCATTTTGGGGTTAGGTGATCGAGTTCGTGGTCGATGTTGAGGAGCCGCTGCGCGAGTCGGCGAAGTTTACGGCGAGCCGTATCTTCCAGCTGGGGCTGGATTAACCCCGGCAGAAGCGGCCAAACCGGTCGTTAAGAGATCTCGTCGTGTGTAGCTCATGTTCTTAGTCTCCCGGTAACTGTGGTCTATTGCGGATTGTAAGTTCCTCGAAGGACCGGCCGACGTTTCGTAATCCTCGGGCTTTGCGAATTCAGTTTGATCCCGACTGTGGTGTTAGCGAAAACTGTGAGGCTGCAGTGAGCTGCGCCCGAATCCAGACCACAAGACTGGAGCCTTCTAACCGGTCAATGTGGCCGACGCGAAAGTCTTTGCCTTCTGTAACAAGCTTGCCGTTCAATCGCAGCGCTGCGCCTTCTCTGCCCCATCCATCGATGACGAATGCCGGGTTCACTACCGGCGATTTCTCGCCGGCCTGAATATTGAACTCCAGTTTCGTGTTTCCTTGCGACAGCCGGCGAAGGTGGTAAGCCCGGTCATCGCGGTCATAACCGTCGCTGGCGAAATCCTTCCCAGACATTTTCAAGTCAGGTGGCTGCAACCAGGCGCGGGCGAAGGGAAGAATCACAGATATCGGCTGGTTCGTGAGGCCCATAACAAATCTGCCCTCCACAATGCCGTCTCTGGGTCGCTTCGTCTCTGGTGGTTCAGGAGAGAGAATCGCCGAACTTGACACCCGATCCAGAGCAAGTGCGGGTCGGCCATCCGATGGAATTTGCGCAACAGGCCAGTGGTTCCAGATCGGAAACTTCGACAGATACGGGCGAGTCTCGCCGACGCCTCCACCGTAGGGGATAATGCGAGTGGGAGGCGGATAGATATAGACGGGCTTGAAATCCGATTTGGTGTTCACGATCGCAATATTGGCATTGGACACCGGATGTTGGAATTCGGCGCCTATGCCTCCATCGGAGGGCCATGTTTCCCAGCTAAAGGTCCGCGTCTCGCCATCCATATTGGCCAGAGTCGCCGCGTCGATCGAGACGTTGTCTTCCGCTCTTTCGCCAGGATTGTTCAACGTCGCAGGTTCTGTAATGCTGTATCCCCTCTGCCGGCCATGTACGAGAAAATGACGAACCGCCAGACCATCGGGATAGATGGTGTAGTACTCGTCCGCCCAAGCTCCCCAACCGGTGATCGGATCCTCCTCCCCGATGTTGTACTTGACATCCGTCAAGGCATACCGCCAGTGAACGACAACGCGCGCAGCGCTATTTTCGAGCAGGCGAACGTGAGCATAGCGGGCCTGCTTGTCGGACATATGCTCCTCACATCCAAACTCACCTCTTGCTCCCTCCGCGCTTTGGTCTCCGATCCAGCGGCCGTTCTCCGTGACCAGATTCATGTTGTATGTAGTCCCGTGCCAGAACACCATCTTGTACGATTGGTCGTCGAAGGTGACGACCAGGTCCGGATACTCGTCGATTCGCCACAGCTGGTCCCACTCAGGATAGAACTTCAGACGCGTATAAAAAGCGCCAAATCGCTTGTCTCCGACCGGGATTACGGGAAGCTTGCGTGGGGTAAGTTCAGGTGGGGACGCGGGACGCACCGATTCGTACGCTGTCCTGATCTCGCCGGCATCGAGAGCGCGGCCGTAGATCTTCAGCTCATCGATGATTCCGTCAAACGAATACGACGCCGGAATCTTCAACGATGCGGCGGCCGGAACTTCTTCCAGGTTGCGGCCGATCTGAAATTTGCCCGCGGTGGGTTGACCATTACTAGGGTCTACTTCACCCTGACCGAGATGACCGGCAATATTGAGACGACCGCCTTCCTGGCCGTTGATGTAGAGGCTAAGGCCGTTTTGGGGATCGAAAGTGCCGGCGATATGCGACCACTGCATGAACGGAACTTGCACCGCCGAAAAGCACTCCCGCCATTGATCATCAACGAAAACCCGCAGACCGATGTGCCCAGTGGCGTCCAGTCCAAAAAAATAGCGCTTCTCCTGCTCGACGATGGCATTCCAATTCCAAGGGTACGCTTGGGGTGCGATCCAGGCCTCGAATGTCACAGCCTCGTGGATCTCCGGCAGATCTGATTTGCGTGTAATGCGGGTCGTGAATCCATCGAACTTGATCCCCTTGCCACGGACGCCGCTCACCAACGAAAAATTCCCTTGGATCACGTCTTCCGTCTGCTTGCTGCTCTCAACGGTGGCCGTACCCTTCGCTTCATCGAACGGCCAGTAGGCCACCAGTCCCTGATCTTGCCCGAATCCTGACCGGCAAACGAGAGCCAACAACGCTATCCAACCTAGTCGACGCAGCAGCATGGACACACTCATTAGGCTCCAGACCAAGTACTCAGATTGAAATCCCTCGCATGCCTACTTTGTTCACATTCTTCGGGACTGCTCAGTGGGGGCATCGCGCACTCACACCATTAGAAATCGCCCGTTCACCTCAATTACTTGGCCCTGAATGAAACGAGCACCATCCGAACAAAGAAAAACAATCACATCGGCAATATCATTTGCTGTCCCAAGGCGCTGTAAGGCGTCGCAGCCACGACCGCATCGAGAGACTCCCGTGCAGAAAACTTCTAGTGGTAATTCGTATCGATGTTCCAGGTGAAACTGCATTTATGCGAATACCTTTTGGTCCAAATTCTCGAGCGAGTCCTTTCGTCATTGTCGATAGCGTTGCTTTTGCTGAGGAGTACGCAATTGCCCCAATGCCACCGCCAAAGCGGGCCGCTACTGACGTAATGTTCACCACACAACCACGTCCGCGCTGCACCATCGACGGAAGGAGAGCCTTTGTCGTAAGGAATGCGCTTGACATTCAACGTGAAGGCTTCTGACCACAGTTGTTCAGTAATCTCCAGAAACGGCTTTCTCTGTATCAGAGAACAGCGTTATTCACCAAAATGTCAATTGGCCTTTGCAAGCTTGCGAATGAACCAGTGAATTGCGCAATGCCTGAACTGTTACTCAAATCTCTGGAGATGAGTTCCCCATCCCCACGGACTTGGCGAATCTTCTCAAGAACTTCTGTCGCGCCCTGCAAGTTTTCATGGTAATGAATAAGCGTATACGCACCGTTGGCTCCAAGTCGAAATGCCGTTTCCGCACCTATTCCACTACTTGCACCGGTGACTAGCGCGGTTAGTCCTTTAAGTTTGCTCTCGACCACAAGAATCCTTCAGTATCTCTGTCAAGACCGCGGCAATGGCCAATCTTCTCGTCCAACTTGCCACGCGCCAGTGTGCGCACTGTTCAAGAAACTGCAAATCACTGATTAACGCCGCTCGCCAAGAAACCGCCATCGACAATCAATACGGAACCAGTCATAAAGCTGGCCGCATCTGAAGCAATAAGAATCGCCGCTCCTACCACCTCTTCCGCGGTACCAAACCTCTTCATCGGTGTGCGCATCAGCAATTCCTGCCCTCGGTCAGTGCCTTGCAATAGCTCTGAATTTAGTGCGGTTGCAAATACGCCGGGCGCAATCGCATTGACGCAAACTCCACGACCTGCCCACTCAACTGCTAACGATCTCGTCAGCGATTGAACTGCCGCTTTACTGGCCGCGTAGGCCGCGACTTCATGCAGCGCCACGAATACATTGAGCGACGTGATGTTGAGGACTCGTCCATATCCTTTTTGTAGCATGTGGCGCCCGAATATCTGGCAGGCGCGGAGCACACCCATCAGGTTTATATCCAGAATTTCTTCCCAGTCACTTTCAGACGAGTCGATCGTAGGCGCTCGTTTTATGCGTCCGGCGCAGTTCACCAGGATGTCTACGTTTCCAAATGAGTCCAGTGCGGCAGAGAGCAGTCGTTCCAAGGAAGCCCTATCGCTAACATCAACTGTCATGGACAAACTGCGACAGCCGGCAGCTTCGATTTCGGCAGCGATTGCCTTTACCTGCTCAAGCCTACGACCGGTGGCGATGACGTCGGCACCCGCGTGTGCCAATCCCAAACGATCGCTTGGCCGATGCCAGATGTGCCTCCAATGACCACGGCGGTCTGCCGTTCAGATCCAAGCAGGCGTACGCCACTCTGCCTCCCGCGATGTCCACCGCCTCGTGATCCAATGCCGGCTCAGAACGGTCCGACAACTTAGAAATAAAACTTCAGCGCGATTTGCAGCTGGCGCTCAGTGTTGGCGGTGTACGACACTAAGCCAAAAGTGCCGCCCTGATAAGCGTTTCCATCTCCTAAGAACGTGTCGGGAGTCCCCATCACGGGGGTGTTGGTTAGGTTGAAAGCTTCGGCTCTGAACTCGAACCGCTTGGACTCTGATATGGAGAATGAGCGGAATAGTGACAGATCCAAGTTGCGCCCCCAGTCCGCGGTCAGACTGTTGCGCCGCATTGTGCCGAAACTCCCCGTCGGAGGATCAGCGAAAGCGTTAAAGTTAATCGGGTGAAGTTTGTCCAAGGCATAGTCGAGCGTACTCCGACGAGGATCCGCAACCTGGTTGACACGTTCGATTCCGGCAAAGTTACTGATATTCGAAATCGCGTTATTGTCTTGGACGTCGTAACGCGGTCCACTGTTTAGAGAAAGGATCCCATTCAGCTGCCAATTGCCGATGATGTGATTCATCAGGCTGCTGCCAGTGCTGAATCGTCTTCCTCCACCGAACGGAAGCGGCAGCACGAAGCTCGTGGTGAAGATATGGGTAAGATCGTGGGCCGCCGGTCCACGATCCATACTCAGATTGTATGGGTTCTGGACCTCGCAGCCTGAGTTGTAACCGTCACAGCCAGTAGTGAGCGCCTTCGACCACGTGTATGCGATGGTCCCCATGATCCCGGAATGCAACTTATATTGCGAGGAAACTTGCAGACCGTTGTAGTTCGTTGACGAGATGCTCTTGGTGTACGGCACCTGGAACTGAATGTACGGATAAGGAATGGGCTGGCTGATGGGGCAAGGGGCGCCCGAACAACCCGCGTTGGCGGTGACCGTAGTGGCTACGTTTCCGTTACGAGAACCTACGTAATTAATGGTCGCAATTGCGCCCGGAGCCAATTCTCGCTGGAATCCGAGATTCCATTGGTCCGAATACCCGTTCTTGAGGTGAGGGTCGGTATATGGGCTCGCATTCAGAGGCGTAAACGGCGAAACATCCGGCTTGATACTACCCGTGCCAGTTCCCAAATTAAGCGGATCGTTGGCTAATCCGGTGGGTGGTCCAAAGGAATTGAAGCCGCCAGGAGCTGCGACAAATGCCACATTGGGCCAGAGCTGAGTGAAATTGGAAATATTTTCGGTGATACCGGCCCAATTGTCGTAGAACCTTGCATACCCGCCGTGCATCACCGTTCTCGCTGTCAGTCGATAGGCAAATCCGACTCTGGGCTGAAAATTGGTGTAGTCGTCCTGGGGGATTTTTCCGTTACTGGCGATTACGACATGAGGTGGCAGCGTACCACCTGGAATGCAGGGCGCTCCCTGAGTCGCGGAACATGCCGGAGCAGCTTTCTGCAGAATGTACGTTCCGTTGCTGAAGTTAAAGTCCCCGGTGATATCACTTCCGTTGGAGGATTTGCCCTGGCGGGGATTTACTGTCAGGTCGTAACGCAGACCATAGTTAACGGTGAGCTTATCGTTAACCCTCCACTGATCCTGCGCGTACACGCCAATGATCTTGCCGCCGTGAAGCAGCGAATAAACGTTGTCCACTTCGGCATAGGACGGGACACCCAGTACCATGGAGGCCATTGCATCGCCTGTATTCGAGTCAAAGGCAGCATCCTGGGTCTGCGTTTGATCAAAGTTCTCCTGCGAGCCATAGAAAGGTTGTTCCCATCCGTAGGAGGCGAGGCTGGCGCCCGTGCGGAAACTGTGCCTCCCAAAAGTCTTGGAGTAATCACCGCGGTATTCCCAGATGTTCGTATAGTGCAACTTGCCCACGAAGGTCGCGGTGCTGCCGAGGTAGTTTTCGCCCACCACAAATCCTGGAACGATGGGGCCACCAAAAACACCATGGTTGTAGAAATTGGGAGCTAGTCCAGCCTGTTGATAGAAGTTCGACGGCACATTCGCGTAACTTCCTCCGTGGTTGGCCTGCGCTGAAGTACGACCGAATGTTAGCTCTAGCACGGAACTGGAGCCAAAAGTGTGAGTCCAGTTCACTGCCACATTGTAGTTACTGTCCTTAGTCGTCCCCGTCACACCCGGGTACCCCCCGGAAGCGGTAATGGGCTCCCATGCTGCCGTCCAGCGCCCGAAGAAGCGGTCCTTCGTACCGATCTGCTGGTCGAAGCGGAGGGAGATCTGATCCTGCCGGATAATCGCGGGAGTCGTATCGACGCCATTGAAAGGTGGAGACTGAGCAGCGATCGTGGGGTTCGGCGCCGGGAACAACGTCTTCGCGATGTAAACCGTGGTCGGACTGATCATGCTCGACGGAATTTTGTTGCAAGGAGTTCCCGCGGCTTGGATATTGCCGGGAGCGGGGAGCGCGTTTCCACTCGCGTCGCACATAAACGGCTGAACCGTGGTGCCGTTGTTGCTGAACGGATTGTAGAGTTGTACTCCTTGACTATCGAGGTTGCTGAAGTCGCCGCCCAATTGCGCTGCGGTTGGGGTGCGAAAGAAGCTGTTCGATGCCGTGTGGTTACGAAATCCTTCGTAAGAAAGGTAGAAGAAAGTCTTGTCGTGGCCGTTGTAATGCGGCAGGATCACGGGACCGCCGACTCCCCCGCCAAACTGGTTCTGCTTTAGCGGGGTCTTCACCGGGTGGAAATAGTTTGCCGCATCCATCGCATCATTGCGCAGGAATTCCCACACGTCTCCGTGAAGTCGATTGGTTCCTGACTTCGTCACCACATTTACGATCCCGCCTAATACTTGCCCGAATTGCGCTTCGTCGTTGTGGGATTGGACTTTGAACTCCTGAATATCGTCCAGAGTCGGCTGCACCGCGTAAGTGTCGCGGATCGAGCCGTAATTGTTGATGCCGTCCAGCAGGTACATATTGCTGCGGTTATTCTGGCCATTGATCGCGGGAAGCACGACGGTTCCGGTCGGATTACCGAAGAAACCGCCACCGAAGCCGGAATTCTCCGTAGTGTTTACAGGGCTAACGCCAGGCTGAAGCAGCAGTAGCTCTGTGAAATTGCGCCCGTTCAAGGGCAGCGAACTGACTTCAACGGTCCCGATCACTGTCCCGAGTTCGGCCGTGGACGTTTCGATCTGAACCGAATTGGCAGAGACCTCAACCGTTGTATTCGTGCTGCCCACCCTTAAATCGAAGTTGAGGGTGGCTGTCTGATTCACACCGAGTTCGAACTCAGATGACTTGCCGGTGGAAAAACCTTCCTTCGCAACCGTCGCGGTGTAGTTGCCCGGGCTGATGTTGACAAGAGAATAGCTTCCGGTCGCGTTGCTCTGCGTCACTTGCCGGAACCCTGTTTGGACATTGATCAGGGTTATAGTTGCGCTCGGCACCGCGGCACCGGAAGGGTCTCGCACCGTGCCGTTGAGTGCAGCTGCGGCAGTGCCCGCTTGCGCCGCGGAGTTGACGGACATCCCGATACAGATCGCGACGGTCAACATCGCTGAGCTGAGAATCCTCAAACTACGACTAAGCGGAGAATTCATAGAGCCTCCCTGGTTCTAGGCTTTCCACGAAGAAGCCTCGCTGGCACAAGGGCTAATTGATCCAACCAATTACGACAGGAGACGCTAGCACCGCGTGATTTCTGTTGTCAAGCACTTTTGCTTCCGATGAAGCAACGCCCGAAAAAAGCCTAATTGACAGGAATTGTCAAGGGTGAGACACCATTTTAGCCTGGAATCGTGGCATTGACTGGGGGGCGAGCTTGCCCCTAAAATCTAGAGCTATATGGTTCATCCAATACCAAGCGCATGCCCGCGCGGTTCACAGCCGTGTTCATATCACCACGGGCGGAACGCATTTGCTCGCAGATCACTCAACCCCACATCTCGAGGTCCCACTCCGGGTAAAACTTCAGACTTGTGTAGAACTCACCAAACCGCTTTTGTCCATCCGGAATGCTGGGCAGCTTGCGCCAGGTCAGTGGAGGCGGAGAAGTGGGACGCAGAGAGTCGTAGATCTCTTGATCTCGCTGGCATCAAGGGCGCGGGCGTAGATTTTCAGTTCGTCGATGATTCCGTCAAAAGAATAAGAAGCTGGGATCGGCCTCGTTGCGGCGGCGGGGAGTTCGTCGAGGTTGCGGCCAATCTGGAAGGCGCCGCCCGCGGCTTGCCGTTTCGTGAAGAATTTATCCTCAATCTCGTTCGGCTCGAAGGGGCGCCTCCGGGCGAAACGGCCACTGATTTTCAGACGACCAGCCTCCTGCCCATTGATATAGATGGTAAGGCCACAGTTGGGATCGACAGTCGCGGCTATATGGGACCACTCCATCAAGGGCACCTGAGTGGCCGAAACACACTCGCGCCAATGATCGTCGATGAAAACTCGCAAACCGATGTGCCCGGTCTCGTCTAACCCAAAGAAGTATCGGTCCCTCTGCTCGACGATCGCATTCCAATTCCAAGGATAGGCCTGAGGAGCTATCCAAGCCTCGAAAGTCACGGCATCTTGGATTTCGGGCGCATTCCACACACCGTCCAACAAACAGACTAAAGACGTAATCTAAGGCAACCTCTCTTTTGTGAGCGGCGTCCGAGGCCAGGGCCTCAAGTTTGATGGGTTCACGACCCGCATTCCACGCGATACAATCGTTTGGCTTCAACGACAGCTGTACCGCCCGTACCGTCGAACGGCCAGTATGCCACCAGTCCGTTATGTTGCCCTAATCCTGACCGGCAAATGAAAAGCAATATAGCTAGCTCCCACCGACGCAGCAGCATGAATGCGTCCATCAATGGCTCTGCAGGATCCTCGTTATCCATTTGAGTTTTGGCTTGCTGGCTGAATCCTCGCCGACTAGGGATTGTGATAGACCTCTTTCATCATCGCCCAGGACTGTTCCCCGGGAAGAGGAGCTTGCATCGGACCCGTTATGGAGAGCCACTTTTGGTTGCGAGGCTCCGCCGCGAGCTTTTCCATCTCCGCTTTGAAGTCTGTGCCGGTGTACTCGTAATACCCAAATAGGTAGTACTTTCCATCGTCGAGTTGACGCATGTAGATGGAGAAGTTATGCATGTGATATTTATCCAGCAAGTCGCGAACGCCAGGGTTGGATGCGGCGTGCAGGGCTTCGTATGCGCTGATCTGGTCGGCTTTGATTCCGATTACCATGCCGATGCGCTGTACGTGTGCGTTCTCGGTTTTGGCGAACATCGCTACAGTCAATAAGGCAGCAGCAACGAATACTGTTGCAAATGCGAGTTTTCTCATTGGTTCCTCGTCGAGTTACTAGCTTGTTGATTTTCGCCACTGCTCAGGAAATCCGTCCGTCAATCCCCATTTGCCCATCTCGAAGTTTTTGAAACCCAACTTCAGCGCTGGTGATTCCGGGCGCACTTGGAAATCGTGGTTTTCGGGGTCGACGAAAAGTGGATCGGCAAACATGGAGTGCTGGTCAAAGCCTAGCTTTTGCCATTCCTCCAGGTTGTAGCGTTTCGCGTTGCGTCTACCATCTTCCGAGCGTAGCTGGTCTACCACTGCCTGAAATTCTCCACCAACACAATAGAAACAATTGTTATCGATCTTTTCGAGCCAAGGTCCAACCGTCGGAGGCGCGATGATCGAGTAAACCATCTGCGGCCACCACGGCCATCCATCCGGCCATTTGGTGCTGCCGGGATGCATGACTGTGATGTTGTTAAAATACTGATCGTGGTTATAGTTGTTTCCAACGTGAAAGCATGGGGCCCCTTTCGAAAGGTACCAGATGTTGTTGTAGACCTTCCGATACGCTCCCTCGCGCAGCTTCATGCTGACGCCACCTACCGAGATGTTGTTGTAAATCTCGTAGTTCGTAGCACCGTCATCCAGATCGAGCCCCCACCCCGACTTTTCATCGAAGAAATTGTTGCGAACGATCACAGGTTCCATGGCGTCGACGAGGGCCTCCCAGACATCGAGGCTGCGATCCGAAGTGTAGGGAGCGTGAGACTGGCCTAAAGCCCAACCCCGATCCCGGCCCCACGCGTTGAAGGGACCGTGGTCACTGGTCTCGCGCACCGTGTCATGAGTCTGGTTGTATTCGATGACGTGCCCCCCCCATGTACCGTCGCCGATGCAGATGGCCGCCCGGGGCATGTTGTATATCAGGTTGTGGCTGACCGTGATTCGCTTGGCGCGGGAAACATAAACGCCAGCAATCTGCTTCCCGTAATAACCACAATCATGAATCAAGTTGTCAGCTGCTCGGCATTCATAAGGGAAGGCGCGCTGTGTACCATTCGTTTTTTCCAGGTCGCCTACAAAGCAGATCGCACTATCGCCTGTCTCTGTGAATCTGCATCCAACCACCGAGAATTCGCGGTTGTAGTTGTTGACGAAAACGGCGTTGCCTCCGATGGCATCAAACCAGCAAGCCTCAATTGAGCAGTTGCGGGTACCTTCGGCAAAGACTGAGCCACTGCGCCGAATCGCCCAGTCGCTAAGCGACGGGACCTCATAGGCTTTCAGATAAGTCGTAGCGGTGTGCGCAATGTGGAAACCATGCAGAGACACGTGCTCCACAGGATCGTGCTGCGTACCGGTAAACTGTATCGCCTGCTCCAGAACGGGCACTTCCACAAGTGCCCTTCGCAAATCAGTGCCCGGCTCGGGATAGTAGTAAAGAATGCCCTTCTGCTTGTCTAGGAACCACTCGCCTGGCACGTCCAGTTCCTCAAATACATTGTCGATAAAAAACCGTGAGCTTTCGTTAAGAACCGCGGGATTATGGCTCCACTTAGCGCCAATTTGTTGACCGCCATCGCCGAACCAGATCGAATCGGTGCTGAAGTCGATGCCCTTGATCTTCCATTGCAGGTTTCCCCAGTAAGCAGCTTGGAAAATGTGGATCTCCGCCTCCTGTAGATTCGCCCACCTTTTTTTTGTAAACGTGGCGGGGTCGAATCGTATTCCCCTGGGGGCTTGAGTGGAAAATGTCATGTCGTCGTCCAGACCCGCATCTGGGTTCACGGTACCAGCGCGGATCGGACCTGCCGCCTGAACATATCCCGACTTCCCAGGATTCGAGGGATCGTAATTCGGATACCGGGCACGAGTCTGGCGTTTACCGTTGATGAACAGCTGCGTGAACTCCAGCCCTGATGGAACTGAGGCCATCATGATGCCGTTCTTATATGGGTTCCAGTTGCACGTCAGCTTGCGTCCGCCGCTGATTGTCACGCGCTCCCCGGGATAGGCGGTATAAATCATCGGCGCTTCCTTGCTGCCGGAATCCTCCCGACCGAAAGTCAGCGCACTCTTCAAGTAGTAGGTGCCTTCCCGAACCAACACTCTGACCGGAGCGGGGCTGTTCCGTGATTGCCGAACAGCCTCTTGTGCGCGGTGAAGGGTTGCAAAGGGCAGTTTCTTAGTCCCAGGGCTCTTGTCATTCCCGGAAGAAGAAACATAGAAAGTAGCGGCTTCGCCCAACTCCGGCGCGCCCGCAGCGATCAGAGTTTCGCCTTGGCTGTAAACACCAGCCAGAGCAGCGGTGGCACTGAGCTTCAAGAATTCTCGACGTTTCATAGGAGCACAATGGACGAACCAAATCGTACACCGGTTATTTAGGAAGTCAAGCAGAAGGGCGGAAAGAAGTGCATGCCGAGAAACTGGCACACACAGAGGCAACAGATTGTCGGGCACTGAAGAAGCTTGACAATGAAAATGGAGCGGTGCGAGCGTCTCACGTCGTAATTGGTTGGATCAATGTGTCCTACTTCGTCGCCGAGGTCAGGAGTGCTTTGGTGTCGGCAATGTGATCCAGCATCTGGCGCCGTGCTTCTTCCGAATTTCGGTCCTGAATCGCCGCATAGATTCGCTTGTGAAAAGCCAGCGGCCGATCGAGGTTCACGCGCGTGGAAAACTGGGCCATGCTGGTCAGCAAGTTGCGGTGGATCACTCTAAACAACAAATGACAGATTCGATTGCCGCTGGCGCGAAAAATACATTCATGGAATGCGAGGTCTGCATCCAACCTCTCTTCGTTTGTCCGGCAATGCTCCATCGCGACAATCGCCTTTCGGAGCCCGATCAGGTCCTCCGCGGTGGCGCGCTGAGCTGCCCGGGCCGCGAGCTCCGGTTCGACGATCATCCGCGTCTCCAACAGCTCATGATGGGAGAGGTCATCTAACAGGATGAGAAAATCGAGCGGCTCTTTAAGGGTCGCTTCGGCGCTGGCGCTCAGGTACGTCCCATCGCCCACCCTCTGGGTCAGGACACCCATTATCTCAAGCACTTTCAAGGCCTGGCGCAATGAGGCTCGGTTTACGCCAAACTCTTTCGCCAGTTCACGTTCAGGGGGAAACTTTGCTCCCGGCACAACCGCCCCGGTCGAGATGAGGCGTTTCATCCTCTCAAGTATTTTTGCCGTAATCCGGGTATCAGCGGGCGTCTTGCGGCGGGTCTGTTGGGAAGATGCCATGCCATGTGCGCGACAGGCGGTGCCGTATTGTGCTTCCAGGAAAAAACAAAAGCAGGGTTCATTTTAGCGAGATTCACACAATTCGTACAGCAACTCTGCTACTGCACCGCCTGATTAGAGAGCTTCCCGAACGATCCGCACTAAGCCTGTTCGCCTTCAATTCTGAAGGTCCATGCCACTTTGCAAGGCCGTTTCGCTTCATCTTGAAGTGTACTCGGAGTCTCGATAACCATTCCACCAGAGGTGTCGTCGTGCCATTTCAATGATTGGTTCACACCGAGCAGGGTGATCTTGGTACTTTGGGCTGCCCCGACAGTCCTCAACCTTAGCGTTGGACCAGGCCATTGCAAACAGATGGCGTACAGCGCTCGTTCATCCTTGCGGCGAGTAAAACGAATCGGACCATTTTCGCTGGTTACAGCAGGCTGTTCGCCATTTTTGGGCCTGGATTCGGCAAGGGAAACGTCGTCACCTTCTTTCCACAAATCACCCGGCCGCGGCCTCGTTTCGTAAATCGCTTCGCCATTTACCTTCAGCCATTGGCCGACTTCCTCCAGTTGACTCATCGCCGTGGGACTGAACGTGCCATTGCGGTCTGGACCGATACCGACCATGAAATTGCCGCCCTTCGCCACTGTGTCGGCGAGATTTTGGATGACCCACCTGCTGCCCTTGAAATGGTCATCGGCCCCGCTATAAGAGAAGCCGCGGCCTAACGGATAGATTACGAACCAAGGTATATCCGTCGTTCCTTTTCCGCCAGGCACATAGCGTTCGGGTGTGTAGTAGTCACCGTAATTACCGATGCCGCGTGCGCGAAACATTACATCCGGTTGAAGCTTACGGAGTGCCAACATCGTCTCTCGCAATTGAGGCCACACCTCTTTCCCCAGCCACATGTCCAGACACACCATATCGATCTTGCCGTAGTTCGTCAGCAACTCCGTAAGTTGCTGACGATGATGCGCCATCATCCGCGTTTGTTCTTCTTGCGTAAGATCCGGAATACCATACGATCCCGGCAGCAAGGGATGTCTGCAAAAGGGACGAAAGTCTGCATCGTACCAGTTCGGATGAGAAAAATAGAGATCGATCTTTAGCCCTTGCCTGCGACCCGCATCGCACACTTCTCTTACTACGTCTCGCTTGAACGGCGTCTCCATAATGCTGTAAGCCAGGTCGCAATTCTGGAGTTTAGGTCCCCCCGGTGCCGTCCAGTCAACACGACTCGTTACTCTCCTTTTTGTGTCGTACATGGAGAAGCCTTCGTGATGATTGCAAGTGATGGCAAACATCTTCATCCCATTCTCTTTGAAGAACTTCATCCATTCATCAGCGTTGAACCCTGTGGGATTCCAAGTTTTGTAATGCTCCTGATATTCCTGCTTCTCCGCAGGCGACAATTTCAGAAATAGCCAACTAGTGTCCCACCACTCCTTGAGTGCGTACAGCCCCCAGTGGATCCGCACGCCATATTTAATATCGCGAAACGCCTCGAAGGCGGATTCGGAAGCATGTCGGTATTCCGGACCGGGTTCGTCAACGTAATCTTTCACTGCTTTCCATTGATCGTCCGATTCCGGCACCCGGATGTTTCCACGCGGAGGAACGTAACCTTGGGCTAACGCCGATGTGGCTGAGTTGCTCGCGAACACATGACGGATCCGCTTGGTAGCCATAACGGAGGCAATCCCCAAACTTTTTAGGAAAGACCTTCTCGTGTTGTCGTCCATTGATTCCTCCTGCCTCCGGAAATAGTTGCCTTGAGGAAGGGCCTCGATGGCTCGGTGCGTTTAGCCGTCATTCACTCGATGACAAAAGCCGAACTTCCCAGGTTCGAGAAGTTCGGCTTTGCAATGCACGATTAATAATCTAAGTCTGACATTGCAGCTGCAGGTCTTCGAGTGGTCGCAGAAATGATCATCCACGAGTGCGCCACTCGCCGTCAGATTCGGCAGTTCCGGCAAACCACAGCCCGTTCAACTCGCCTAGTAGTCCCACTGTTTGTCGCGCACGGGTCTTAACAGCTTCTGCACTTCTGCTACAAGTTGCAGGTCAACCGGTTCTTGATGCCATTCAACGTTGCGTCGCACAGATTCGGGATTCGCGGAGCTGAAAAGAGTAGTAGGAAGGCTGGGGTTCTGGCTGGCAAATTGTAGAGCTAGCTTCGCGATGGAACTACCTTGCTTTCGACAGAAGTCGGCCGCGGTTTTGAAAGTGGCTCGATCCTGAGCACTTGCAGGATGCCAATCCGCGGGTCCACGGTCTGTCAACAAGGCACTGGCGAATGGAGAACCATTGATGATTCCAATTCCCTTCGCCTCGGCCATGGGCAGCAGTTCTGTCATTCGCGTGTCGTTCAGGCAGTAGTGGTTATGGACCAGGCCGGCATCGACATCGAGAGAAGAGAGAATTCTCACCCAGAGATCTACCGGATAAATTCCGAAGCTGACGCCGCCTATACGCCCTACCCGTTTCAACTCCAGCACCGACTCATAGCCTTCGGTGAGAGCCCACTCGGTGTGCTTACGCCCCTGGTATTCGATATCGTGGATGTGAATCAGATCGAAATAGTCAGTCCCCAAGCGTTCAGCACTCTCCTCAATCGACTTGCGAATCCGAGCGAGTGAGTAGTCGAGTGTGTCTTCGCCGTAAGTGCCGGGCTTGGTATACTTGCCCACTTTCGTCGAGAGATAATACAGGTCGCGCCTGACGCCTCGTAATGCTTTTCCCAGAACTGTCTCAGAGACTGTCCCCGCATATGCGGGCGCCACGTCGAAGTAGTTGATCCCGCATTCCAGTGCCACATGCACCGCCTTGATGGCTTCCTTTTCATCGACAGAACGGAAAACGCCACCAAGAGAGGAGGCTCCGAAGCTCAGCCGGGAGACCTTCATCCCGGTCCGTCCAAGAATATTGCGTTCCATAAAAACTCACGCCTTGACATCGAGATTCAGCGCACAATGACGAGTCGAGCGCGCCATGAGGTCGAGCGTTTGTTTCACAACCGCACTGCTTTTTATTTCGTGGTACTCGACGCTGGACAGCATCGTGCTAATGCGTCCGGGGACTGGCGAGCCCACATTGGAGCTCGAATACGGCTTGCCTGCTATCCATCGCTATCTCGAACTTCCACGACCGCTTTCATCATCCCAACTTTTTCGGAGAGCTCTTTGAAGCGCGCAGGCACTTCGTCAAGGCTGATCCGATCGGTAATCCAGGGCTCGGTATTAATCTTATTTTCTTCAAGCATGCGGATAATAGGTGGGAATTGTCCGCAACTGTTCCGGCTCGCATAAATCGTGATTTCGCGCCGATGTAGCAGCGCGTCATCAATGCGTACGGGATCACGCGTTAAGCCCACGAAAACAAGCCGCCCTCCAGGAGCTACATGGTTCAGACTGTCTGCCATGACGGCCGCGCTCCCCGTAGCATCCAATACCACGTCAGCTAGTCGTCCATCTGGCGTAGGTAAGGCTTCCACACCCAATTTGTGTGCAAAGTGTCTGCGCCAATCGTTGGTTTCTATGACTGCCACTTTCGCCCCGATGGCGGCGGCGAACTGACACACCGCCAGTCCGATGGGGCCGGCTCCGACCACCAGCACCTCTTCACCCGCCCGCAATTGGGTTCTGTTTACGGCATGAGCCCCAATTCCCAAGGTCTCGACCAGAGCGAGTTGATCAAGCGACAGCAGTTCTGATTTGTGCAATAGCTCAATCGGGACCCCTAAAAAGCCCTGCATGCCGCCATCGACATGTACACCGAGAAGCTGAAGCTGTTCGCAACAGTTCGTTCTTCCCATTTTGCAGGTGCGGCATTGGCCGCAACTGATGTACGGTTCGATCGCGCATCGATCGCCCGGGCGGAGTCCTCGCTTATTCTCGGGCACTTCCACGATTTCGCCGGCAAGCTCGTGTCCCAGGACACGTGGGTAGGTGTATATTGGGTGTCTTCCAGCAAGAGCATGGAAATCGCTTCCACAAACCCCGACTCGATGAACTCGAACCAGGACTTGTCCCCTGGAAGGCACTGGGCGTGGAACGGTGAGGTCGACAAACTCGCCCGGAGCATTCAGCCGAATTCTTCTCATAAAAGGATTCCTCGAAGTGCGGCTAGTCGGAGAGTTGTCGATATTGGTCCAGCCATACGCCGCGGTCAATTCTAGAACACCATCCATCCTCGGTCAAGCCATACTGGTGGGCTCACGTCAGAGACTACTCTTGAGATTTCTTAGCAGAACACTGATTCAAAGGGCCGAGTAGGATCTTCGCAATGCGGAAATCTTGACATTCAGAATTCATGAGTGGTAAAGTTCGCGGTCGTATTGGCCCATCCAAACGCCGTGAAGCGATGCGCGGTGCCATCTATTGGACTGGTCACCGCACTGTGCGACCCAAGATTTGTGCGGCAATGGCTCACAAGACTTTAGGAGCAGCGGCAAGCATGTTTTTTTGTGCAGAATCTCAGGCGTAGAGCGAGTTTTCTGCCGAACTCCTCGCGTCAAATAGCTCAGCGGATGCAAAGACCATATGACCAAACGACT
The DNA here is from genome assembly GCA_003225005.1 of Acidobacteriota bacterium. GTDB lineage: Bacteria > Acidobacteriota > Terriglobia > Terriglobales > Acidobacteriaceae > Sulfotelmatobacter. The sequence goes on along the minus strand of QIAN01000205.1, from coordinate 37,044 downwards.
GCGTACACCGATCGCATGCCTCCTACGACACAAACGAGCAGGTAACGTGCACCCATCAACTGCTCGCACTGGATCTTACGAATGAGCTACGCCGTGCAACCTACCCTTACAATCCCTGCGCTCGACGTCGCGATTATTCTGCTGTACATGTCTGGCATATTGACCATTGGCCTGCTGTCAGTGCGTCGGATCAAAATCACGGGCAACGTTTTTTTTCTCGCCGGACGATCGCTGTCATGGCCATTAGTCGGTGCGGCTCTGTTTGCTTCCAACATTTCGACCATCCACCTGGTTGGACTTACGGCCTCTGGTTACAATGAAGGTCTTGTTTGGGGGAACTTCGAATGGATGGCATCGTACACGCTCATCCTGCTATCGCTCGTTTTTGCGCCGTTCTATTTTCGAACCCGTATAGCAACTTTACCGGAATTTCTGGAGCGCCGGTATAGTCCCGCGTCGCGCTCATTCTTGGCCTTCATGGCAATTGTCGCAGCCCTGTTCATCCACATTGGGATGAGTTTGTACGCCGGAGCTGCCGTTTTCCACCGCTTTTTCGGTATTAACGTCGTCACGTCGATCGTGATTATTTCCGCAGTCGTCGCGATTTATACCGTGCTCGGGGGGCTGCGAGCCGTGGTCATCACCGAGACTGTCAATACTGTGATCCTGATACTGGGAGCGCTATTGATTTTGGCGTTCTCGCTGGCCGCATTGTCCGGCCACGGTATCCATTCCTTAGGGCAGTTCAGGGCTGCTGCGAAGCCGGAACAATTATCGATGCTGCACTCGCACGACTCGGCTGGTCTTAGCTGGTATGCCGTGCTGCTTGGTTACCCGATTCTCGGCATCTGGTATTGGTGCACAGACCAAACGATTGTTCAGAGAGTGTTAGGAGCGCGCAGCTCAGAAGATGCACAATTGGGCCCCCTCTTTGCGGGATTCCTAAAGATCCTGCCTGTTTTTCTGCTCGTGCTGCCTGGCGTCATCGCATACGTACTGTTTCATAACATCATCGGGAGCGAGAGCAACCAGGCGCTGCCGGTGCTCATTGAGCAATTGATCCCGACAGGAGTGCGGGGGGTGATCACTGCGGCAGTCTTAGCAGCCCTAATGAGCGCCGTCGCAGCCGCTCTCAACAGCATCGGAACCCTGGTGGCGGTTGACATAGTGGCTCGGCTACGACCGGGCACATCCGATCGCGCGCAGGTGACAATCGGCCGAATCAGTTCCGTTGTCGTCATGCTGCTGGCTATGGCTTGGTCAACCCAAGGGGGGCGATACTCGAGCATCTTTGAAGCGATCAATGCCATCGCGGCTGACTTGGCACCTCCGATCACCGTCGTTTTTCTCTGGGGTGTGCTGTGGCGGCGAGGCACCAAGCAAGCTTCCCTCTACACGCTGATTTGCGGCTTTGCGATGGGAGCGATCGCGTTCATCCTGGACCTCCCTGCGTTCGGCACGGAGAAGATCGTTACTCACCGCTGGGGTATTCCGTTCATGATGCAGGCCTGGTGGATGTTTTGTATTTGCAGCGTCGTCTACGTTGTGGTCACCCTCCTCACGCCGGCACCTCCGCACGAATCGGTGGATGGCTTTACCTGGGATCACCCCCTGTCCGCTGTCACTCAGGAACCGTTTAAAGGCTTGCGAGACCCGCGCTTAATCGCAACGGTCCTCGCAGTGACGGTGGCTGTTCTGTACTACATCTTCCGCTGACGCCTGAGGTCGAGTATTCGCTCAGAAACACAAACGTAACTTGGGAACCTTTCGCGTTACGCGGATTCTCTTCGGAAGGGCAAACCGCCCAGCCGAGTTGGGAATTGTGGCTACGATGAAAATCGATACGCACCAGCATTTTTGGAAATATAACGTTCGAGATTACGTGTGGATGGGCACCGGCATGGACAAGCTCCGTAAGGATCACCTGCCGACGGACTTGTTGCTGCTTATCAACGCCGCTGGTATCAGTGCTACCGTCGCAGTACAAGCTCGACAATCTCTCGAAGAGAGTACTTGGCTTCTGCAACTCGCGGACGAATATTCTTTCATCCGCGCAGTAGTGGGCTGGGTAGATCTCACTAGCGAGCGCGTTGTGGAGCAACTTGAGCAGCTTGCTCAGCACCCGAAATTCCGCGGAGTCAGACATGTCGTCCACGATGAAGCGGATGACAAGTTTATGTTACGGGAGAGTTTCCTTCATGGGTTGAGCCAGCTGAAGCGATTTGGGCTCACTTACGACCTGCTCCTGTTCCCTCGGCATCTTCCCATTGCATGCGATGTGGTGAAGCGATTTCCCGACCAACTTTTCGTGCTGGACCACATTGCCAAACCTCCGGTTCGAGCCAAAGAAATGGAGCCATGGGCACGTGACCTCAAACGACTGGCAAGTTTTGCCAATGTTTCTTGCAAAATTTCGGGGCTCGTAACAGAAGCCAAGTGGAGTTCATGGGAAGCGCAGGATTTCGAGCCGTACCTCGATGTTGTACTTAACGCATTTGGCCCGCATCGACTCATGATCGGCTCGGATTGGCCGGTGTGCACTTTGGCGGCAGACTATACCTCTGTGATTAACTTAGAAACTGACTACATTGCCCGGCTTTCGGGCGATGAACGGAATGCAATCTTGGAAAAGAACGCGATAGGGTTTTATTCCATCCGGTTCTGAGCCGGTTCGTATTCCCTGCGTCCCAGACCAGCAAAACACGCCGATGAGATTATGAATTTCCGACGATCCACGTAGCGTCGCTCCCTTGAGAAGATTGCACTTTCGACAACCTAGACCTTGCATGAAGACTTGAGAATGAGCTTATTTACCGCAATGCGCCTCCCAAACTTGAAGCCGCTTGGGGAGTCTAGCAGGAGTGGATCCCTGGTTTCGCACCTTTGGCTTTTTGATCTTAATTAGGATAAGCGGTTTCGCACAGCGGACAGGTTTTCATAGAGATGCGCACCTAGGTCCCGAGCGGTAAATCACCGAGGCGGAGCAACGAGTTACGGCTTCAATTCCTCGAGCGCTTTGCGCGCAAGGGAATTTCCCGGGACTCGTGCCAGGAGTTGTTGAAGGATCTCCCGAGCGAGGGTTCGCTTACCCGTGGCAACGTAGAGCTTGGCGAGGTTCAGGTAGGGTTCGTCGAAATCGGGTGATACGCGAATGCATTCTTGAAATGCTCTAATAGCATTTTCCAGATCCTGGGTTCGCCAGGAAACAATCCCCATGTTGTTGAGAGCTTCGGGGAAATCTGGGCGCAATTTCAACGCTGCTTGGAGTAATTGTTGGGCTCGCTCAATATTTCCTTTTTGGGCAAAGAGCAACCCCAGTTCGTAGTTTGCTTTTGGATTCTCCGGATCGGATCGAAGAGCCTGCTCGAGGGGCCCCTGCGCCTCCGCGAACCGGCCTTGCAGCCGATACAGGGTTCCAAGACTCATCAGTGCGCCTGCGTCATTGGGGTTTTGACGAATCACGCCCTCGAAATAATGCTGGGCTTCCTGCGGCTGCCCCGCCTGCGCCGCAATGATTCCCAAGTTAATGTTGGCCTCAGAGTAGTTGGGTCGGATTTGAAGTGCTCGCTGCAGTGGCTCGCGAGCTGCGTCGGGCATTCCCTTCATTAGATACAACGTTCCAAGGTTGTATTGAGTCGCGGCGTCGTCAGGGTTGTCGCGCACTGCGAGCTGGAATAGCTTAAGGGCTTGGTCCAGGTAACCTCTCTGGTAGAACGCCATCCCATAAGCCAGGTTGTCGCGACGAAATCCTCGCTCGGGAGAAATGCCTTGAAATGGCAATCCCATGCGTACTCGCTCTTCCAGGGACTTTGGAATGTGGTACAAGTCGTCCGAGACGCGGTCCGGGCTGAGGGTCCCCTGGTAGACTTTGACAATGTCCCCTTTTACGTCAATCAGGAAAGATGTCGGGATTCCCAAGTCCCTCCGCCGGGCGAACATATAACGGTAAAGAACATTGTAGATACCCGCCATGTCCACCGAACCAAGCACGGTGATGAACGAGAACTCCTGTTCCCGGACGAAAGCCCGGACCTTGTCCGCCGCCATTGGCTCGTCGACGTTCACAGCGATGAAGTGAAGTCCGGCGTCCGCCCACCTGACCCGCTGCCGTTCGAAGGTCTCCAGGACCTTCAGGCTGGCAGGACTTTCCAAGGCCCAGAAACTTAACAAAACCCGACGCCCTTGGAACTCAGCGAGAGTGTGTTTGTGGCCCATGGGATCCGGCAGTTCGAAGTCGGGAGCAGCCACCGGGTCGAGCAACCAGGTTTCGCATGTTGTTGGCGAGAGCAAATTCTGCTGAGGCTTGGGACGAAGCGAAGATCGCCCCGAAAGCGCCCGAAAGGGTTCGGCGTGGAAGTGCTCGGCCCCCTCTTCAATTTCGATCCGGTGATTCACCGGCAGGCCTCGAAATTCCTGAAGTAGCCCATTGGGCCAGCGGATCCGCGCGTGAACCGGAACGCCGCCTTTTCCCAGTCCAAAAAAAATCTCCTTCGAATGTTGTGAGCAAAACCCTGTGCCCGCTTGCAGAAACCTGGTCTGAATTCCTTGTTCCGTTTCCAAGCTTATCACCGCCCCGATCGCATCCCGGTTGCTCTTGGTGCCGCGCAGGCGAAAAGCGATAGAGTACCCGAGATTCTGCATTTCACAGCGTAGAAGCCGGAGCTGTGGTCCAGTGCGATTCGTCAGGAAGGCTTCAAGCCGCCCATCCTGGTCGTAGTCAGCGAGGGCAAAGGCTTGGCTGTCGTCGATAAAGTCCAGTCCCAGTGCTCCCGCGCAGGAGGTAAACGTCCCATCATGGTTGTTCAGGTAAAAGACGTTTCTCTGATAACCTCCCCAAGTGCCCTCGGAACGGGTCAATTCGTTGATCGCGTTCCAACCCCTCTGGTACGCTGCAGGACGGTCAGTAGGGTACGACTGCGCAACCGCTTGACGCCAGTAGAAGCTCGCCAGGTCCTGCTTACGGGGGCCGGAGATCAGGCCGTTGGCGATGTACAGGTCCGGGTAACCATCATGGTCGAAATCCCAGGCATGATTCGACCACGACCAGCCGCTCTGCTCAGTCCCTGCGGACACGCTGCGATCCTCGAAGTTTCCATTCTTGAGGTTCCGGTATAGCGAATTGCCCTGGGCAAATCGGCGATAAAGCGCGAGGATGTCGCGCGGCATTTGCCTGGAAAAGGCTTCCTGCGAGGTGAGACGCAGACCTGGCGCCTCCCACATATTAGAGATGTAGAGATCGAGCCAGCCGTCATTGTCGTAGTCGAACCAGCACGCGCTCATCCCAGGCCCGATATCTGAAACTCCGGCGTTATCGGCTACATCGGTGAAAGTTCCGTCGCCGTTGTTGTGATACAGGTTGTTCTTCCCGAAGTCATTCACGACGTAAAGGTCAGGCCAGCCGTCGTTATCGTAGTCGGCCCAGTGGCAATCAAAACTGTAGCGGTTGTTGTTCTGGTCAAGACCGGTTCGAACGGTTACGTCAGTGAAAGTGTTATCGCGGTTATTGCGGAACAGGAAATTGGGCGGTCCATTTTGCGCATTGTAGTAGGGCGTCGGGTATTGATTTTGAGTGAGGCCTTGGTAGTAGCTGTAAAGACAAAAGTACACATCGAGCCATCCATCGCGGTCGTAGTCTGCGAATGCGGCGCCTGTAAATGTACCTAGAGGTTCGTCCGCGAACCGAAAGGCATCAGGTTTGAGCCGGAAGGTTCCATTTCGCTGGTTGAGAAAGAGCAGAGGCCCGGTTACTCGCACCACGAGGAGGTCCTGATAACCGTCGTTGTCCACGTCAGCAAACAGCGCGCAAGGGGTAGCGTCGAGCACGCCGACACCAGCCGCTTCCGTGATGTCCTCGAACGTCCCATCGCCCCGATTGCGGTAGAGCCGGTTGGGGAGCCCAGACGGCTGGCACACGTAGAGATCATCAAACCCATTGTTGTCGATATCCCCGCAGGTGACGCCGACACTTCCATAGACGTCGATGCCCGACGCACCGTCGAGGACCGTCCGCCAGTAGTCGGTTCCACGGAGAAGCTGCCCGCTGTACGACGCGTTGCTATCGAACGCTTGCGAGGTGATGTCCACAAACGCCGCACTCGGCATGCGGCAGCGCCGTTCTCCGAGCACTTGCCATTCCAGTACCCGCCACTCGCCGCCGGGCTGCTGGCCCCATTTGATAGCCCATTCCCCGAGCCGCTCTTCGCGGTGGAAATCCGATCCTGTCAAAACCCAGTTGTAAAACACTCGCGTCTGGGCGATGAGGAGCGACGAAGAAATCACAGAGAGGGAGGGTATCGTGAATTCTGCCACCAGAAGTCGGCTTGAAGGATCCAACAGCGTGCGGAGTTGCACGACGAGTGAGTTGTGACGCAGGCTTTGAGCGCTTGGAAACAGAAGCCGACAAACCTCAAGCGGGGGGCCCGAACGGATCTCCTTGACGTCAGAGGCTACCACGGGAGAGGCCATTATGTCGGGCGAGAGTGAACTTTCAAGTGGCTCAAAATCAGGGGGAGACTGGCGTAGAGCCTCGCCCCAGCGAGCAAGAATGGCTTCAATCTCTTCCGCGTACTTCTCCGTGGGAAAGATGTCCAGCTCCGAGTGAACTTTCCGCATCACGTCATCGAGCGGCGCCCCCGCGGGGTATCGAGGTGTAAGGCGATAGTCCAGTGGGGTGGACAGCGTGCGCTGCTGTTGGGGGTTTGGTTCCTGGCCAACCACTAGAGGTGCCGCGGTGAAACTTGCGGGTAGCCAGAGGGCTGGTACGCCGCTGCACCACCTCAAGAATTCGCGGCGCGAGGGCATCCGGTCCTGGCTCGACCTTCGGTCATTGCCCAAAGCAGGGTGCTCCTGAAACGCTTAGCATTACGCTGTTAGGTGATTCGAAATCCCCTGCCAACGCAGGCCCGGAGGCCGAAAAAATGCAGCCTATTGCGAGAGCTCTATGCTTACTGGCCCTCACCGAGCCATCCCCCACCCCGTTTTTGTTAATAGCGGAGAGCCATCATTAATAGAGGGCCATCGGTGCGAACTTCAGGGCCTTTCGAGAGCTTCCTTCGGGGGCTGCCTGGAGCTCGCCGGATCCCGCACGACGCATAAGATCACCTATCTTGCCCTCCCTTTGAATTTTCACCGCGGTACAGTATCCCCCCGACCCGACAGTTAAAGTGAAACTCAATCGGCCTACGGCGACTGAATGCGGGAGTTTGGAGCTGTCAAAGTAATCTCCATCGGCTTCGTCGTCTGCTGCTGCACAAAGACCGCCAGGTCGATGCCGTCCAGGTTGCGTATCGTCCCGACCCGGACAGTTCCTGCTGGCACCGCACGACCATCAACTGTGACCCGCGCCGGATCGGCATTCCAATTCTTCACCACGAGGGCGGGATTGAAAATTGGAGAATCGTCGGAGGCTTGCAGTTTCAACGGCAGTTGCGGAGAAGCCCCGACATGTTTGCCAGAGTGAGCGCGTCATTCTGGACATTATCCTCAGGGCGCGTGCCCGGACCATTCACAATTATGGTCTCCTGCCACTCGTGCCACATGTCCGGCGGCTGCACGCGGTCACTATGGTGCAAGACTTGTTTTCTTCCGGCAACTCCGTCAGGATAAACCGTGTAATACTCGTCAGCCCAGTCCGAACCACCCGGTGAGCGGGTCCTGATGTGCGCCACGATAGAGAATGTCGGCCAGCGCATAGCGCCAGTGCACAAGCGCGCGGGCGGACTGCTTTCCATAATATTCACCCGTGAGTAACGCGTCTGTTTGTCAGACATCGGTTCGGCGTCGTACGCTCCCCATTGCTGGGACCTGCTTTGCGAGTCGTGTGACACCTGTTGTGTATCCGTCGAACTACAGCGCGCTACCAGACACGCTCCGAGCATATGCGCAGGATCCACTCACGCTGTCCTCGACGCCGCTGATGGGGTCCCTGGTTTTGGCTCCGCTTGACTGATCGAACTCCCACCGGGCCACAGGACCGTTTTGCTGCCCGACTGCCAGTCCGGCCAGCAGCAAGATTGGAAATACCGCCCTCAACATACGGAGATGCGAATTGCTCATTATGCGTAATATCCTTGCCCGTTGAGAGTATTCCATGCTGATCACAATTGGGTGTACCAACTATCCTTGAGGACCACTATGCTAGGATGTGGTGTTGATGCCTGTCAACGCTGATTTATTGCAACAAACGCTTGACATGGGTGCACTCTGCAGCCAGCAAGACAGCCACTGGACGTGGTTCGACCATTTATTTATCAAGCCAGGCTCCGCCTTGAACCGTGGCCTCAGGCCTCACCCTTAGACATCGCCATCATTCTCCTTGCGGGCATTTGTGCGTAACAGATACGCGCCTTCGCGCGCCTCCAGCCATTGTTGTTGCTCCGGCTTCTGCCGCCACACCAGGCGTGCGTAACGACCTTTGGAAAAAATACATACAGCTGACGGAAGTGGAAGCCGCATTTCGCACGCTCAAGAGTGAGCTGGCGATCCGGCCGCTGTTTCATCAACTGGAAAAGCGAGTGAAAGCCCACGTGCTGGTGGCCTTTCTCGGCTACGCCCTGCTGGTGACGCTGAAGCATCTTCTGAAGCGGAGTGCCTCGGAGTATTCGCCGGCCAAAGCCTTAAAGCGATTATCCGAGTTGCACAGCGTGGATATCGTACTGCCCACGGTAGAAGGTAAAGAAATTTGGTTGCGCCGCATCAGCAAGCTGGATGAGGACCAGCAGAGGATTTTTCACCAGCTCCAACTGCAGCTGCCGGAACGACTGGACCCGATCCAGATTCAAAAATGTAGGTGCAGACTTTGTTGTAGCCTGAACTGATTTCAAAGCACTTAACCCTTTTTTTTGGCCCCTTAGTGACGAACTTGGGTTAAGGACGATATTCCACGTCCAACGCAAATTCTCTTGACAATCATGGAAACTGTGAGGTAAGAAGTCCCAGTTGGATTGGTCCAACCACTTAGTCCAACCAATGATCGTTCTGGGAGGGGTTCTTATGGGGCGTCTAACAACAGCTTCGGTGGCTCTCGTCCTCGCTCTGTTCATCTCCGCTTCTCTGGGCTTTGGTCAGACGCCGACGGGCGGAGTCAATGGCGTTGTCACAGACTCCACAGGCGCCGCAATTCCGAGCGCCACACTGACTCTTACCAATCCGGCCACCGGGATTGTGACTACCGCCGTAACGAACGCAAGCGGAGTCTACGCTTTCGTGAATGTGGCACCGAGTCTTTACAGTCTCAAGGCAGAAAAATCCGGTTTCAGGGCGTCCTCGGTAGCTGCCTTCAGGGTAGCTGTCAATGGGACTGTCACGTTGAATATGACTCTTTCTGTGGGGCAAGTTTCGGAAACCGTGCAAGTATTGGGCGAAGCTCCCTTGCTCCAAGCCTCCACATCTGAATTGGGCACGGTCATAGGAAGGGAGGCCGTCGAGAACTTGCCGATCAATGGCAGGAACTTCACTGAAATGACAATGCTGGTTCCCGGCGTCTCACCAGTGAACACCTCGCAAGAATGGGGCAGCACGGTCGCTCTCCCTGGCTCCGCCTGGATCAAGCCAAGCGTTGATGGGCAATGGAGTCGAAGCAATCTGTATTTGATAGATGGCATTGTCAACACCGAAGGCGAGACCGCCGGTTACAGTATTCTGCCCAGCCTCGATGCGATTCAAGAATTCAGTGTTGATACACACAATGCTAAAGGTGAATATGGCTTGGTCATGGGCGGCACGGTCAATCTCGCGACGAAGTCCGGGACCAACACGCTTCACGGATCGTCGTTCGAGTACCTGCGCAACCAGATTTTCGACGCACGGGATCCTTTTACCGATATAAGCACCGACAGTGCAGGAAACATCGTCCCCATTCCTCCTGCGACATTTCGACAGAACCAATTCGGCGCTACTCTGGGTGGACCCGTGTACATCCCTAAACTCTACAATGGCAAGAACAAACTTTTCTTTTTCTTCAGTTATGATGCCTGGCGGTATTCGGCAGCGGCAAAATCGCTCTATCACGTCCCCACAACGGCGGAGCTCGGTGGAGATTTTTCCGCCTGGCCCGTTCAAATTTACGATCCTGCCACCACCCGCGAGGACCCGTTGAACCCCGGAAACTTCATCCGTGACCCGTTTCATGGGAATATTATTCCGAGTGATCGCATCAATCAAATGATGTTGAACACGATGAAGACCTTGTACGACCAGCCGAATATACCCATTGAATCCTTCGACAATGGCTTCAACAATGTGATCAATAACCGGCCGAACGTAAACAATGCCAATGCTTTTGAGGGCAGAATTGATTATCAAGCCGCGTCAAAGACGCGCCTGTTCTTCCGGGTGAATCATTTTAGTCAATGGGACCTCACGGCCGACACCCTCAAGAACGGCGGCTTCGACTATCACTGGCCCAATCAACTAGCTCTGGGCTGGGATCAGACGTTCAGCCCTAATATTTTTCTCACGACGCGCCTGGCAACGACAGGTACTCCTTGGACCCGGAATCCGGAACATCCGTTGTCCGCATCGCAGTGGTCCGACCTGGGGTGGACTCAGATCAACAGATACGGAGGCCAGATCAATCTGAACGTTGATGGCCTCGGGCCGACCGGAATTGAAGGTGACCCGAACAGTATCGCTTCGGAGCGGAATTACCAGTTTGCTCAGGATTTCAGCTGGTTAATAAAGAATCACCAAATGAAGTTCGGATATCTGTTCTTCCGCCAGCACTGGTGGGGGTCCGATCCCTACGCCGGAGCGGATTTCGGAACCGACCAGACCGCCGATCCAGAACAGACTGGTGGAGTGCTATCAGGGATCGGCCTCGCTTCCGCCTTGCTCGGAGTTCCGAGTGACACGTTCGGTTCGACCCAGTATTACAACCAGACGTACAACACCTGGGGCTTTTATGGTCAGGACGAGTGGAAAGTGAAGCGGAACCTGACAGTGAACTACTCGCTGCGCTGGGAATTTGTCGACCCGCCGAACTACATCAAGGTCACGGCCGGCGACTTCAATTTTGCCACAGGAGATTACTGGATAGGTGGCAAAGCGCTGCCCGCGGCGTGTGGAACGCCTGCAATTCCGCCGTGTATCCCGGGTGGAGACTTGTCGGCCCTTCCTGGAGGCAATCACATCATTCTTGCACCACGTCCAAACATTAAAGCGACTCACCGGAAGAATTTTGAGCCGCGCGTGGGATTTGCCTGGGAGTTTACGCCCAAGACGTTGCTGCGGGCAGGGGCCGGACTGACTTACGACGTGTTCTCGGGGATCACTCAGGAGAACAACAATATCCAGGCGCTGTGGCCGAATAACAATTTCGGGGGCGCCACCTTCAACCAGATAGGACAGCCGGTAACCACGATTGACGCTGCTCAGGCACAGGGACTCGATTTTGGGCCGGATCCCACCGGCCCCTGGAACTCGATAGCCTTCGGCGGCTTTCCTTTTGATCCCAACAAGAAACCCCCTTACTCGATTCAGTACCACGTACAACTCCAGCGCCAGTTCACACCAGACCTCACGCTCTCAGCGGCCTATAGCGGAAGTGTCACTCGGAGATTGGACTACGGCTATCTGGCTAACGCTGCTACCACGCCTGGACCTGGGTCAGCTGATCAGGTGAATGCTTTGCGCCCGTTCCCATACGTCGGAGCCCCGTTTCCCTATAGCTTTAACACTGGCCGCGCCAACTATAACTCACTGCAGGTTGAACTAAATCGGCGCTTCAGACGGGGACTGATGCTACTCCTTGCCTATACCTGGTCGAAATCGATTGATAACGGTGCCAGCGGCTGGTTTGGCTCTGAAAATGGTGCCAGCGGCACGTCGTCCATTCAGAATGAGTACGACATGAAGTCCAACCGCAGCGTTTCTAGCTACAACGTACCTCAGAATCTCGTGGTCAGTGGCAGCTATGAATTGCCCGTTGGGAGAGGAAAACGGTGGCTCCCCAGCGGGCCACTTTCTTGGGTGCTCGGCAACTTCCGGACCGATGTTATCCAGGCGATTCATTCGGGGGCGCCGTGGAATCCGTACATCGACGGGGACTTGGCCAACGTGGGAAGGTTTGATTCGTATTTGCGACCTAATCTTATCGGTGACCCTACTCCTGCGCATCGTACCGTCCACGAGTGGGTCAATTCTGCGGCCTTCGGTATTCCTCAGTTCGCGTACGGAGATTTGGGCCGAAACGTATTCCGGAGCGCACCCGTCTTTGAGACCGACTTCACCCTGGCTAAGTCGATACGAATCCGGGAAGGAATGAACCTTGAGTTCAGGGCCGAGGCATTCAATGTGTTCAATATGATGAATTACGGTGTTCCAGACGTGGATATGAGCAATCCAACCTTCGGTCAGATCACTACCCTCGCGACCACTCCGCGACAGTTGCAACTGAGTCTTCGGCTTAATTTCTGATCCCTCATGAGATCGAGCGGTTGCTCTTCGCAGCAACCGCTGGATCTCCAGAAACATGTCGAAACCCTGGAAGATGTATGACTCAAACAAGGCGTGGATTTTTCAAGGGTGCAATTGCAACTGCCCTGGCATCGCAAGCACTCACTTCCCCCTTACCGGGATTGGCCGAGAACCGCCAAGAACAACGAACTAAGGCTAGGGCTTTGTCTACCGCGGGGGACGCTCCTGTCGGCGGCACTAGCCAGGCCGCGGGCAAGAACTATGAAGCAACGTGGGAGTCCCTCGCGAAACGGCCGACTCCCGCATGGTTCCCCGACGCGAAATTCGGCATTTTTGTTCAATGGGGTCCTTATTCCGTTCCCGCATATAACCCCAAGAAAGGCTACGCCGAATGGATTGGGAATCCGAAGAACGGATGGGTGAACGATCCGTTCGTCAGGGAAATGTTCGGAGACCAGGTGACGTACTGGGACTTCGGTAAGTTGCTCAAAGCTGAGCTCTTCAACCCTGACCAGTGGGCAGACCTGTTTGCCAGGGCGGGAGCCAAGTACGTCGTGTTTTCGACCAAATTTCACGATGGTTTCTGCATGTGGCCGACGACCTATAGCTGGCCAAAGGACTGGAATGCCGGTGCCACAGGCCCTAAACGCGACGTGGTCGGCGATATACAGAAAGCCGTCCGGCAGAAGGGAATGCGATTTGGCGCCTACTTCTCCCTCTGTGAGTGGTTTAACCCGCTGGAGATGGACAACAGTGCGGACCTCAAGCATTGCGTGGATGGCCTGGCCTACAGTGAGAAGTATATGACTCCCCAGGTGAAGGAGCTCGTAACGCAGTACAAGCCGGACATCCTTTGGGGCGATGGTAACTGGGTTCCCAGCGATCAACTGAAAGTGAAGGAGTTGCTTGCCTGGGTATACTACGAATCGCCAATCCGCGACAAAGTCGTGGTGAATGACCGGTGGGGTGACCTCTGGACAGAAAGGAACGTGGGCGACTACGCAGTAGGAGAGTATGGGCATTTCTGGGCAGGCCTGAAGGCTAACAAACCATGGGAGGAGGGTCGCGGTATAGGCAAATCATTCGGTTACAACCGCGTGGAAGATGTGGATGACTACAAGAGCTCGAAAGAGCTAGTTCACCTTCTTGTCGAAGTGGTGAGCAAGGGGGGCAATCTAGCCCTGGACGTCGGACCCACCGGGGACGGCCGAATTCCAGTAATCATGCAGCAGCGGCTTGTGGACATTGGAAGGTGGCTCGAAGTGAATGGCGAGGCCATTTATCGCACGCGGAGACTGGAGAGCAGCCCCCCGGAGCAAGAAGAGAGGAAAAACAAAGAGGAAGGCTACCAGGTCAAGCTCGATTACAACGGCACCGGCGTACGATATACAGCCATGGAAGCGACCCTCTATGCCATTTGTCTTGACTGGCCGGGCAAGGAGCTTGTTCTAAAGGACACCCTCCCTGAAAGCGGGGCCGTCATCACAATGCTAGGATGCAGCGACTCGATCCAATGGCGCATCCAGGGCGCGGACTTGCATATCACGGTGCCCCAACTCAGCATCGACAAGCTGCCTTGCCTGCATGCCTGGACATTCAGAATTCCGGGTGCTGCAAGAGGCATCAAATCTCCTGCCGCACTATGACACCGGTGGGAACGTCCTGGCCTCTGGTCTCGTTACGACTCGCTGCCGCTGCAGAGGCTTATTGTTACGCGTCGAAGAAAGGCACGATAGTTCGAACCGGTTCTTTTTTGATCCCATCGATCACGTTGCTCCGCGGAAGAGCCACATCAGCACATACTGGGGGATTGGCCGACAGCCAATTCCTCTGGGACGTTCGTTCCCCGGGCCGGCCTCAGCCTCAAAGAACTGAATACCGCTCAGCGTTCTGCCGCTCTGGCTCTGGTCTCGTCCGCGCTCAGTCGAAAGGGTTTTGAGAAAGTTGAGCAAATTATGGAAGGCGACGAGGTTCTCAAGATCGAGGGAAACAAACCGATCTTCGGCAAAGATCTTTACTACATTTCGATTCCGGGAAAGCCTTCTGAAAAGGATCCCTGGATGTTGCAGTTTGGCGGCCACCATTTAGCGCTCAACATCACCATCGCAGGCGAACGTGGTGTTCTCACGCCAACCCTGACCGGCGCTCAACCTGCTCTCTACACCAGCAACGGAAAAACCGTGCGGCCTCTCGGTCAGGAGGGCGACAAGACTTTGGCTTTGCTCAACGCTCTCGACGAGACCTCAAAAGAAACAGGCATCTCTGAGCTACAAGCTAGCCGATCTTGTGCTCGGGCCCGGACAGGACGGCAAGACGATCCAGCCCGAGGGTTTGAAGGCTTCACCAAATGAGCAATGGGCAACGCTTGATGCTGCTCGATCTGATATCCGAGTGGGCCGGTATTATTCACGAAAGCGCGGCTGCGGCCCGTGTGGCCGAGCTTAAGGCTGATCTCAACGAGACCTGGCTCGCCTAGAGCGGTCCAACACCGCAGTGCCATCTGCCGCTTTTGATGGCGCGGCCCCAGAATTTTGCCCGAACAGTAGAGCTTGGCCCGAGACCGAGACGAAGACCAATACCGATGCATTCCACCGAGCGAATCGTGTTACGTAAGAAAGGATCCGTGTCACCCTCGACTCAATGGTCATAAGTCAAAGCTCAGGATTTATTGGCCAGAATGATCTTGAAACAGTAGGCGTATTTTCCGGGTGCTTGGTCCGGCACCTGGATGTGCAAGGCATCCGTCCGCTGCTCATAGTGCACAGCCGATCCGTATCCAACCAGGGAAACGGCAGTGATCTTCTGGCCGGCAAGGTCTGTGCTGCCCAAGGCCCGAATTACAGCTTCTCCGGTGGTGGGCCATGCCAGCTCGATCGCATACACACTGTCACCTTTGCGGGTGAAACGAAAGTCGTGTTCCGTGAAGGGAGACGCAGCAGTGTCGTGGAACGCGCCTTCGACGATTTTCGTCGGACCCTCCCCATACAACTTCCACGGGCGGGTGCCATAAATTGCTTCACCATTTACCTTTAGCCACGAACCGATGTCTAACAGGACGCGCTGCACCTCGTCGGGAATTGTTCCGTCGGAGCGCGGGCCGACATTCACCAGCAGATTGCCGTTCTTGCTGACGATATCGATGAGCTGATGCACCAGGAACTCAGGCGTCTTGAAGTGATCATTTTCAATGTAGCCCCAGGAATCGTTGCTGACGGACGTGTCGGTCTGCCAATAGGAATCTCGAATGTCATTCAACTGGCCCCTTTCGATATCGAGAACCGCGGACTGCTTTTCCATGGCACTGTACTTGTAATTGATTACGCCAACCTCTCCTCGACTCGCTGCCTGGTTGTAGTAAAAAGCGGCAAACTCCAGGAGATGCTTTCGCACGTCCGGCTGCCCGACCCACCAGTCAAACCACATCAGTTCGGGCTTATATTTTTCGACGATTTCGGCATTGCGGGCAAGCCAATCGTTCAGATATGCGTCACTGACGTAGGTCCAGTCCTCCAACATTGAATGCCGCTCTTCTTCCATTCGCAGGTGGGCGGGGCCGTAAAAAGCTGCGTAGGCTGGATCGTTCACGTCCGAATCGATCTTGCGGCCTTCATCGAGAAAAAAGTTATGCTCTACCCGGTGCGACGATGCGCCCAGATGCAAGCCTGCCTCACGGACCGCTTTCGCTAAATCGCCGGCCAGATCGCGATGCGGCCCCATCTTCACCGCCGTCCAGTCCGACAAACCGCTGTCGTACATCGTGAATCCATCGTGATGCTCAAACACGGGCACGACATACTTCGCGCCCGCCTCGCTGAATAAATGGGCCCATCGCTTGGGATCGAAGCGCTCGGCCTTGAACATGGGGATGAAATCTTTGTAGCCAAACTTTGACTGCGGTCCATAAACGGCCAGATGGTGCGTGTACTCTTTGGAGCCCTGGCGGTACATATCGCGCGGATACCATTCGCTGCCGAACGCCGGCACAGAGTAAAGACCCCAATGCACAAAAATTCCAACCTTCGCATCTTTGTACCAGTCGGGGACCTGATATTTCTGTAACGATTTCCAATCTGCCCTGTACGGACCATTCGCGACCTGCTGCTCGACGGCTTTCAACAGTGTGTCGCGTCTGGAGTCGTATTTGGCGCTAGCGCGTTGCCATAGTTGGTCCAGCACCGCGGGATCGTCAGAGACAGTCGGCCGAGTAGCGGAAGTGGCAACTTGCGGCGCAAGATATCGCGGCGTCAAGAGTATGGAGACATAAACAAAGGCGGCTGCGACTCGTCGCATAGCCGTTGTCCGGCAGCGTCTTTGGTTCATCGGTCCTCTCTTGTATCGGATTACTGTCCGTCGAAGCCCCTTATTGAAGCGGCTATTTTCGCGGAGACGAGATTTCGAATGTGGTTGGCTTTGTCGATTCGAGGTTCGCCCAAATCACGAGATCGGTTTCTTCCAACTTGCCGATGTGACCGTACCTGAACTTTGGCCCCCGAGGAATTGCTTTCCCATCGACCACTAGCTTGGGATCGGCGTCGCCCCAGTTCTTGATCACAATTGCCGGATTGACCAGCGGCGAATCGGGGCTGGCTTTAAGCACCGCGCGGAATCCGCCGGTAGTAGAAGCGGCCTGCCGGTTCAACACATAAGCGCGTTGCGTTTGATCGTATCCTTCACTCTGAAATCCTTGTCCGGAAACTTCGATCGCAGGCGCTGACAGCCAGGATTTTGCCAGTGGAACCAGGTCAGCCGCGGACTTTGTAGTAAGCCCATCCAGCATGATTTTGGTCATCGTGTTGTCGGTCTGGGCGTAAGGTTCCCACAGGATATGCGAGAGCGACGAATGCGACGGACGGTCCGGCGCGACCGCCGAAATGCCGCTTGATTTCACCTGTGCCACCGGCCAGTGGTTCCACCACTCAAACATGGAGTAGGTGAGTTCTCCAGAATAGATGGTGGCTCGTGACTTCACCGGGGAGACGATCTGGAACGGTTTCCACTGAGACTTGAGATTCACCACCTGAATATTCGGATTTTCTGGACCATCGAATTTCTTGGGAGGCGCTGGAGACCATGAATACGTTTTGGTTTCACCCTTCATATTACCCAGGGTCAGGGCAGCGGGTTCGATGTTGTCCTCCGGCCTGGTGCCCGGTCCGTTGATGATGATGGTTTCCTGAAACTCGTGCCAGCGCGCGAAGTTAGACGTCCAAAGCACCTGCTTGCGAACTGCGACGCCGTCCGGGTAGACGGTGAAGTACTCATCGGCCCAGTCAGTCCATCCCGTGGAGGGATCAGGGTTGGCGCAGGTGTAGTTTTGCACCTCGCAGAGCCCGTAACGCCAGTGCACCACAGTACGAGCATCGCTATTCTCCATAATCCGAACGTGAGAGTAGCGGTTTTGTTTGTCGGACATCGGTTCACAGTCCTCGCCCCCGGGACAATCAACCTTGCCGCCAGTCTCCACAAATTCATCGGTGTACCATTTGCCATTTTCACTGACCCAGTCGCCCGTGTAGTTGGCTCCTTGCCAGAACACAAGCCGGATTGGGGCCTGGTCGAAACGAACGACTACGTCCGAGTCAGGGGCGGCGCGGCGCGGCGCATCCCACATGTCGTCAAATTTGAGCGTCGTGTAGAAACCACCGAAACGCCCGGTTCCGGGCGGTCCCGCCGGCAAGACCGCCCAGGGCAGCGCGTCGCCCGGGGGAACTTGAACGTCTGCATAAGCCTTTGCAATTTCCGCGGGCTCGAGACTGTGGTCGAAGATACGAATGTCGTCCATGATCCCGTCGAACGAAAACCACACCGGAAGCTTGGGATGAATCCATTGCGCGGGGAGCATCGGCTGACGAACAGTGCCGATCACCAGGTCTTCCCGCTCGGCAACAGTCAGAGGCCCTTGTACCGACAAATCACCGACCGGCTTGCCGTCTATATAAATTGCCATTCCCTTGGCTGGATCGTAAGAGCCGGCGACGTGGGACCATTTCTTCAAAGGGACCTGGGCCTTGGAAAACAACGTCCACCATTGGCCATTCACGGCCACATTCATTCCAACGTGCCCAAAGGAATCGATTCCAAACCAATATCCGGCTTGCTCTTCGCTGCGGTGATCGACGACCGGCACCCAGTTCCAGGGATAGGCATCGATGGCCACCCAGGCGTCGATCGTCACGCCAGGGGTCAAGTGCGGCGCGGTCTTTCTATCGCGCGTCACCACGGTGGACGTACCGTCAAATCTGAGCCCGTGGCCGATCACGCCGTTCACGCGCCGGAAGTTCCCAGTGATGGTGTCATCAATGCCGCCGGCGGAGTCATGGGCGACGGCGCCTTCGGTCTCGTCGAACGACCATTCCGCGACCGGCTTGCTGGCCTGACTGAAGGACCTTGGCGAAAGCAGAACAAACATGAAGACGGCCGCTATTGCTGGGAAGGAAATTCTCTTCATTGTGATCGCGCCTCTCGCAAAACACGATATCTTACGCCACATCTAATGGATGAGCCAATCGCTGGTGAGTCTACCCATGGCGGCAATCCGGTTATGCAAAACATCAGCGTTCGTGACAATCAAGGCAAGGTTCGCACCACGACTGTGATCGGCTCCAAGATTCTTCCGTAGCCATCCTGTTCCTTTCTCCTTTTTTAGACCCGTTCCAGCAGCGCCACGGCGGAAGAGCGAATGATCTATTTGTCGGCGTCCTCAGCGAAGATTTGCTGGAGCAGTTTGCCCTCGGGGGGTTCTGGCTCCACTCTTGGAGTTCTTGATATTGCTCAGGGTAGATCGCCCACCTCACTTGATCGCACACCCACGCCTTTGCGCCATCAGGGAGGTCAATCACACTCATCTCGTAATGCGGGTAGAAGGTGTGACACGTGTCGCAACAGTTGACGCCCAGGTGCTGGAAGTCCTGGCAGGTCTTGATGTCTGTTTCCGGCAGCCGCTTCTGAAGCTCGGCAATAAGCTGACGACAAAGAAGCGTCGGTCGTGCTGTGGAATAGGCTCGTGCTGCGAATTGCCCGACAAAACATCGTCCTGAATCAGCAGAACATGCGCTGGGAATGCGAAACCAACAACGCCTCGCGGAAAGTGTCACGCATCTGACTCAAGGGAGCGGGTCGCTGGCGTGAAGGCGATGTTTCGCCAACAGCCCTTTGAGGATGCTGCCAATTCCTCTGCGTTCATTGACCTATGTCGTTTTATCCACGTAAGATTCGCTCCAGTGATTGGGCGAACCATCTCCCACTACAGCATCCTCGAGAAACTTGGCGAGGGCGGGATGGGTGTGGTCTACAAGGCCCGTGATGCCCACCTTGAACGCTTTGTCGCCATCAAAGTCCTGCCTGCGGATAAGGTTGCCGACCCCGAACGTAAGCAGCGCTTCGTGCAGGAAGCGAAGGCAGCTTCATCTCTGAACCACCCGAACATCATCACCATCTACGACATCGGCCAGGCTGAAGGCGTTGACTTCATTTCGATGGAGTTCGTCACAGGTAAAACGCTTGACCGACTGATCCCCCGGCGCGGGATGCGGCTGAATGAAGCTCTGAAGTGTGCCGTCCAGATTGCCGATGCACTGGCTCGGGCGCACTCCGCTGGCATCGTTCATCGGGATCTCAAGCCCGGAAACATCATGGTAAACGAGGACGGGCTGGTGAAAGTTCTCGACTTCGGCCTGGCGAAGCTGACCGAACCCACTCCGGCTGGCGAGGACGAGTCCACGCGCACGATGCGGCCCACGACAGAAGAGGGCAAGATCGTCGGTACCGTTGCTTACATGTCTCCCGAGCAGGCTGAGGGGAAGAAGGTCGATGCTCGTTCAGACGTCTTCAGCTTCGGGTCAGTGTTGTATGAGATGGTGACGGGAGAAAAAGCGTTCCACGGCGACACCAAAGCCTCGACGCTAGCGGCGATTTTGAAGGACAACCCCCGCCTGGCAAGCAAACTAGTGGATGGCCTTCCCAGAGAAGTGGAGCGACTGATTTCCCGTTGTCTGCGGAAGGAGGTCAATCAGCGCTCTCAGCACATGGACGACGTCAAGATCGCGCTCCAAGAGCTGAAGGAGGAGTCAGATTCTGGAGTGCTGGGAACGGCTGATGCGTCCAGGCCGAATCCTCGTCGTCGCCTCCAATGGGTTGTCAGCGCGGCTGCAGCATTGGTTGTTGCGACGGTTGGAGTGTGGCTGGTTCGATCGAAAAAGGAAGTGCCGGAGACGCAGTTGGTGGCAGTTCCACTGACCAGCTATCCTGGCAACGAATCGTCGCCGTCGTTTTCCCCGGAAGGCGCACAAGTAGCGTTTGCCTGGGATGGGGAGAAGCAGGACAACTCGGATATCTACGTCAAGCAAATCGGCGTGGAGCCGGCCTATCGGCTGACGAATGATCCGGCGGTCGATTACAGCCCTGTCTGGTCCCCGGATGGGCGCTTGATTGCCTTTTTGCGCGAGGTATCAGCACGCAAGACCGCGATCATGCTCATACCGCAGCGGGGCGGATCCGAACGGATTCTGGCGGAGATCGACGGGGCCGTACGGGGCTTAGGCTACGGGCCATTCTTATCCTGGACTCCGGACTCAAAGTGGCTCGTCGCTCCAACCTCCACAACCGGACAACGGGGTTGGGCCTTGCACTTGTTCTCGACGGAAACGGGAGAACGGCGCCCGCTGACTAACCCGCCAATTGAAGAACTCGGCGATACGGCTCCGGCGGTCTCGCCGGATGGCCGGACTCTGGTTTTCTCAAGGGTCTCACCTGACTACTACAACGTAACTCTATGGCTCCTGCGCCTCGGAGAAGGCTACAAGCCGCTCGATAGTGAGGAAAAAGTTCAAACGGGCCAGATGACGAACACGAGTGCAGCTTGGTTGCCAGATGGCAGGGAATTCGTGTTCAGCTTCGGAGCAGGAACCGACATCGGGCTTTCGCGGATTGCAGCATCTAATGGCGCGCTGCCCCGGAGAATCAGTCTTGACGCGAGCGGCGCTTCCGAGCCAGCCATTTCTCGGGTTGGAAACCGTCTGGCTTTCTCGTCCGTAAAGTTCGACCTGAACATTTGGCGTATCGACTTGAAGGGGCCGGGCCAAAAGCCAGGCCTGCCCTCGCGGTTTATTGCCTCCACACAGCAGGAGGTGTATCCAGCCTATTCACCGGACAATCGGAGGATCGCCTTTATGTCGCAACGATCAGGGACGGATGAAATCTGGATATGTGATAGTGACGGATCCAAAGCCGCGCAATTAACCTCTCTTGGTGGGGCTGCGATCTATGGCCCGAACTGGTCCCCGGACAGCCGGACCATTGCTTTTACGGCTGCTCAGAAAGGAATGAAGGAGGACATCTATTCCATTAGCGCCAATGGGGGCACTCCCCGGCGCTTGACGAGCCACCCGGCCGAGGACAAATGGCCTTATTGGTCGCATGATGGAAAGTGGATCTACTTCAGCTCAACCCGCAGTGGCCGGGAGGAAATCTGGAAGATGTCATCCAGCGGCGGAGAGGCGGTTCAGATCACGCGCAATTCCGGCGACACTCCGCAAGAATCACCAGACGGCAAATTCCTCTATTACATGAAGGGGTGGCCGGAGGCGGTGAGCGTCTGGAGAGCCTCGGTGGATGGAAATCAAGAAGCGAAAGTTCTTGACTCTGTACATTCCGAGGGGCAATTTAGCGTTTGGAAAGAGGGGATTTACTTCCTCCAACCCCCCGACAAAATCGGACACAGTGACATTTCCTTCTACGAATTCGCCACTGGCCAGATCAGGAAAGTCGTGACCATTGAGCGTCCCGTGAATAACCACATAGCGGTCTCCCCCGATGGCCGGACGATTCTTTACCCGCAGTCAGACGAATCTGGTAGCGTCCTCATGCTGGTCGAGAATTTCCGGTAGGCATATCTTTTATTCTCCAGACCACTCCCGATGGCTCGCCAGGCGCACAATTTTCCCGTTAAACTACCATCCTCGGCGACAATCCTGGCTCGATCCAGTAGGTTTGTGGATGATAGGAGCGATCATGACTCATGACGCGGCCGTTTTGAAAGCCCGGGAGATCGCCAGTCGCGTGCTGGCGCCATCCGCAGGGCAAAACGATAAGGCGGGACGATTCTCTACCGAGGCTGTCGTGTCGCTGGGTGAGTCCGGACTGCTTGGGCTGATGCTACCCGTGGATGTTGGCGGTTTAGGGTTAGGTCCCCGCACGTTTGCGGCTGTGATCGCCACGCTCGCCGAGGCAGACGCTTCTGTCGCTATGGTTTACCTGATGCATATCCTCGGCACCGCGACTATCTCGGCAGCGCGCCCCAGCGCGGCTCAGGCACTCGCGCCCATACTGCAGGAGATTGGTGCGGGCCGACATTTATCCACTCTCGCTTTCAGTGAAGTCGGCTCGCGCAGTCATTTCTGGGCGCCTATATCCCGCGCACATCGCAATGGTGACGGCGTGCGCATAAGCGCCAAGAAATCATGGGTGACCAGCGCGGGTCATGCGCAGAGCTATGTCGTTTCTGCGCTTGCCCCTGAAGGGGCGGGACCTACCGATTCGACCCTCTATCTCCTTGGAGCGGACACACGCGGCATTTCAGTTGCGGGGCCCTGGGACGGTTTGGGACTTCGGGCCAACGCTTCTGCGCCGATTGCGCTGGACGACTGCCAAGTCCCAGCCGATTTTCAGCTCACTGATGACAGCGCAGGCTTTCCGGCCATGCTGAACGTGGTGCTCCCGCTTTTTAATTTGGGGACGGCAGCGGTGGCGTTGGGATTGTGCCGAGCGGCAGTCGCTGAAACTGCGTCGCACCTCAAGAGCGCGAAATTCGAGCATCTCGGCCAGAGCCTCGGCGAGAGCCTGCCTACCCTACGCGCGCAACTCGCGGCGATGCAGATTGATACCGACGGGCTGAGGGCGCGCATCGACGACTTGATCGAGCATCTTGAACAGCCACGCGAGACGACCATGCTGCGCGTGCTGGAGACCAAAGCCGCCGCAGGCGACGTCGCTATCAGCGTTACCTCATCAGCAATGCGCGCTTGCGGCGGTGCGGCGTTCTCCAAGCATTTGAGCATTGAACGCCTGTTCCGCGATGCGCACGCGGGTGCTGTGATGGCACCAACGGGCGATGTTCTGCGCGAGTTCATCGGGAAGTCGCTGTTAGGAATGCCGCTCTTCTGAGACCTGACGCCTGCGAAAACAGAGAGTGTTTTTGTAACGCCGGTGACAGGAACGGTGGAGGCCTATGAGCAAAACAATCTGGGTAGGAGCTGTTGCATACAATCCGAAAGTGGTTACGATTTGGGAGGGGATGCGGCGCTATTTTCACGAGGAAGCGCATCTTCCCGTTGAGGTCGCACTATTTCAGAGCTACGAAGCGCAGGTCCTCGCGCTCCTCGCCCAACCGGGCGAGGCCGTGCCGCGTATCGATATGGCCTGGAACACAAACCTTGCCTACCTGCAGGCCGATGAGTGGAGCGGCCATGCCTGTCGTGCGGTCGCGATGCGCGACACCGATCTCGGCTGGATGACCAAGATCCTTGCGGTCACCGGAGGCCCCATTTCTACGCTCGCGGATTTGAGAAATCGGACGCTCGCGCTTGGCAGCCGAGACAGCGGACACGCAGCGATTCTTCCCGTTCACTTTTTGGAGCAGCAAGGCATGCGCGAGGGAAGGGACTACCGGACGCTGCGCTTCGACAGCGACGTAGGCAAACATGGTGATACCGGGACCAGCGAAGTGGAAGTGGTGCGCGCCGTCCTCGACGGGCGAGCCGACGCCGGCGCTATCGGCAGCCCGTTCTGGAACACTGTGCGCAAGGAGTGCCTGGTGCCCGAAGGTGGCCTTCGTGAGATATGGTCCTCTCCGACCTACAATCATTGCATGTTCACGGCGAGGCCTGACCTCAGCCTTGAACAGGAGCGCCGGTTTGCCGAAGCGCTCTCAGCCATGAGCTACGACAACCCGGTTCATCGCCCGATACTCGACGCCGAAGGACTTCAGCGCTGGCTGCCGCCTCACGTGGATGGCTACGCTGCATTGCGCCAGGCCGCTGCTCAACAGGGATTTTTCGAGCAGGTACTTGCCAAGTCGGCTTAAGAAAGTGGGCTTTGGAACAAGACAAACCTGCCGACAAGATCACGGGGTAGGGATGAATTTGAGGTTGACCTGGATAGATTTGAAGAGGACGTCCTGATCTTGACGGAGCATACCATCGCCCAATAGATTCCTCTCGTTGATTCTGGCTTAATCGCACCTGCATTCAGGAACGACCACCAGCTTCGTTGCTGGTGGGCAAATTAAGAAGGTGGGGAGAAAGAGCTTTATGTACTTCAAGACCGCCGACGTTGCGGGCCTTAGGCTCTTCTACCGCGAGGCGGGCGACCTGTCGAAGCCGACCATCGTCCTGCTGCACGGTTTTCCCTCGTCGTCGTACCAGTTCCACGATCTCATTCCGCTTCTGGCGGATCGATTTCGTGTCATCGCGCCCGACTACCCCGGCATGGGATATAGCGAGGCGCCAGACCCGACCGTCCTGCGACCGACGTTCGACGACGTGGTCATGGCCATCGACGCGTTCATCGCGCAGTGCGCGCCCGGGCCACTCATCTTGTACATACACGACATCGGCGGTCCGATCGGAATGCGCATCGCGACGGCCCATCCCGAGCGGATCGCGGGCCTGATTTTTCAGAACTTCACCATTTCAGTGGAGCGTTGGGACCCCGACCGCCTGAAAGTCTACAAGCGGCTCGGCGGCCCTGAAACCCCAGAGAATCTGGCCGAGACCGAGCAATTTGCCACCGTGGACCGCGACAAATTTCTTCACCAGAGGGGCGCGCGCCAGCCCGACGCCCTGAATCCGGACAATTGGGCGATCGACGCCTATGCTTTCTCGATCGCGGCGAATCGGGTCTTCATGTCGAGGTTGTTTATGAACCTGGCGACGAAC
Source organism: Acidobacteriota bacterium (assembly GCA_003225005.1). Classification (GTDB taxonomy): domain Bacteria; phylum Acidobacteriota; class Terriglobia; order Terriglobales; family Acidobacteriaceae; genus Sulfotelmatobacter. The sequence goes on along the minus strand of QIAN01000205.1, from coordinate 11,698 downwards.
ATCCAGCACTACCCGGAATGGACCGCCTATCTGAAGGACCGGCAGCCGAAGACGCTCATCGTCTGGGGGCGAAATGACCCTCTCATCTTGCCCGCTGCCGCGGAATTCGTGAAGCAGGTTGTGCCGACCGCCGAGCTGCGCTATTTCGACGGCGGCCACTTCGTGCTTGACGAGTACGCCGACGCGATCGCCGAGGCGATCATCGAGACGTTCTCCCGATAGGACCGACGCGCGAATGCGGCCCTGTCCAGCAGGATTCTTCACGAGCAGTTAAAGATTCTTGCCAGCTTATGCGCGTGTTCGCCTTCGCGGTCGAAGGCGTGGCGGACCGCAGCGAAGGACTCGGAGAGAGGAAAGATGTCGCGGGTGACCAGCAGATCGGCATCCTCCGCGCCAACCGGATGCCAGTACACGCCATCGGCTGTAATGGTGACTTCCGGCACTAAATCGGCTCGACTCACTGCGACACCTTCGCTGGCAGCGCCACGCAACGCGATCCGGCGGATGACACGGTCTTCGGCCGCAATCTTCTCCTCATCGAGGAATTCACGGAACGCCTCCGCCTCGGCATCGGTCGAAACCGTGGCCGCCAGTCGCACGCGGAAGCCATGCGCACGAACGCGCTGAATCCCTTCGCGTGTACGCGCCCATGTGCCGGGCCCGCGATGGAGGTCGTGCAGTTCTGGCGTAGCGCTGTCCAAACTGATTTGCAAGACAATTCGATTACGCGGCAACACACGCAGGCTTTCTGCCCGTCGCCCGGCAAAAAGCATTCCGTTGGTCAGCACCGTGGTCGGGGCGGCTGCAGCGCAAGAAAGCAGGATGTCGCCGATGTCTTCCAGCAGAAACGGCTCGCCTCCGGTCACGAAGATTTCTTTGACGCCAAGCTCCGCCGCTTCCCGAGCGATCCGCTGAACGCGTACCAACCCTAGTTCGCGTCGCGGCACGGTGGGCGATGAACGCACGCAGCAGTAGTCGCAATGCAGGTTACAGTCGAAATTCGTGTAGAGCCAAAGCCGCGAGCCCAGCGGCCGGTTGTCTTCTGCCGGTACCCCGGCAGGCGCCGCAACCGTCCCGCAGCGGAAGACCCAGCGTGCGCGGCCATGGTCGACCGTTGCCTCCAGCAGTGGATTCCCGGTAAATCTGCACCACGTTTCCAGCTCAGGTCCGATGCTCTGTTCGTCACCGACCACCGCGACCAGATCACCCGGGCGGCATAGGCGCAGCCCAGAGATTAACTGCGGCAGAAGACCCGACGCAAAGGTCTTTCGCCCAATTTCCAGATCGACGTTGGCCTTCATCGAAATGCGTGCATTTTACAGTCCCGAGAGCGCCTGGAGATAGTGTCGTAGCACGCGACTTATTGCGCCGTCATCCACTTGTCCGATCCCGTCACCTTGACCGCCACATCTGTAAAGAAGACGCGTATCGGCGTGCCATCAGCGTAGCCGCGGTGATCCGTCGAGATAAGCAGAGGGCCTGCCTTTTTTTGGCCTCCCCACGTTGCGAAGAGAAGGCTCGGCTTCTTGGCCCCGCCGCGGTGGTAAACAAAATACTCGACGCGGCCGTCTTTGCCGACGTAGAGTTCCCAGGTGTCGCCGGGCGTGTAACCGCCGCCTTCCGCCGGGTACTTCACGGCGACCAACTCGGCCATGCCGCTGCCCACCGGCAAGTTATACGTACCGGCGTCGATCACCGCGGGGCTGGCGTCCCAGTAAGCCTTCAAGGGGAACAGAAGCGTGTAGTTATCGTTGATGAAACCCGGATCAACATCGTTCTTCACGGAGTCGGGTTGGCTACCAAGCTCGGAACGCTTGTAGGTAACCTTGACCGGCTTGCCGTCTTTGTCCTTCCCCTCGTAGGTGACCTGGGTGGTCTTGGGCTCCCATTCCCATGAACGGGAGACATTCAATTTGCCCAATTGTAAGTTCCAGGTGTAGCGGATCGCCTCGATCTTATCCCACGAATCGAGACCATAGGTCTTAGCCATCTTCTCGAAAATTGGCGGGCGCGCCTGCGCCCAGGAGTTTGGAGCAAGGACCAGCACTCCACAAAGCAGAATACCCGTCATGGTTAAACGGCTCGTGTCTTTCATAATTTCGCTCCTTGGTGAATTGAACGGATATTGTCTTCGACAGCTTCCATGGGTTCTTCAATCCCAACCTTTTGAGCCGATCTCGGTGATTGCCATTGTATTCTCGTTGATCAAACAAATTTCGTCGTGTCAGACAGGTCTTGAGCGTTGTTCATCGTCGCAGTCTGTAAACACGTATCCCGACTGCATCACGCGATGCGGTAGATTTTTGTTACCTCAAACGCTTTACAGACTCATAACTCTTTTGGGTGAGGCGGTCGGATCAACTATCGCCGCAAAGATTAACTAAACTAATTCCTTAGGGTATCGAGGCGTCCCCGGCCGCCTGAGCCGGCGTAATGCCATCATGGCACCGGCCATTGCCACGCATCCGTATTCCAACAGCATGACCCAACCAGGAAGCGCCCCCCACGGACGCCCGAGTGCGCGCAAGTGCCATTGGACGTATGTGAGGCCAATGCTGACAGTCCAGAAGATGATCAGCAGCGTCGAGGCCGACGTCAGAAATGGCAGCAGCCAGAGAAGATACCATGGGAATACGACGGGTGCACACAAAAGAGATGCTGCCATTGGCCAGGCAAATTGGTCCAGAGACCACTCAGGCGCTGCGCTTCTTAGTCTGTGCCAGGTTGCAGTCGCTAATCCCGCGAGCACTGCCAAGCCAGCTAGCAACTGCGGAGGCGCCACTTGATCGAGTACCGCAAACACGGGACCAATAAATCGGAAATTCTGCACATACGTACCGAGCGAGCCGATCGGAATGCGGCCGTGATTAAGAAAAGGCACGTACAGGAGTCCGACGACGGTTGCCGCCAGCGCCGCGTCGCGAATGCGAACCCGCTTCCAGTACAGGGGCAAGAGTACGACCGGCAGCAATTTCACCGCGATAGCCAGCCCAAGTGCGACGGCCGCAGTCGCGCGCCATCGGCGCAGCAGCGCAGCGGCGGACACCAGCAACAAGAGCACGCCAACAATGTCAATGTGACCGCTTCCCGCCACCTCAATGGCCAACAATGGGTTCCAGGCGAACGCCAGAACTAGGTGCGCTGCCTGCCGGGTACAACGCAGGAGATCGAGCAACGCGAAAACAATTGCGAACTCGCAGAGCACAAATGCTGCTTTGAACGCAAGCGTAGATTCCTGAATCGCGGTTACTGCGCGGGAAAAAAGCTGCGCTCCTGGTGGATAGGGGCTCGGTAGATCCGGGTTGTTCAAGGTGCGGGTTTCCTGGGTATGCAGTCCCTTAAGGGTAGGATCGCTGGGAACGACAATATAGGGGTTGTAGCCGAGCCTCTGCAGGCGGCCATCCCAAACATAGCGATGAATATCATCATCGGCACCCGGGGGCAGCCGAAGAAATTCAATGTGCCACACCGCAGCTAGCAAGAGCCCAATCACGACAACTCGTCGGGAAAATCTTCGTTTAAATTTCGGCGTAGCGAAAAGCTCACGGATCGCTAGGAGATACGCAATGCCCGCAAGCGTCAACGAGGCCATGAAGTACGGTCCGCCTCTATCGCCGAAGTTGCGTGAGCAGATCGTCAGCGCAACGCACAAGGTGGCGCCGAGTACGTATACTCTCCACTCGGGGACGACCTTCACAGTTCTCCTGTGCCTGTTCGATAGCCCGTCCGAGAGCTTGTCCGAGATTGGTCCGCCGCAAACTCCCACTCTTTAAGCCACCTCGCTGTGCGAGGCGCCCTTGCCGGAGCCAGCCGCAACTCCTCTGCCAGCCGCGTCAGGTCATCAGCTACATCAATATCGTAAAAAGGATCGGCGAAACCTACGGATAGCTCAAGATCTCGTGCGCTCGATAGCAGTCTCTCCAGCGCGCTGCTGGTGCCCATTCCGTCGCCCGCAAAGAGCGCAGGATGGGAGGCATTTGCGCCGACGAGATAGTAGCCTCCGTCGTGCGTTGGTCCAACGACTACGTCATGTGCGGCCAGCGTTTCGAACGCCTCTTCGAGAACAGAACGCGGGAGGTGCGGGCTGTCGCTGTTGAAGGCAATGGTGCGTCGCTGACGGTCTTCTGCGAAGTGTGCAAACACTGAAGTAAGGCCTGCAACAAGACCCTCACCTTGCTGTGCAACCACACTTGCTTTGTTGCCTGCCAGCTGCGAAAGTTCGCTTACGTCCGAACATGGGCACATGATGGCAACTTCCACATCGCTCAATGACCGCGCCAGCGTCAGCGTGTCGTCCAGAAGACAGCAATAGAAATCCGTGACGGCCTCAGAAGAAAGGCTGGGCGCCAGGCGGGTTTTGACCGCGCCCGGCCTTGGCGCCTTTGCCATAATAACGAGCGTTCGAACCTCGTTGGGCGAATGTACCTTATTCTCGCTGGAGGATTCCATAGCAGATTGCTTTTGGGAGGTGGTCGATCAATTCCCACAAGTGCGTTTATCGTTTCCGATCGCGCCAAGTTCCCCATTGGATTCTTCTGGCTCGTCAGTCTGTGCGCATTTTTGAAAACAGGTGCCGTTCAATGGCGCCTCGGTCCGTCCTCGGCGTCCACCGCGCTGTGACGGATTCGCCCGCTCGTCACCGTGCTTTGCAACAGAGCAGCGTGAGCCATCCCGGGCAGCGTCACGTCGATCGGATACGTCGTCGCGCCCATGACCTTGAACCGGCCGTCCACGCGATCCCGCGCTGTGCCGACGACATCAACCGTTGTTGCTGTGCTCATATGTTCGCGTCTCTCGCGGAGGCGGGGATGCATGGCCGCAGGCCGCAACCTCGCCGTTGGGGTTAGCCCAGCGAGCGGAACCCCGCTCGCGGCTCATCCTCGAGGTCGCGGGTTAGCGTCGGCATCACCATCCCGTGCGCGTAGCAGGACTTCGCGTCAAGAGGACCCGGCTCGCGACCACGACCCACACGAGGCTGATGATGGGCGAGACAAACCGCGAATACGCGCCGTCCGGTGCCCAGAATCCACCGCTCAGCCACGTGGTGCCGCCCAGCAAGACGAGCACGACGGCTGCGACCCCCGCCGCGAAGAGCCCGTTCGAGATCAGCCCGGCTCGCCAGAGCCCGAACGTCCCGGCCATGATCAGCATCGCCCGTGGGAACGAAGTCAACACGGCGCAGGTCCAGGTGAAGTCGTTCAGTCCCGATGTGAGCATGTGATTTCCGGAGCCGGCGATCGAGTGTGAGAGGGCTGCTGCCACCGTGATGAGCAGGAGGAAAAGCCCTCCGAGCGCTGCGCTGGAGGCGGTCGCCGCCGCGCCCCAGCCGTCTTGCCCCGCATCCGCCAAGGTGGTCCTGATAGCCGCCGCGAACCACATGAGGTTGAGGACCGCCAGGCCGTAAAACACAGCAGCGATCAGGATCCGCGTGCGATCGCCGTCGTAGAACGCGACGAGTGCGTCGGGTGACGCGCCGATCTGCGGCTGAGAGCCGTAGATGACATACGCGATGATGAAGCAGGCGACGGACTGGATGCCGGCCGTCCGCCACAAGCGTTCCCAGAACACACGGGTGGTGTTCACGCTGGTGGATGAGGTCATGACTGTGGTGGATGCGCTCATGAAGATCTCCTTTCTAACTGAAAGTGAATTCGGAAGCCGCGCCGCCGACGGGTGATCAGCGGCGATGTGGCCGCAGCAGCAGAATTCTACTCCGGATGGACTGCAGACGCGCAAGAATGCCAGCTGGGATGTTGCCTCCATGGCATCACGGAAGCGACTGCTGTGCGTAGACTCAGGCCGGCCCTGGTGTCCCGGCTTTTCGATGCCGGAAATAATAGCGCACGATCAAGCTGAGAATGAACCAAGCGGCGCCGACCGTGCCCTTCAGCGTACCGCTGATCTTCGATTTTCCGATACGCGGGTGGTAGCTCACCGGAACCTCAACCACGCGGAATCCAGCGAGGGCGCCTTTGAGGATCATCTCAACCGCCCAGCCATAGGTGGTCTCTTCGAGGGCGAGCGCGCGCAGCACATCTGCGCGGGCAGCGCGAAACGGACCGAGATCGGTGATTTTTACTCCATAGAGAAGCCTGATCAGGCTGGCGGCGAGACGATTCCCAAACACCTGATGCCAAGGCAACGCTCCAGCAGAACGCCGCTCCTGGAGGCGGGAACCGAGCGTGATGTCCGCACGCCCCTCAATGATTGGCGCTAAAAGAATCGGCAGTTCAGAGGGCCGATCGCTGTAGTCGCCATCAAGGAACACAACCACGTCGGGGGAGTTTGCCGTGGCCAGCCCGGTAAGGCACGCTTGCCCATAGCCGCGGCGCGGTTCCTGAATGACGCGGGCTCCCATTCTTGCGGCGATCTCGGGCGTCCCGTCGTTCGAGTTGCTGTCGACAACGATGGCCTCCGTCATGAGATCGGACGGGAGATCCGCTAAAACGCGCTCAATCGCCTGCGCTTCATTATGGGTGGGGATGATGACGGACACTCGCACTGAACCTGGCCCGATTACCACCACGGAGACGACGGCCACCGTTGCGACAGCCACGCGTCAACGCCCCATCTCCGGCCGGCGCGTCCGATAGCGAGCCCCAGCGATGCGAGCACCGGAACCAGCAGTTCCCATATCCACGCCGTGCCCCACTCCGAAATCCAAAGGCTGCCGAGATACAGAAACGCCACAAATGCGGCCGGTCGGGTAAGCAGACCGATGACGAGCAGGATACCGAAAGAGATCTCGGTAATGGCCTGCATAGGAGCCGCCATCGCGGCGTGGTTTGCCGCCAGGCCCATTACCGCCTTCCAGGCAGCCGGTGAGTGACTCGCCTTGATGTAATAGTTGATCAGACCTGCGTAACCCGCCGGTTTGTAGAGGCCTTTCCCCAGATTCTCAAAAAACACCCACACGAACATTGCCCCAATCGTCACGCGTACAAGCGCCAGCCCGTTTGCGGCGGGCAGTTGCTTGGGTGCCTGACTTGGTGTCGGGCTTGCGTTCGGCCCCATCAGGGAACCTCGTTACCTCTGAATGCTGTACTCTTTTGCGACGAGCAGCCTGGTTCGGAACAACGATCAAACATCCTAAGCCGTTCTTCGCAGTATTGCTAGCGGATGTGCAAAGAACATTCAGATTGCTCAAGATGAACAGTACGGAGGCAATCTCTACCGGATAACTACCGCAAAATGCTCTTCTGAGCACTTCCATTTAGGTGTCAGGCGTCCAAATCAATCCGAACCGTGAGAAGTTGCGTGCCGAAGAAGCGGACCGCGGCGGCATTGCTGGTGCTGCTCGGCAACTGATTCGCGAGCCAGTGTTGGCGCTCGCGTGGATCATCGTCGGAGAGTAAGTGTGCTGTGCCGGTGTACCAGCGAGCCCGTAGCCCTTCGCGCAGTTTCAGGCGCACGCTCGGATTACCCACAATATTGCGAACGTAGCTAGCTTTCTGGCCGTGCTCTGCCACGACCCAGAACTGGCCGCCCACGAGTCCGTTGCCCACGGGGGTACGGCGCGGCTTTCCGGTCTTGCGGCCGGTCGTTTCCAGGAGCGCATATCCCGGCGGGACTAGGCCGATCGCAAACAAAACTTTGATAGGCGGGTTGAACAGGTATTTCTGAAGAAAGTGGACGACGCGATGTTTCATTGTCTCGTGCTCACGGACAGAGATTATATCTCCACAGCGAGCACGTGGTTAGATACAGGAAGAGTGGCTAGCTCTCGTAACATCTCCAATACCTCACCAACCCCGATTGTTGGTGTAATCGCGATTGCTCAACAATATCCATTCTCCCCGCCAAAGGGCAACCAGTCCGAGGCTAGTTTTGTTAAAATAAAAACGGCGATGGAGTTCGCCATTAACCGCCCGCACAGAGGCTGATGACTCCTACTTCGCGGGGGGCATCATGCTAAATGGCATCTTGATCGTAGCGGCTGGGGCGATTATTGGCGCAGTAGCCCGATTTCTCATCACCCACATCTCTTCAGAACTTTCACACCATCATGGTTTTCCCTATGGAACACTAGTCGTGAACGTAGTCGGCTGCGTCATTGTGGGGTACGTCCTCACCTGGACAGCCAACCACGAGCATGATCGCTGGCGGCTCCTGATGGCTACTGGGTTCTGCGGTGCATTCACCACGTTTTCGGCATTCGCGTATGAAAGCATGGCGTATTGGCATGTGGGACAAATCGGAGCGTTCATGCTCAACATCCTCGCCAACAATGTCCTGAGCCTTGGTGCTGTTCTAGTGGGAATCAAACTTCATCGCTGAAATTGGCATAATCAAGGGCAGTACACTCATTGCCGCATGGTTGTGAGTGAATGTCGATTTTACGTCAATCAGCGGCATCATTTTCGGCTAGCCGACCACACGTCCAGAATCTCGCCGACAATTCCCAGAAGCCCGTTTCGTGGATAGCTTCCGGATGGACAACCCTTCCAGAGCTGCTGAAACGGCTGCCTCCAGCTGTAGGAAACGTAATTTAGTGTGAATTCGGCGAAGTCTCGCCGAGTAACTCGTTCAGGATCTCCTGGAGATGCAACGCCGCGCAATCGATGTAGGGAAAATCAGTATTGGTTTCATTAAAGAGCAGCGCGAGGTCGGTTCCCGCCAGAATGATGGCGTCGACTCCATCGCGTTCTAGGAGCGTATGAGCAAGCGCCGTCAGGTTCCTGTGCTGCTCTTCTGAGCCTTCTCCCGTTCGAGCCAGCTCGACGTACGTGTTGTGGATGTAGTCCATCTCGCGTGGCCGCGATTTGACGATTTCGACCTCATTCACCTCGCCGAAGAGCGCCGATTCCATGACGAAGCGAGTGCCAAAAACGGCTACCCGTCGAGCCGCTCGTGTCGCAAGTTCCTGGACGAGAGGCTCGAAGATATTGAAAACAGGCAACGGCGAGGTGGCGATGAGTTCCCGCACGCAGAAGTGCGGAGTGACTGCCGGGATGGCGATGAGCTCCGCCCCGGCAGCCTTCAACCGGCGGATGTAACCGGTTAGATATTCAGCCAATCCATCGCGATCATCCGCCTGGACATGCTCAAAGACTCGAGATGTCTCGGCATGGACAATTACGATGTCTAGCGTGCGGCCTTGTGCCTCATGCGCCTTGGCTAACTTCTGATAGTAATGAATGGTGGCTCCGACTCCAAGCCCACCCACCAGACCTAAGCAGCGACTCGTGTTCATTGAATCAAGAATCCTGAAGGCACTCGGAGAGAAAGCTGTATAGATGAAACTAGCGCTTAAGCTCTCGATTCTTCTTTCCGGAATTGTGTCGAAACGTTTTTCCAGTTAGAGCGAAATGGCGCGCTCTTTGGAGTGCAGGCAGTAATGCGCCCAAGAAAGCCCTTGACAGAGCCGACACCTTCATAGATGACCCACTACGGTAAGAAGAAGCGGCTTCGTCATGGTCTGCTGATTGTAGTAAAACCGCCTCGAAATGGAATGTTTTCCGCCAAGATTGTAATGAAACCTCCTTTCTCCACTAAATGAGGATACCCAGCTCATAAAGCGCTTTGCAGTAAGCGGTATCGTTTTGCTACTTGCGCCATCTGCATTTACTCAGTCGAGTAGTGCATCGCCCACCTCTACAGGAGACACTCAGAAAGCCGTCATCGAATCCGAAAGCCACGAGTGTTCATTGCCGACAGCGAATCTTGGGAGACAAGGGGGCGCTGGAGGTGCGGGCTAGCCCAGTTAGGAGGCTGGCAAAAAGAAATGGCTCGCCGACATTACCAAGAACTCTAGCCGTTCCATAATACTTCACTGCGGATAAATTCCGGTTGGCCGATTAGCCGTGAGTAGCGGCGCTGTCGCGGGATGCTCGGCTGAGAACTGCCTTACTGGAACAGTCACCGACGCGGGCGTGTGGGCAGCGATAATGCCTGAAGAAGAGACTGAAAGTCTGGGGGGAGTTCGCAGTCAACGGAGACGCTGTCTCCCGAGCGTGGATGAATGAACTGAAGATGCCCTGCATGAAGAGCGACGCGAGCAATTCGCCGCTCCAACGCTTCCGCCCGGTGATACTTTCTGTCGCCGATGACCGGGTGGCCGGTCGCTGAAAACTGCACTCGGATCTGATTCTGCAATCCCGTCCGCAGCGTAACTCGGACGAGCGAAGCGGCACGAAGACGGCGTTCGACGAAATACCGAAGTTCAGCACGAGCCGCTTGGGAGCCTCTCTCGGTGGTCAACCTTTGAAACATTCCTTCTCGTCGAAAGTAGTGAACGAGCGTCCCTTCTTTGACGCCGAGATATCCGCGAACGACTGCGAGATACTGCCTCACCGGACTATGGCCGAGAAACTGTCGAACGAGTGCGTCTCGATCCCGTTCGGTTTTTGCAAAGAGCAGAACCCCGGAGGTGAAACGATCGATGCGATGTACGACAAAGGCTCGCTGTCTCCTCGGCTTCAGTTCCGCAGAAAGCAGAGACCATGCGGACGGTGTATCGGAGCCTTTCACAGGCACCGCCGGAAGTCCGGCAGGTTTATTGAGGGCCACGACGGCATCGTCTTCGTAGAGCATGACAAGCTTCCCGGAGAAACGGGGATTTCGCCGATCTTGCTTTCCTGAACGGTGACCGCCCTTGCGTGGAAGTTTTTTCATGGCTGAGTGGGTGATCGTGCCTTTCCAGGCTGACTGCATGAACCGAGTGGTGGACCAACCTTCGATGATCCATCGATATGTTACCAACATCCCGGGCGGTTGACTGGCGACTCTGCGTTATGGGCCAGACTCCAGTTTTCGGATTGGCAACAATTCACCCAGAATCGTTGCCATCCTCATGCAACGCGCTAGGCAGGGATCAAAAAAAATGGCCGCCATTGGGGAGGGAGGCCACACGAATCGAGCGTTGTGCGCTGCTTACATTTTTATTGGTGTCGCCTGACTCGCAACACACTGCCACTTACCGGTCGGCATCTTCATCCACGTGTCGGTCCAGCGCTCATTATTATCGAAAGGCTTTCCCATCGCATCGGTGCCCTTACCTTTGAAGCCTCCGGTCGCGATGGCCGTATCGCCAAATACCGTTACCTTCACATCGTCGTACGCGGCGCTGTCCCATTTAGTGTTTTTGTAAAACGCAAGCGTCCCGGCCTTGTCGTTGACTTTCCCATCGGCCTCCGTAACCACGATCTTGTCAGCCAGCAGCGGCGCGAGTAGATTAGGATTATTTGTCTTTTGCCCCTCAAGCCACCGTTGTTCCAGTGCCGCGACAGCTTTTTCGGTGCCGGCCCCGGTCTGCGACCCTGCGACACTGACCAGTGAGAGCAGAGCGAGCAAGCACCATATCGACGCTTTCTTCATAGCCGTCTCCTTTAATTTAAACTTGTTTGAGCTTTTCGAATTGGAATTTCCGATTTGGATATCGGGCTTGCGCATCATACGCTTCGCCAGACCGCAGCACAACGAATCTGCCACCAGTGCGAGTTCCAGACGACTCGTTTCTTGCGTGTCTGACGCGCCCCCTTGTTGCCGCGTACGGGCGATGCGGAAGTAACCGAATTACTTCCGGCTTATCGACATTACCGGCCAATCTCTGCCCACTCTCAGGGGGTGCGGAGTTTGCGCGTTTCGCTGACAATCTTGGTGAGCCGGTTGGATAGGCGGTCGAGGCGAGCGCGGGAGTGGCCATGTGGCAGCACGCGGCGGAACATCTCGAGCACATGTTGAGCCGCCAGCAAGGAAT